>JBCCLD010000293.1:0-6003 GCA_039027055.1 Bacteroidota bacterium
GGGCGCAGCTTCGTGCTGCGCCCGCGCCCTATTCAGCAGGAGGTGCCACGCTACGGCTTCTCTAGTGCCTCGAAGTCGGCTCGCTCGCCGAGGCCCGACGAGACGGTCTCGGTGACGTTGACGTCGAACGTCCGGACGGGCGACTTGGTGCGCTCGTAGACGGTGCCGGTGAACTCGGCCGTCTCGGCCTCGACGGCTTCCACGACGGCCGCCTGGGCTTCCTCGTCCTCGGCAAAGAACACACCGCGGTATTCCTTGCCCTTGAAGGTCTTGATGGGTAGGCGTAGCCACGCCCTTCGACCCCGTTGAGGGTAGCATCCTGAAGCTGATAGAAAGCCAAAACTGACCTCGATGTTGGTGAAACCTGTTGCGTACTCCACGTCCGCAGCCCCTTTGTATGGACGGGTACGAAGAGGCTGGACACGCCTCTCCTATGCAAAAAACCTGGCGGGTGTTCTGAAAACCAGGAACTTTCCGCCTTCCGCCTCACTCTAAGCGGGTTTTTCCGCCTTGACCCTTCACGCTCGACACCTTCCCATGCTCGATGCCAAGACGACCGGGCTCTTCTCCTGGGACTACCGGGTCTACGAGAGTAGCCGCGAGGTGGCGTTCCTCGACGTCGGCCTACTCCTCGAAGGGGCCGACCTGGACATCGGCGGCATCCCCTTCCGCCTCGACCGCGAGGGGCTCGCCGGCGACTACACGCTCGCCTTCGAAGGCATCGTGATCGCGCGCGCCACCAAGCGCAGCCTCTTCACGGGCACGTTCGACGTCATCCTCGACGCACCCCTCGCCGACACGGGCACGACGCACCTCATCGTCAAGCGCAAGAGCCTCGTCAGCGACCGGTTCGAGGTGCTCACGGACGAAGACGGCCCACGCCTCGGCCTAATCCGCAAGCGCAACCTGCTCACCCGCCGCGCGAGCGTCGACCTCCCTGACACGTTCCCGCTCGGCGTGCAGGTCTTCCTGCTGTGGCTCGCCGTGCTGATGTGGCGCCGCGGCAACCGGTCGAGCTAGGGGGTGGGACGGCCTGCGGCCTGTGGGACGCTCACGGTGTTCGCTGTGGGGCGGCCTGCGGCCTGTGGTTCGTTCGCTGCGCTCACTTGTGGGACGCTCGCGGTGCTCGCTGTGGTTTGTGGTTGGAAGTAGCTTGGCGCTCCGCGTCCATGTCGTTTCACCGTGCTTGCCATGTTGTCCCGCGTTGTTTTTCTCACGCTTGGTGCCTGTCTCGTCGTCGGGTGTGGGCGCTCTCAGCCTACCGCTGACGACCTCGACGCGCCCATCGAGACCTCGACGCTAGAGCGCGTTGAGATCAGCGAGTCGGACTATGCCACCTCGGTGCGGCGGAGCCCGGAGTCCTGGCGGCAGCTTGCCACACTCCTGGAGAAAGAGGTCGACACGGACGCGCTGCGGGCGATCGAACTGCTCAGCAGCAACGGCGAGCAGAACGTGGCGCAGCTTCGCGACCATCGCCGCCGCGTGGATGCACTGATAGAGCGCCTCCTCTCCAACTGGAACAACCGCCTGGAGCAGTACGCCGACTCGACCCTACGTGGTCAGTCAGCCGCTCTTCGAAAAGACGTGGAGGCGACCTATGCCGCCCAGCAACCACGCTTCGATGCCGCGTTGGACGACGCACAGGCCGCCCTCGCGGCACTCAACGATCGTGAACGACTGGCGCTCGACCTCCTGATCGTGCAGGTCATGGCCGGGCTGGACGCCTATGCCGACACCTACGAAGCGTCTGCTGAGGACCGCACCGCACGCATGCGAGCACAGATCGCCGAGGCCGACAGCCTGCTGACGCCGCTGCGCGACTGACGGGTCTCACCATATCCGCCCGCACTACACCGGAACAGCTGGCAAGGAACGCTCCCCTCCTGGACAGGAGGGGTTGGAGGGTGGTCGATCTAGCGGGCTTCAAACCTGAAGAGTGTTTCCGGACTTGGTCTCACCCGAGCAACACGCCCGCGATGGTCGCGGTCATCAGGTTGGCGAGGGTGCCTGCGAGGACGGCGCGGACGCCGAGCGCCGCGATCTCGCCGGTGCGGCTCGGCGCGAGCGGGCCGATGCCGCCGATCTGGATGCCGATGGACGACAGGTTGGCGAACCCGCACAGCGCAAACGTCGCGATGGTGATGGTCTTCGGCTGGATGCTACCCGCGGCGATGGCGTCGGCGAGCAGGGTGTAGGCGACGAACTCGTTGGCGATGACCTTCGTGCCGAGGAAGCCGCCGAACGTGGTGATGTCGGCCATCGGGACGCCCACGAGCCAGGCGACGGGCGCCAGGACAAAGCCGAGCGCGAGATCCAGCGCGCCCTTGTCCTCCGGCAGCGTGACCCCCATGAGTTCCACCGCCCAGCCAAGGCTGCCGTTAATGATGGCGATGAGCGCCAGGAACGCGATCAGCATCGCGCCGATGTTGAGCGCGAGCTTCATCCCGTCGGCGGCCCCCGAGGCGGCCGCGTCGATCACGTTCTTCGGCCCGTCGTCGATCACGGCGGCAGCGACGCCCGCGGCGGCCTCGTCGGACGCCGTGGAGGGCAGCGTGGCCTCGCCCGCGTCGGCTGCGAACTGGGCATCGGTGGTGAAGCGGGCGTCCACGTCGGGCACGTCCTCCGTCTCGGGGATCAGGATTTTGGCGAGGATGAGCGCCGCCGGGGCCGCCATCACGCTCGCCCCGAGGAGCTGCTCGGCGAAGAGCTGCTGCCCGACTTCCACGGCCACGCCCGTCGCCTGCGCGTAGCGCTCGCCGAGGAACGCGACGTAGCTCGCCAGCACGCCCCCCGCGATCGTCGCCATGCCACCCGTCATCACGGCCATGAGTTCGCTGCGCGTCAGCTTCTCCACGTAGGGCTTGATCACGAGCGGGGCCTCGGTCTGCCCGACGAAGATGTTGGCGCTCACGCTCAGGCTCTCCGGCCCGCTCGTGCCCAGCGCGCGGCGCACCACCCACGCCATACCGCGCACGACCACCTGCATCACCCCGAGATAGTACAGGATGGACATGAGCGCAGCGAACACAACCACCGTCGGCAGCACCTGCGAGAAGAAGAAGAAGCCCAGCGACCCCTCGCTCGCCGGGCCGAGGCCGAGGCTGCCGAAGATGAACGCGGACCCGACCTCCACCGCTGCGAGGAAGTCGACGAACAGCCCCGCCACGAACGCGAACGCGGCCTTCGGCCAGCCCAGCGGCGCGAACACCGTCGCCATGTCCTCGCCCTTGAGGATGAACACGGCGAAGACGAGTTGCAGCAGCAACCCGAAGCCGACGGTCCGCCAATTGATGCGCGTGCGGTGGCTGGAGAAAGCGAACGCAATGGCAAGGATGCCGACGAGGCCGAGCAGGCCGCGCAGGAGGTCGGGGACAGACATGAGCAGAGGATAAGCGGGTGGGAACGCCGGAAAGTAGGCGAGGCCGCCCCGGTCGTGCCCGGACGGCCTCGCACTTTTGCGCGTTTCTCCGTCTGCGTTCCGACCGATCAACCGCTGGGCAGCTCAATCTGCGCCGGGAAACCGGGGACCTGCGTGGAACGCTCCTGCTCCCCCTCGGGCGCAAAGAAGCGCACGGCACCGTCGCGGTCGCAGATCCATACCTCCGCGGCCCCCGCCTCGAAGTAGAGCGCCCGCTTCTGCGCGATCTCGTCGGGATGGTTGCCTGGTGAGATCACCTCGACACAGATCGGTGGGGCCTCCGGCAGCGCAAACGTCTCCATCGACGCAGCTGACAGGGCGCGCGGCATCCAGACCACGTCGGGCACTTTGTTGCCGTCCGTCGTCTGCACAGCGACCTCTGCGAAGGCCTCGCCCGGTTCGGTGAGCAGCGCGTCGAGCAAGCGGATGATGCGCTTCTGGAAATAGCTGTGCCGGAAGAAGGTCGGGCTCATGACGAGTTGGCCCCAGCGGTTGGTCTCGATCTTGAAGGGGAGGTCTTGCAAGAAGGCGAACGCTGGATCGGTGCATAGCCGCTCCCATGTCAGCGGCCCTGGGCTCGGCGACTCAAGAGTTGCTGTTGGCGAGGCGGACAAGGTCTGCGTGGTGCTCATCGTCTTCCGTGCTCATCGTCTTCCGTGCTCATCGTCTTCCGTGAATGGGTGGCTTACTCCTTTGTGCCCGATCCGTTGCCACCCACATCCTCTGCCGTCCACACATCGCCGCTGGGCGTAGTGTCCGGGAGGTGGTCGCCGGGGTCGAGTTCGACGCGCGTGACCGCCCCGCTCTTCGACGTGACGGCGATCACGGTATCGGTCGTGTAGAACGCCTCGACGGGGATGCGCTGCACGTCGGTGCGCCCGTCGGCGAAGGTGAACTGCACGTCGATGGGGAAGACGAGGCCACCGCGGTTTTCGACGCGCGCGCCTGTGCCACCGGCTGGCATCGCCGCGACGCCCGTGATGGCGGCGTCGAACGTCTCGGTGGAGTAGACCCAGCCGCGCCAGAACCAGTCGAGGTCCTCGCCCGCCACGTCCTCGATGGTGCGGAAGAAGTCGGCGGGCTGCGGATGCTTGTAGGCCCAGCGCTCGATGTACGCCTTGAACGCCGGGTCGAAGCGCTCAGGGCCGAGGACGTGGTCGCGGAGGATGAGCAGGCCCTTGGCAGGCTTGCGGTAGGCGAGGAAGCCGAGCGCGTCGCGGCGGATCTGGTCGGGGTAGAGCGCCATCGCCTGGTCCTGCGCCCACGGCTGCTGCATGAAGCTGGCCGCCGCGGTCGAGCGGGTGAGGCGGACGACGCGCGCGTTCTCGCTGTCGTCGTAGAACCGCTCGTTGGCGTGCACGCCGAGGAAGCTGTTGAAGCCCTCGTCCATCCAGGCGTGCCGCCGCTCGTCGGAGCCGACGATCATCGGGAACCAGTTGTGCCCCAGCTCATGGTCGACGACGCCGAAGAGGCCCTTGTCGCGCGCGTTGACGCTGGAGAAGTGGAGCATCGGATACTCCATCCCCCCGACGATGCCCGCCACGCTGATCGCGACCGGATAGGGGTACGGGTACCACATTTCGGAGTGCGTGACGATGGAGAAGCGGCCGTACTCCGTGGCTTCTTCCCAGCCGGGCGTCTGCGGCGTGCCGATGCCCTCGTGCGGGTAGGCCGACAGCACGAGCACGTCGTTGGGCTCGCCGGTCTCGTGCGTCGGCGGCGTCGTGTAGCCCGCGCCGTCGAGGATGAACGCGGCGGAGGCGGCCCACGCCACGTCGCGGACGTTGTCGGCGTCGAAGCGCCACGTGAGCGTCTGGGACTTCATCGGCCGCGCAGCGGGCGTGCCCACCTCGTCGGGCGCGACGATGTAGACGCGCTCCTCGCTCGCCCGTGCCTCGGCGAGGCGCGCCTGCTGCTCCGGCGTGTAGACCTCGTTCTCGTTGACGAGGGCACCCGTCGCCACGACAAGCATGTTCGACGGCACGGTCAGTTCGAGGTCGAAGTCGCCGTAGCCGAGGTAGAACTCGCCCTGCCCGAGGTAGGGCTGGTGGTTCCAGCCGGTGACATCGTCGAAGACAGCGACTTTCGGATACCACTGCGCGAACTCGTAGACGGTCCCGCGCTCCGCCTCGAAGATGCCCATGCGGTCGGCGCCATAGGGCGGCACGGTGAAGCCGAAGCCCATCGAGATGGTGAGTTGCCCGCCTTCAGCCGCCAGCGGCTCGTCGAGCAGGATCCGCAGGCGCGTGTCGGTCACGACATAGTCCACGGCGGCGGTCGTGCCGCCGTGCGTCACCTCGACATCGGAGAGCTTGAAGCCGCCCTCGCTGAACGCCCCGCTCCAACGCGACCCAGCGGGCGTCGTCGCAGCGCCGCGGCTGCCGTCGGCGAAGAGGTTCTGCTCCAGGTGCAGCCAGAGGACATCGAGGTCGTGCGGGCTGTTGTTGGTGTACGTGATCGCGACGGTACCGGAGACGCGGTGCGTGGTCGTGTCCAGCGCTACGGCGATGCGGTAGTCGGCGCGCTGCTGCCAGTAGTCGGGACCGGGCGCGCCGTTGGCCGCACGGACGCCGTTCGGGTCGGGA
>JBCCLD010000294.1:0-6001 GCA_039027055.1 Bacteroidota bacterium
CATCCGTGCCGACTCGAGAGGCAGGCGCGAATGATGGTGGCTTGGGACACAGTCCTTTGTCGCTGATCCTTCCTGATAGGCTAGGGGGCTTACCCCGTCTCGTCCGCCGTCTCGTCCTGCGTCTCAAAACTGGTATGATCCATGCGGGTTGTGTGTGTCGGCTGTGGTCACCCGACCCGACTCCTTCTCGATTCACCTGACTGACCTTCGTGACCGCGCTGCACGGCGCCCCGATCGCAACGCCACCCCCGTCGGGACGCCCTACCGCGCCGTTTCATGCCTGCCGAGAGGAAGTAGCCGCCCGCTCGCCCTGCGAGCTTCGTAGCCTCCACACTCGCACGATCACTCTACATGACTTGGTTCTCGCCCTTCCGGCGTGAGTCCGACCGGCTTCAGGAGCAGCCCGGCCTCACCCGCGTCCTCGCGCTCGCTGTCCTCCTCCTCACCGGCTTCTGGCTGGGCACACCGGACGTGCACGCGCAACGGGGGCCCATCGACGGGCTGACGCTGGGTCTCGGTCTCGGCGTCTACCAGGGGGAGCTGGACCGCAACGTAGCCAGCAACCCGATTGAGTACTTCGCCCTGGCCGAGTTCAGCCTCTCCGTCCACGCGGATCGGGCACTGAGTCCGTTCATATTGGCGGAGACAGGCCTGGTCTACCACCGCTTCAACATCGACGTGGATGCCGACAACAAGATGGGCGTCAACGTCTTCGCCTTCGACATCAATGCAGGCCTTCGGATTGGCGTGTTCGGGCGTCCTGGCTTCATCCGTGCCCAGGCCGGCGTTGCCCCGACGATGATCTCCACCACCTACAATTTTTCCACGCCCGACGTGTTGGAGTCTCTAGGCTACACGTTCGAGCAGACCAGCCCTCGATTTATCCTGACCTTCCCTGTGTCAGTTATTATTCAGGATGCCTGGCGCTTTGGGGTTCGCTTCATGACGTCGGATTTCCTCGACAGTGCGCAGCGAGCCACCACGGGTCCCGACGTGATCTCCTCTATCCACGTAGGTTATCGCTTCCGACTCTGACCGCTTCTGCAGGTCCTGACCCCACCTTTCACCTCCTGACTGCTGGCGATCCGCCACTTAGGGCCTCGTGCCCGTCGCAGCTAGGTCTGGCTCCCACGCTGGTCGGCTGCTCCGCCACCCTCACCTGATCCAACGCGATCTATGAAGACCTCCACTCTACTCCTCCTCACGCTGCTTCTGGCCGGCGCTCCTGCTGCCGTAGCCCAGTCGCTGCTTCTCAAGGTCGGACCGGCCGTGACGCAGGCTCCGGATGCGGATCCCGTGACGCAGGCAGGCTTCCAGATCGGCTCGCGCATCTGGTTGGCTGAGTTCCTGCAGGTGCAGGGGATGCTCGGCTACACCGACGAGGCAAGCGCCGAGGTGACCATGAACGTGCGTCCCTTCTCGGGCTCCCGCCGCTTCGAACCCTACGTGTTTTCGGGATTCGGCCTGTTTTTCAGCGGCGATGATCACCGCTCGGTGATTCCTGTGGGAGTTGGGATGGACTACTCGCTCAATGATCGCATCGCGCTCAACTTCGAGCTGGCTGCCCGCTGGACGCTCTTCCGCGACCTGGCGACGTCGCCGGGGGCGCCCAACGGCCTCCAAGAGTTGGGCTTCGGCGTCTTCCCAGCCGTGGGCGTCAACTACACGTTTGCGAAGGCGTCGCGCTACGACCCCGAGATCATCGCCGAGGAGCGGGCGCGTGAGCAAGAGCAGGTAGCCCGCCGCGAGTTTCCCACGCAGGATCCCACCCTTGTTTCTCGTGACGTAGCAGCCGGCGGTGGCCAGCCCAATACGGCTCCCAGCTACGGCACGCCTCAGGCGGGAGGGGGAGCCAACCCCGCGCAAACGGGGATTGTGTCGGAGGGACAGCCCGGCTACGCGCCGGCGGTACCCGCAGGCCAGCCGGTCGGCGTTCCGGTCCAAGGCACCGTCGGTCGCACGGTCGCTGACCCGGTCGCGCGGCAGGGGGCGCTCAGCGGTTCCTACCAGGTGCCAGGCGCGCGTCCCATCGGCGGTGCAGTAGCCCAAGCTGCAGGCGGCTTCCCCCAGCAGGGCAGCTTCCCCCAGCAGGGCGGCTTCCCGCAGGGCGGTGGCGTCCAGCCCTCGGGCGTGAGCCAGGCTGGCGACATGGTGCTCGTACCCGATGGCACCTACACGATGGGCCTCTTCGAAGAAGACCCGCTCGGCCTCCAGACGCAGGGCTTTAAGCGCGTGACGGTCTCCTCGTTCTTCATCGACAAGTTTGAGGTGACCAACATGCAATTCCGCCAGTGGCTCCAGAGCCTCGCCCCGTCGGCGCGCGAGGCGATGACGCCCGACTCGATGGCGTGGCAGGAGGCCGGCGGCCGCGCCAACTTCCAGTCCTACTTCCTCGGCCAAGCCTACAACGACTACCCGGTCGTGGCCGTGACGTGGGACCAGGCCAACGCCTACTGCCAAGCCCAAGGCAAGCGCCTCCCAACCGAGGCCGAGTGGGAGTACGTCGCGCGCTCGGGCGTCTCGGGGGGCATCTACCCCTGGCCTGGCCAGTCGCCGCAAGCCCCCAACGGCGGATACTACGCCAACTACAACCCAGGCCGTGCAGGCTACGCCGCTGACGGGTATGCCTTCACCGCACCCGTCGGGGCCTTCCCGTCGTCGCCATGGGGCATCTTCAACATGAGTGGCAACGTCGCCGAGTGGACGCTCGATGCCTACAACCCGACCTACAGCGTGCTGGCCGACTTCAACCCGCGCTGGGTGGATGACCGCGAGTCCCGCCGCATCGTGCGCGGTGGCTCCTGGGCCGCTGAAGACTTCTACATCGGCGTGGGTGTGCGTGAGGCGTTCGACATGAACGACGCGAACATCTACACGGGCTTCCGCTGCTCGAAGGACCTCGGCAGCGAGTTCGGCCCGGCTCCGGGGCAGGCGCAGGGCGGCAGCGACCCCTCCGGTGGCTTCGTACCGCCTGTCCCCCAGGACAACCAGGGCCAGCCGGACCAGAACGGAGGGGGGCAGTAGCCTCGTCCCTCTCACCCTCCAACCACAATACAGGTAGAACACAATGGCTGAAACACAATCCAAAGGCGCAGCCCGCCTCAACGGCCTCATCGGATTGCTCGTCGGCATCTTCGGCGCGCTCGCCATCCTGGGTGTGACAGCGAAAA
Source organism: Bacteroidota bacterium (assembly GCA_039027055.1). GTDB lineage: Bacteria > Bacteroidota > Rhodothermia > Rhodothermales > Rubricoccaceae > JBCBEX01. The sequence continues at coordinate 3,171 of JBCCLD010000294.1, forward strand.
TCCTCAAGTGGGACTCGCTCCTGGGCTTCGACTACAACACCGTCATCATGGTGGGCTTCATGGGAGAAGCGGCGGCATTCGTCGCCATGGGCCTGCTGGCCTTTTTCCAGGGCGTGACCGCCAAGGGAGCCTCCACCATGGCACTCGGTGCTGCGGGCCAGCCCGTGCTGCTCGACTCGCCCGAGAAGGCAGCTATGTTCCACGACCAGGTCCGCGAGATCGCGACCGCCGAAGTGCGCCGCATCTTCGGGACGATGGGCGACGACTACAAGCGCATCTTCAGCGAGATGGGCACCGACTACAGGCGCATGAACGAGGAGATGCACCAAGCCCTCGTCGGGGCCGTGCAGTCGGGCATCTCTGCGGAGCTGAACCAACTCACGACCGGACTCGGCCAAGTCATGGGTGAGCTTGCGGGCGATGTCCAGAAGTTCGGCTCCGAGATGCGGGGCATGAGCCAGGAGATGAACCAGGCGCGCACCTCCGTCGCGCAGATGCGCCAGACGCTCACGCAGACGGCTACCGGGTCGCTCCCACAGGACGCGCAGCGCCTCGGCCAGGGCATGAGTGCGCTCAGCCAGGAGATGGGCGCAGCCGGCTCGCAGGCCGAGGCCATCCGCTCCGAGCTGGAGCAGGTCGCCCGCCGCTTCCGGATGTTCAACAACCCCGGCGTGTCGTCGAACGGCAAGGACGGAGCGTCCGCCGAAACGTATGTATCCCGCGCCTAAAACTGACGAGGTATCCCTATGTCTGTAAAAGACATGCGGTACAACGTCATGCTGGCGTTGTACTTCCCCATCCTGCTCTACGCGATGAGCACGTTCGACCTGGACGACAGCACCATCGCCGTGGGCAACGTCCAGCCCTACCTCGACGCCGAGGAGACCGTGGTGCTGGGCCAGCCCTTCCAGGCACGCGCCATGCTCGCCGTCGGCTCGGGTGAAGGCCTCGCGCTCAACGGCTCCGAGAGCTTCATGGCCTCCGGCGACTCGATGTTCGTCATGGAGACGGGCAACCTGCTCGCCGAGAACGAGAGCGTGAAGGAGGTCGAATACGCTGCGACGATGACGGTCCCGCAGCTAGACGGGAGCACACGCGAGGTGCCGATCTCTGGCACTTTCACCGTACGCCGCCCTGAGATCGTGGCCGTCAACGCGGGCGAGGTGGCGCTCTATCGCCAGTGCCGCAACGAGATCCGCATCGACGTGCCGGGCCTCGAAGATCGCCCGCTCCTCCTCAATGGCAACGAGGCGCGTACGGTCACGCTCGCGCCAAGCGGTCAGAGCGCCGGCATCCGCGTCGAGACGCCGGGGCCGGACGGCAACGTCTTCCTCGGCTCAAAGTCGTTCGCGGTCATCGACCCGCCGCGTCCAGAGATCCGCGTCTCCAACGCAGGCCGCGCGATCAACAACGGCGACAACCTGCCGCGGGGCCGCTTCGCGCTCAACTTCTCGGTCCAGCCCGACCAGGAGTTCGCGCAGCGTTACCCGAGCGACGCCCGCTACGGCGTAGGGAGTGCCACGGTCTACATCCGGCGCGGTCTCACCGCCTCGGAGCGACTCGGCACCTACAACCTTAGCGGCGGACGCCTCCCCGCCATTCGTGCCCTCGCGTCGGCGCGCCCCGGCGACCGCATCATCGTGCAACTCAACAACGTGTTCCGCCGCAACTACGCGGGGGCCTCCGTCGGCGTCTCTCTCAACGAGGGCAGCCGCACGTTCAGCTTCACGATTTCGTAAGCACGCCATACTACCACGCCCCGGCCTCCCGCTGCGGCGCGGGCCTGGCAGCCTCACCGACCTGATTTGACCATGAAACCCACCCTACGTCGTCTGGCCCTCGTGGCTCTCGTGGCACCGCTCCTGCTCGCGCAGGCCGTGCTTGCCCAAGGCAACTGGCGCCAGACCGTCGAGATCATCGTGCCCGTCGAGCGCGAAAACGAGCAGAACGTCACGGGCGTCTTCCTCGACTCGCTCATCGCCTACATCGAAACCGACGACCTCCAGGTCCGCCGCGATCGCGAAGACGAGTCGACGTTTACCCTCAGCCAGATCGAAGACGACCTCAGCTACGAGGGCCTCTTCCTCAGCAGCGCCAACCGGGTGTTCATCACCTACAAGATGGAGGGCAACTCGCGAGGCTTCCGGTCGAGCATCCAGGAGATCTTTTTCATCTACCGCCCTGACGGCGAGTACGCCGACGTGGACATTCCGGTGCTTTACTTGGACGGCAACAACGCCACGCTGAAGCGGCTCCTCAACAACAGCGGGACCAACCTCCGTTACAACGAGGCGGCCTTCAAGCCCTTCCGTGACCAGATCGCCATGCACCAACTGGCGAAGACGTCGGACGCGGTCATCGTTCGCTATGGCGAGAACGGCCAGTACGTGATCTACGAGGAAGCTGAGTCGGAGCGCGAGCGGGTCCGTCTCGTCAACGTGATCCGCCGCTTCATCGACTAGCAAACGGATCGCTTGAGCACGAGCGCCGCCCTGCAGGCGTTGCACTCAAGCACCAAGTTCCTGGCTTCGCCGGGATTCCAAGGCGGGGTGCGCTGTTTCTACCTGGGCGCACCCCGCCTGCTTTTTGGGTCACAGCCGAATGCCTCGTGCATGATCAACGAGTCTTTTGCGTCATCGCCACTCGGGTATGAAAGCCGCGAACGCGGGGGAGGAGATAAGGGTGGTTGACCAACCTAGCAACCCTGTCATACGGATTCGGCACGAGGGTGTCAGTATACTGAGCGCGCACCAACGCCTCTCCCTCATGTATCTCCGCTACGACACGCTCATCGCAGAGACGCCGGATCAACTTGCCCGCCTGGAGCGCCA
>JBCCLD010000295.1:0-5981 GCA_039027055.1 Bacteroidota bacterium
CGCCATCGACCCGACCTACTCCTCGTGTCCCAGCACTAGTCGTTGTCGTCCTGCTCGCGACGGTGCCAGCCTGGTCGCAAGACTCGGGGGCCGAGGCCTCGCCCGGCACGGTCCTGGTGCTGCAGACCCTGGACTCCGCGCTCGTCCTCCAGGAAAAGGCCATCTCCAGGAAAAGGCCATCTCCAGGAAAAGGCCATCGAGATGGAGTACGGCGGGTTGCCCTACCTCATCCTGCTCCACGAGGTGATCCTGGCGCTCGTCCACCCCAACACCTTGCCCTCGCTCGACGACTTGTTTTGACGCACATGCCAGCTAGCCACCCCGCCATCGCCCTACTCGCAGAGACGCGCGGCTTCGTGCTGCGCATCGCCGACAGCTTCACCGACGTCGAGTTGCGGACGATCCCGGACGGCTGGAACAACCACGCACTCTGGCATCTGGCGCATCTCGCCGTGACGCAGCAACTCCTGCACTACCGCTTTTCCGGGCTGCCACTCCTCGTGGACGACGCCCTCGTGTCACGCTGCCGGAAGGGCACCAGCCCCCGCGACTGGCCCGACAGCTGGGAGCCTGACGAGGCCCACGTCCGCACGCTGCTCACCGACCTCCCACAGCGCCTCGCCGACGACCACGCTGCGGGCCGCTTCGCCACCTACGAGCGCTATCCCACCTCAACAGGCATCGCCCTCGACTCGTTCGAAACTGCGCTAGGCTTCAACAACCTCCACGAAGGCATCCACATCGGCCTGCTCCTCGCACTACGTCGAGCCGTCCGCCGCTAGACGGGCACGAGGTCGAGGACGCTCACCTCGGGGCGGCAGTTGAGACGCGCCGGTCCGATGCAGCCGACGCCGCGCGTGATGTGGAGCTGCCGGCCGTTCCAGGCGTGCAGTCCCTCCACGAACCGCTGGTCACGCACAGGGGCGAAGGGCGTCCCGCCGGTGATTGGGATGCGAAGCTGGCCGCCGTGTGTGTGGCCCGACAGCATGAGGTCCCACCGCGTGTCCTGCACGTATTGCTTCGAGTCCGGGTTGTGCGAGAGGAGTACGGTGGGTAAGTCCGCTGCCACGCCGTCGAAGGCAACGAGGTCGAGGTCGCGCGCCCAGAGATCGCCGACGCCCACGAGGGCGAGCGGCTGATCGCCGACGCCGACGACCGTACGTTGATTGTGGAGGAAGGTCACGTCACCGTCGGCGAGAAGGTCGCGTAGGGGCGCGAGCGTGGCGTGGCCGCCGCGCCGCGCGACCCAGAGGCCGCCGTCGTGGTTGCCTGCCACGGCGAAGGTTGGTGCGGCCGTGCTCAGGCTCTGGAGGGCCTCGACGTAGCGGTCGCGTTCGCGGATCTCGCGCGAGAAGAAGTCGCCCGTGACGCAGATCACGTCGGGCTGGGCATTCAGGCCGAGCGCGATGCCCCGCTCGACGGTGCCGGGGCCGACGATCTCCTCGTGGAGGTCGGAGAGGTGGAGCAGACGGATCGGCGCGCGCAGGTGCGGTAGTGCAACCGTCTTGGTGGTGAAGGCTAGCCAATGCGGCTCGACGAAGCGGACGTAGCCCGCCGCGGGCACCCCGGTGAGCGCGAGCCCCCCAGCGGTGAGGGCAGCGCGGCGAAAAAATGTGCGGCGCTTCATGCTACCTAGTCCTGGGCAGGCGATGCCTGAATGTCCGACACCTGCGTGACGGTATAGCCTTCATCGCGGAGCATCGTCACCACACTGTTGTCGCCCACGAGATGGGCGGCACCGACCACGACCAGCGCGTCTTCGGAGCCGTCGAGCAGGGCCTCAACCTGTGGGACCCACGCGGCGTTGCGGTCTGTGAGCACGACCGCTTCTAGCTCTGGAAACTCGGCGAAGCTCTCGTTCATGAACACGTCGAGCCCAGCTGTATCGCCCGAGAGCCATGCGTCGGTCATGCTGTCCAACATCGCCGCCGTGTCTGCCTGGTCGTCGAGGGTGACGCGTAGGTAGTCGACCTGGGACGCCATCGGCATCGTGTCAAACATGCCGATCTGAAACGCTGCGGTCTCCAGTGCATGCACCGTCTTCTCGTCGGCGACGGCGCGCTCGTAGTAGTGCTGATCGATGCCTGCACCAAAGCCTGCGTTCGAGAGCGAGGCGGTCGTGACGAGGATAGACAGCATCCATGGCTCCATCTTGGCGACAGCGATTTCTGGGAGGCCAAGGGGCTGGACCGCCGCGAGCGTACGCGCATAGAGGCTGTCGGGGAGGACGTGGGCGAGCGTCGTTGTGTCGGGGAAGATCCCGCGCTGCATCAGTGACACCGACTCCGCCTGCATCTCTGCTGGGTCGATCTCCAAGACCACCACCTCGGCACGGTCGTAGGCGGCCTCGATGGGCGCGGCGAGCGGAAACAGGTCCGGCCGCGCAAAATGAACCGAGCCGAGGAGGTGGACGGTGTTGTCCTCGTCTGCGAGCGTCCACAGCATCAGCGGCGTCGCCGTCGTATCCGGCGCTTGCAGGTCGGGCGCGGCGATGCTTTGGCCGAACGAGGGGGAGGCCGCGAACGCAATCAGCAGCAAGAAGAGACGACGCATGAGCCTCGGAACGAAAGTTGGGGACGGTTAGCGGCGACCTACGCCCGTCCCTTCCTGCAGTTGCACTGCGGCTCCCGATGTCAGCGAACGTATCCCCCCCGCCTCCCGCCGAAGACTACTCTGTGTCTATGACCGCAGCGAACCTGTTGGCGCTCGTGCTCATCCTACCCGTCGGTGCCTTGCTGCTTGCTGGCCACATCGCTACACACGGGATCGTCGACCTCGCACGGGGTTTCGATGGGTGGATCGCGGGCGGACGCTGGGTAGCAGGCATCGCGCTCGGGACTGTCCTGCACGAGGCGCTGCACGGGCTAGCCTGGAAAGCGGCGAGCGGTGTCTCCTGGTCATCGATCACGTTCGGATTCAACTGGAAGGCGTTCGCGCCCTACGCCCACTGCCGCGTTCCGATGCCAGCCCGCGCCTACCGGATTGGAGCGGCGGCGCCCGGCCTCGTGCTGGGGCTGGCGCCCGCCCTCGTCGGCGTCGCAACCGGGTGGGGGATGTGGACGGCGTTCGGGTTCCTCTTCACGGTAGCCGCGGGCGGGGATGCCGTCACGCTCTGGGTGCTGCGCAGGGTGCCCGGTGCCGGTCTTGTGGAAGACCATCCCACCCGCGCGGGGTGCGTGGTTCAGGCCCCTCTCGACGCCGGGGTCCGCACCTTAATCAGGAACGCACAAAGAGGATAGCCAGCCCGGATCCTCTCTTCGCCGTCTGGTCCTAGGCGCACTCTGGTGCATTGTGGGGTTAGACCCGACGACGAGAGGGGGTACGCGTGGCGTAGACCGGCGGGCGAAGGACGAGGTGAAGCGGCCGGTTTGGTTGACTTGAACAGGAGGGGGGACTATACTCGAAGACTCGTGTTTTTGGTGAGCGCGTGCCGTCCCCTTGCTCGCCTTGGAGGGGAACGCGGGACTGTCAGGACGGCCTCGTTCATCCGCCTTAGATAGACGACCTGATCGTAACGATTTTGTTACATCTCGTCAATCTGAAAGAGGTTGGAGCCGCTGTTGTACAGGGGCTGGGCGAGTCTGTCCTCTTTTAGTACATGGCCGCTCCTTTTGCCATGGTCGCCCTCCCCGGTGCTCCTCGCCCCGCTCCTCGCCGTCTCGCCCTGAGCCGCACGGCCATCGTGCATGATTGGCTCCCGGTCTACGCCGGAGCTGAGCGTGTGCTGGAGCAGATGATCGACGTGCTTCCGGAGGCCGACCTCCACAGCCTGATCGAGTTTCTGCCGGACGACCAACGTGGTTTCCTAGGGGGGCGCGAGGTTGCCACCTCGTTCATCCAGCGGCTCCCGTTTGCGCGAAAGGCCTACCGCAACTACCTGCCGCTGACGCCGCTCGCCATCGAGCAGTTCGACCTCACGGACTACGACCTCGTGCTCTCGTCGAGCTACGTCGTGGCGAAGGGCGTGCTCACGTTTGCTGACCAGTTGCACGTCAGCTACGTCCACAGCCCGATCCGCTACGCATGGGATCTACAGTTCCAGTACCTCCGAGAGGGCGGGCTGGAGCATAGTCTCAAAGGCAAACTTGCTCGCCTTATCCTGCACTATATGCGGACGTACGACGTGAGCACGGCCAACCGGCCGAATCTCTACGTCGCCAACTCGCACTACATCGCCCAGCGCATCCAGAAACTCTACCGGCGGCCCGCCGCGGTCGTGCACCCGCCGGTCAACGTCGAGCGCTTCACGGTGGGCTACGACCGGGACGACTACTACTGCACGTGCTCCCGGCTCGTCCCCTACAAGAAGATCCGCCTGATCGTTGAGGCATTCGCGCAGATGCCTGAAAAACGACTTGTTGTGGTCGGCGACGGCCCCGAGATGGGTCGCCTGCAGGCTATCGCCACGCCCAACGTGGACCTGCTCGGGCACCAGCCCCTGGCCGTGCTCGAGACGACGCTGCGCGAGGCCCGCGCCTTCGTCTTTGCCGCGCTCGAAGACTTTGGCATCGCGCCGGTCGAGGCGCAGGCCTGTGGGACGCCCGTCATCGCCTACGGGCGCGGCGGGGCGCTCGAAACCGTGCGCGAAAACGAGACTGGCATCTTCTTTGACCAGCAAACCCCAGAGGCGCTGGTCGCTGCGATTTCTCGATTTGAGAATGAATCGACCCGCTTCGACCCCGACGTGATCCGCGCGCATGCCGAGTCGTTCGCCGCCGAACGCTTCCGCTCGCGGCTCGCTAGCCTCCTCGACGAAGCCTGGGCTGCCTTCGCGCGCCACGGCGACGCCGAGCAGGTGCTCCGCTCCTCGGTGCAGCCCTCCCGCCTGCTGCCCACCCCCTCCGACGCCCTCCCTTCGCTCTCGTAGCTATGAGTCCTGTACTCGAACTCATCCACCCCGACGCGCCACCCTACGGCGAAGGGGTGAGCCGCGCGGCCTCGACACATCGAAGCACCCGCGTGCTCCGTGCTCCAGCGCGCCCGTGGGCCCGCACATTTGTGCTGATGCTCTTCGACGCGCTCACCCTCACGCTCTGCATCGGCGTGGCGATGGTCTTCATGGAGGCGATCGGGGCCGCCCAAGAAAACATGCGCGTCGCGATGGCGACGGTCGTGATGGCGCTCGTGATGTTCGCCGCGTTCGGGTGCTATGCAACCTTCCCGCTTCCGCCCGTGAAGGAAGTGCGGAGCCTCAGCATCGCGTCCTCGCTAGCCTACCTGGTCGTGGCGACAGTGCTTATGTCGGTGCTGGGTAAGCTGTCGCCTATGGTGGGCACGCTCGCCCTCGCCTGGGTGCTCGCGATCCCAGCGGTGCCGTTTGCCCGCGCGCTGGCTCGCTACTTCTTCGGCTCGAAGTCGTGGTGGAGCTGCTCTGTGGTCGTGTTCGGAGCTGGACGTACGGGGCAGGGCATCGTGCGCATCCTCCAGGGGCGACCGGAGCTGGGGCTGCGCCCCGTAGCCGTCTTCACCGATGTCAAAGGCGCGCCGCGTGACCTCAACGGGGTGCCGGTGGTGGGCCGCCTCTCCCGCGCGTCCACCTACGCCCGCCGCCTCCGCGTCCCCTACGCCATCGTGGCTATGCCGTCGGCCAACCGCGAGCACCTGCTTGAGCTGATGGAGGAGCATGCGAGCGGCTTCGAGCGCGTCCTGGTGGTGCCCGACCTCTTTGGCTTCGCGAGCCTCTCCGTGACCGCGCGCGACTTCAGCGGCGTGCTCGCCTTCGAGGTGCGCGACCACCTGCTCAACCCGATGCACCAGCGCGTCAAGCGCACCATCGACATCGTGCTCTCGGTGACCGCCATCGTCCTGCTGGCACCTGTGCTGGCGCTGATCGGCCTGCTCATCCGCCTCAACTCAGACGGCTCCATCTTCTACGCGCAGGAGCGCATCGGGCGCGACGGCAAGCTCTTCCGCTGCCTCAAGTTCCGCAGCATGTACGTCGGCGCGCACGAGCGTCTGCAGGAGGTGCTCGACCGCGATCC
>JBCCLD010000296.1:0-5948 GCA_039027055.1 Bacteroidota bacterium
CGCAGCAGCACGCGCTCGACACGGGGGCCCTCGCCGAGGCTGATGCCAGCCGCTTCCTGATGCTCCACGGCGCGAGTGACCCCGCCGAACTCGAACCGTATGCTGCTGACCTCACCGCCTTCGCGGCGGAGACCGCCTGGTTCGCCTACGTTCCCATCGTCAGCCGCCCGTGGAACCACCCCCACTGGACGGGTGAGCGTGGGCGCGCGGGCGACGTGCTCCGCAAGCACCTCGACGCGTGGATCGAATGGCACAGCATGGCACCAAGCGATGTCGTTGGTTATGCGTGCGGCAACCCGCAGATGATCGAGCACGCGAAGGGCGTCCTGAAGCGGGCCGGGCTAGACGCGGCGTTTATCCGCGAGGAGAAGTACTACACCGAAGCTTCGCCGCCGCAGGCACTGCCGGAGCAGGTCACGCCGCCCCTAGCGCCCGGGCCTGTGTTCGACGCGGCAGGAGCGCAGGTCGCAGCGCGCCGCTCGAAGCCGCCGGGGATGCCCAAAGCCAAGGGGACGGGCAAGCGCTCCCCCCTGCCGCCGGGACTCGCAACGATGAAAACCGTCAAGCCAGGACGGTCGGGGGGAGCGCCGCCGCCTCGACGACCGGGCCCTCGTTAGTCGGGCACGGACGATCCGGCGTGTAGCATTTTCGGAGCGAGCCTGAGACTTGGTAGGCGAGCCCAGTATGCGCGGTCAAAGCCTCGTGAATAGCCGGAATGATGACGGCTGCTTAACGCCTGAACAACGAGGAAGTCCGCTTCATCGTCTACCTTGTGGGCTCTGCCACGCTTGTTCGCTTGCACACACCGTTATGCACATCGTCCGAACCGTCGCGCTCGTCGCGGCGCTGCTCATCGCCTTGCCCGCCACCGCACAGAGCCTACCCGACTGGGCCGCACCGTCCGCGGCCCCGGCTCCAGCGCCGGCTCCGGAAGCCCCCATGGAGGCCACGCCGAACCCGCCGGCCGTGCCTATTGACGGGGGCCTCGGCCTGCTCGCGCTCGCAGGTGCCGGCTACGCCGCCCGCCGCCTTCGCCAACAGCGCACCGAGTAGCGCCTCCCCCCTCCGCCACCCCTCTTTCCGACGACTTCGACTACTATGAAACGCACGCTACTCCTGCTCGCAGCCGTTGCTTTCGCTCCGCTGACGAGTGCACAGGACCTCGTCATCACTGGCGTAATCGATGGTCCACTCAGCCAAGGGACTCCGAAAGCTATAGAGCTGTATGCTTTTAAAGATATCTCGGATCTGTCTATTTATCGTGTTCGCAACTACAACAACGGAGGGACGAGTGTAAGCAACAATACTGTGCTCGATGGTTCGGTCACAGCAGGAAGTTTCTTCTACGTCTCTAACGAGACAACTCAGTTCACGAGTTGGTTTGGGTTTGCGCCGAGCCAGGATGGTTCTGTAGGCGTCAACGGGGATGACGTGGTCCAACTCGAGCTTGTATCCGATGGCTCAGTCCTTGATGCCTATGGTGTGCTAGGTACTGACGGAACTGGAGAAGCATGGGAATACGCGGACGGGTGGGCTTATCGCAAGAACAATACGAGGCCAGACGGAACCTTCAATGTCAACGATTGGACGTACAGCGGTCGTGATGCACTGGATGGAGAGACATCGAATGCTACTGCTTCAACGCCCTTCCCGACAGGTACCTACGCTCCTGCTACGTGTACAGGCGTCACTGACCCCTGTGTAGTGTCTTCGGGTGGCGAAGGCTGGCGGATGCTCTCCGCGCCCGGTACGGGCCTCACCCCGACCTCGCTCTCGGCCATCAACCTCGTGCGCGGCATCGCCGCCGCCGATACTGACCCCGCCAACCTCTACACCGGCTACGGCGGCAACCAGACCGCTGGCGGGAACGATGGCTTCACCGCCCCAGGTGAGAGCGACGCGCTCGTGCCGGGTGAAGGCTTCTGGTGGTACTTCTTCGACAGCGCAAGCCCACCCACGCTCAGCGGCAACGGCCTCGGCTCTATCCAGGCGCTTCCAATTGCGGTCACGGCTGCGGTAACCCCGCTTGTCGCTGACCAGGACGTCACCTTCGGCGCGCGCACCATGTCCGACGACGCGTTCTACCTCGCCGGCAACCCCTTCGACACCGACTTCGACCTCGCTGGCGTCTCGGTCACTACCGGTGGTCTTACCCTGCAGGACGTAGTTCAGGTTTGGGACCCGGCTGGCGCTGACACTGGCGAGCCCGGCAACATCGGACCTGGAGGGTACATCTCCTACTCACTCTCCAGCTCGGGCAACCCCGGTATCGTCACGCCGTGGCAGGGCTTCTGGCTCGAGATCACCGACGGCCTCGGCGGAACGAACCCGCCCGGCTCTACCCCGACTTCGGCTGTGACGGTACGCTATGCCATAGCCAGCGAGGGCCAGACCGGCGGCACCTTTGTCGGACGCCTAGCCGCCTTCGCCGACCTCAAGCTTGACCTCTTCGGCACGACGACGGAGGGCGAGCGCATCCGCAACACGGTGTCGCTCTTCTTCCACGACGAGGCCGCCGAGGGCTGGGACCGCTTCGATGCGTCGTCGCCGGGCTCCTTCGGCACGCCGTTCGTGCTCGCGGGCCTGATCGGGCAGCGCGGGGACGAGGACGTCTGGAAGTACCAAGACTCGCGCACGCTCGATATCGAAGGGGCGTCAACGTTCCGACTCGCCTACACCGGCTTCGGCGTGGGGACGAGCTACGAGTTCGCATGGCCGTCGCTCGACAGCGTCCCCGAGACGTGGACCCTCACGCTGCGCGACACGATGACCGGCACCGAAGTCGACATGCGTGCGGCGGCCAGCTACGCCTTTGAGGCGATGGAGGGCGAGCCGGAGGCGCGCTTCGAAGTCGTCGTAGGGGCCAACCCGGTCGCCAACGACGACGACGCGCTGCCGAGTGGCTTCGCGGTGAGCGAGGTGTATCCGAACCCGGCGGCCACGGCAGCAACGCTGGCCTTGGAGGTCAGCGAGGCGCAGGAGGTCGAAGTGGCGGTGTACGACGTGCTCGGGCGCGCGGTGATCGCCGACCGCGTGGCGCTGCGGGCCGGTGCCGAGGAGCAGATCGAACTCGGCGTCGCAGGTCTGTCCGCAGGGACGTACGTGGTCCGCGTGACGGGTGAGACGTTCGCGGAGACACGCCGGCTGACGGTGGTGCGCTAGAGGCACACGCCGGACAACGTAGCGCGGGGGCGTGTCCAGGAGGGCAGGCCCCCGCGCGCGTTGTGGACCGTCCGGGGAACCGCATCGCGGCAGCCAGGGTGGGGAGAAGCCCGCGCCTACCCTGCCTTCCGATGTCCGACTTTCGCGCCGCCGCCGACGACCTTCTGCCCCTCGACTCCTGCTCACCGGAGGCGACAATGGCCCTGGGCGAACGCCTGGGCGCGCACCTGAAGCCGGGCGACCTCGTTGCCCTCTATGGCGACCTCGGCGCGGGCAAGACGCACCTCGTCAAAGGCCTCTGCGTGGCCCAAGGTCTCGACCCTGCCGCCGTCAACTCGCCCACGTTCACGCTCGTCAACGAGTATGACGGCGCGCGCTTCCCGCTCTACCATTTCGACGCCTACCGCATCGAGCGCATCGAGCAGCTCTTCGACCTGGGCTACGAGGACTACTTCTTCGGCGACGGCGCCTGCCTGATCGAGTGGCCCGCGCGCATCGAGGGTGTGCTGCCGCCGGAGACGGTGCGGCTCCAGTTGGCGCACGTCGAGGGCGAACACGTCGGCGAGACGCGGCGGCGCATCACGCTGGTGGCGGCACCTGGAACGGCTCCGCCCGAGACCGAGGCGTCGTGACGTACAACGATGCCCGCGCCTACCTCGACACGCTGCCGCGTTGGGCGGTGCAGGGAAGCGCAGCCTACCGTCCGGGCCTCGCCACCATGGAGCTGCTCATGGATGGCCTCGGGCGGCCCCACGAGGCGTTCCCGAGTGTCCACATCGGCGGCACCAACGGCAAAGGCTCCACGGCGTCGCTGCTCGCCGCCGTCGCCTCAGCGGGCGGACGACGGGTGGGCCTGCACACCTCGCCGCACCTCGTCGACTTCGCCGAGCGGATGAGGCTCGGCGGGCAGCCTGCTCCGCACGCATGGATCGCCGACGCCGTCGCACGGCATCGCTCGCTCTTCGACGACGTGCAGCCCAGCTTCTTCGAGGCCACCGTGGCGCTGGCGTTTCTCTTCTTCGCCGAGATGGAGGTCGACCTCGCCGTCGTGGAGGTTGGCCTCGGCGGGCGGCTCGACGCCACGAACGTGCTCACACCCGAGGCCGCGCTCGTCACCTATGTCGGCCTCGACCACACCGACGTGCTCGGCGCGACGAAGGCGGCGATCGCTCGCGCGAAGGCCGGCATCGCCAAGCCGGGCGTGCCCTTTCTCACGGCTGAGCGGGACCCTGCCGTACGCGCCGTGCTGCAGGCCGAAGCCGAGGCGCGCGGCGCCTCGTTCGAAGCGGTCCGCGCCACCGTGACCGTGGACGTACACCCTGGCCACGAGGGCACGACGCGCCTCGACGTGACCACGCCGGTGCGCCGGTACGCCGACCTCGCGGTGGGGCTTCCGGGTATGCACCAAGCGTGGAATGCCGCGCTCGCGCTGCGCGCGGCGGAGAGGGCCTTCGGGGGGGCAAGGCTGGTTGAGGAGGCTGCACGTCAGGGAATCACCGAAGTGCGGAAACTCGCCGGAATCCGTGGCCGTTGTGAAATTTGGTCGGAGTCGCCCCTGACGGTGCTGGACGTGAGTCACAACGCCGACGGCCTGGCCGCAGCGCTCGCGTTCGTGCAGGCGCAGCGGCGTGCCCGCATTGCCCTGGCGCCGCTCGTCGTGCTGCTCGGGCTGATGCGGGACAAGGACCTCGACGCCCTCGTGCCGCTGCTCCGCCACGCCGAGGCGACGGTCCTCCCCGTGTCCCTCGATAGCGCTCGTGCCCGCTCGGCGTCCGACCTCCGCTCGGCGCTCGCGTCGGCCGGCCTCGCTCTTTCTCCTGCTGACGCCCCCACGGCCCCGGCGGCGGCGCTCGCGTGGCTCCGCCGGCCGACCGCCCCGCATGCCGCTGTGCTGGCCGCCGGATCGCACCTCGTCGTGGCCGACCTCCTGCGCGCCGCGGGCGCGTGACGGCCGGCTGACGCCCCCATCAAGCCCGGGTCCGGGGGCCTGTACGCGGATAAGCGGTTGTTTTGGACGACCTTTCTGCGTACCCTTTCTCCTCACTTCCTTTCGCTTCTCTCCCTGGCGCCTTCGTGCGCCGCTCCCTTCTCCTGTGTCAGACTCGTGTGCGCTCCACACGCGACGGTTGGGCCCATCTCCCGGCACATGGCTTGCCCCTTCTCATGAACATCGCCTTGCTGCAAGAAAAGAAGGTCGCCGAGCTGCAGGAGATCGCGCAGCGCCTCGGCCTCCACGGGCTGTCCCACTTGCGGAAGCGCGACCTCATCTACCGCATCCTCGAAGCCAACGCCGACGAGGCGGCCCATGGCTCCGAGAACGGCTCCCAGCGTCCCAACGGCTCCGCTCGCTCGTCGAGCCACGGCGCCGAGGCCCCTGAAGCGACCCGAGACGCGGCCCCCCACCGATCTGCTCCCATGGCTGACCTCTCCTCCACGCGCCCCGATGCCCGCGCGGGCACCCGCACCTCCGAGCGCCGCACCAACCGCCGCCGCCCCCGTCAACGCCAGCCCATCGCCGACCACTGGCCCGCCTACATGCAGGGCTTCGACCCGATGCAGGTCGCGCTCGAAGGCATGATCCACAAGGTTGGCGTCCTCGAGATCCTCCCGGACGGCTACGGCTTCCTGCGCTCCGCGGAGTACAACTACCTCCCCTCGCCCGACGACATCTACGTCTCGCCGAGCCAGATCAAGCGCTTCAGCCTCCGCGTCGGCGACACCGTGGACGGCCAGGTGCGCCCGCCGAAGGAAGGCCAGCGCTTCTTCGCGCTCATCCGCGTCAACGC
>JBCCLD010000297.1:0-5940 GCA_039027055.1 Bacteroidota bacterium
CATTCGTGCCCAAGCTCACCTCAATCACTCGCCACACCCACCCCCTCCAGCGAGCTTCCAACGCGATTTTGCGAGGCCCTGCGCGGTGTTGCCGAATCGCGGTGCTTTGATCGGCGTGCTCTGCTAGGCGGGGGCCCGAGCATAACAGAATCGCCCATTCTAGGCTAGAATCAGCTTGCCAACACCCCTGTACATCACAGTCTTACACCACCTCTCCCGCCGTGCGCGTCTCCTCGGCGTAGAGCGCGGAGAGGCGCTGCGTGAGCGGGCCGACGGTGCCGTCGCCGATCACGCGTCCGTCGAGGCCGAGGACGCTCGCGAGTTCGCCCATCGTGCCCGTGCAGAACATCTCGTCGGCGCGGTAGGCGTCGGTGGTGGACAGGCGGCGGACGGCGTGCGGGATGCCGTGCCGCGCGCACAGGTCGAGGACGGTCTGGCGGGTGATGCCCTCGGGGCAGGCGTCGGTGTGGCTCGTCAGCACGATGCCGTCCTTCACCAGGAAGACGTGCGTGCCGTTGCACTCGGCGATGAAGCCCTCGCGGTCGAGCAGGAGCGCGCTGTCGGCCCCGGCCACATTGGCCTCGATCTTGGCGAGGATGCTCTGGAGGAGATTGTTGTGGTGGATCTTCGGGTCGAGGCAGTCGGGCGGGAAACGGCGCACGGACGCGGTGACGAGCGTGAGGCCGCTCTTGCGGTAGACGGGCGCTTTCCACTCAGGCAGCACGATCAGCGTCGGGCCGCTCAGGTTGAGGCGCGGGTCCATGCCGCTCGTGATCTTGACGCCGCGCGTGAGCGTGAGGCGGACGTGCACGCCGTCGGTCATGCCGTTCGCCTCCAACGTGCGCTTCAGTTCGTGCCGGATGTGGTCAAGCGACGGGATCTCTGTGAACGCGAGCGCCTTGGCCGAATCGCGCAGGCGGTGCAGGTGCTCGGTGAGCCGGAAGACGCGCCCGTCGTAGAGCCGCAGCCCCTCCCAGACGCCATCGCCGCCCTGCACGACGCTGTCGAACGGGCTCACGCCAGCCTCGTCACGGTGGACGAGCCGCCCGTTGATGTTGACGATCAGGTCGGCGTTGCGCGGGTCGGCGGTCTGGAGCATCGGGTTGGGTGTGAACGTGTGCACGTAGGAAGGTGTGAACGTACGATGCGACGCACTTCCACACGTTCACATACGCACTCGTTTACACCTCATCATGAGCCATCGCGCAGGAGGCTAAGGTTCTGCGTAACGAAGACATCGCTCTCGTCGTCCGTGGCCACGCCGATGCCCATGCGGGCATAGTCGGGCGAGAGCAGGTTGTCGCGGTGCGACGGGCTCGTGAGCCAGCCCTCGACAACCTCGTCGGCGAGCGTCGCGGGCGTGTGCCAGTTGTAGGCCACGCTGACCTCGCCGAGCGGGCTGCGGCGTGTGGTGCGGGTGTCCCAGAGGGCACCCCGGAAGAGGTTCTCGCCGAAGCGGCGGTAGTCGTAGCCGTCGGCCTGGGCGCGGTCGGCGGGCTGCTGGCCGAGGTCGTCGCGGTGGGCGAAGAAGCCGGCCGTCGCCATCCGGGCGCTGTGCTTGCGGGCAATCTGCGCCAGGGCGGCATCGGGGCCCAGCGCAGCAAGCCCCTGCTGCCGCCGAGCCTCGTTGGCAGCCTCGAAGACGGCGCGCTCGATGGCAGCGATGCTTAGGGACGACGGAGGCGCGGGTGGAGCTGACTCGACGGCTTCAGCACGGCGATCCTCGGTGGTGGGGGGTGTGATGGTGCATCCTCCAGCAGATAGGACCGTGAGGAAGAGGGTGAGTGCAACGGAGGCGGGAAACACAGCTGGAATCGGTATGAGGTGGCACATACGCTCCCCAACGAAGTGAAGCCTGAGCGGGTTCGTGGCGACGGGAGTCAAAACCGCAGCGCGAAGACGGTCTCGACGCCCGGGGTGGAGCGGACGGTCAACGTGCCGCCGTGGCGGCGCAGGATCTGACGCGAGAGCGCGAGCCCGATGCCCGACCCGCTCTGCTTGGTGGTGAAGAACGGCACGAAGATCTTGTCGCGCGCCTCCGGCTGGATGCCTGGGCCGTTGTCCGCGATCTCAATCACCGGACGCCCGGTGGCTCCGGCGAAGGCGCGGAGTGTGATCCGCCCGTTGGGCTGCACGCTGCTCTCGTCGGCGAGCGCCTGGATCGCGTTGAGGAGCAGGTTGATGAGCACCTGCTCGATGAGTTCGGGGTCGGCGGCGACCTCCAGCGTGTCCGGGTCGATGTCGATGACGAAGTCGAGGCCGTGGGCGTCGAGCGAGGCGCGGAGGAGATAGCGCATCGGCGCGGCGAGCTCACGCACGGGGACGAGTTCGAGCTTCGGCTTCGGGACCTTCGCGAGGCTGCGGTAGGCGTCGACGAAGTGCATGAGCCCCTTGCTGCGCCGCTCGATGGTGCGTAGCGCCTCGTGCACGTCGGTGGCGTCGTCGGCGTCGAGGGCGTGCACACGCGGCGGTCCGCCGCCGTCACCCGAAGGCGGCGCCTCGATGAGCAGGCCACTCGCCGTGGAGGCCAGCGACGCGATGGGCGCGACCGAGTTGGCAATCTCGTGGGTGAGCACGCGCGTCAGCTGCTGCCAGGCATCCATCTCCTTCGCCTCTAGTTCCTGCCGGATGTCCTGCAGCGTGACGAGCGTGTGCACTGTGCCAACGAGCCGGAAGCGCGTCGCGTTGACGAAGAGTTGCAGCGGCTGGTCCTCCCGTTCGAGCGTGACGAGCGTGCGGCTGCCCGAGCCGAGGCGACGCAGCGTGCGCGCGAGCGTCGGCTCCGTCGCGTCGAGCTTCTGCAGCGAGCGGAACCGCCCCAAGCCCAGGAGCCGCTTGGCGGCGTTGTTGACGAGCACGACTTCACCCGTGTCGGGCCGGAAGGCGACGAGCGCCACGCCGACGTGCTGGATGACCGTCTGGAGCGTCCGCGCCTGCTCCTCGCGCTCGCTGCGGATGCGGCGGAAGGCGTCGGTGACCTCGTTGAACGCCGCGCTCAGGTCCTCGAAGAGCGTCCCTCGGCCGGCCGACGAGAAGCCCTGCGAGAAGTCGTCGTAGCGGATGGCTTCGAGGAAGCGCGTGAGGTCGCGCGGCGTCTTCTCGGTGTAGCGCACGAGCGACGCGAACCCCCAGAGCACCCCGCCCGCCACGAGCACGGCGGCGAGGTAGAGGTCGGCCCGCCACAGCCAGAGCGCCCCGGCCACCGTCAGCCCGATGACCACGACGCGCCCCACGACCTGGAGCCGGTGGTTGCGCCGGAGCCGGCTGCCTTTGCTGAACGGAAGCGCCACGGTGGTCTGTTACGTGTTGCGTGGTACGTGTTCTCAAGGACACGCAGCACGCAAGGGGAGCGGCACGCTAGATACGCAACACACAACACATGCAGTGACGCCAGCCGCGCGCGGCTTGGCAAGGAGCACCTCTATGCAGCCTTCGACATGGTGCACGTGCCGTCGGCGGGCATGGCGAGGCGGCCGGTGATGAGGCCGTGGCTGCGGAGGAGCCGTTCGAGGTCGCCGCAGCCGGGCTGCACGAGCGTGTCGCGTCCGACTTCGACGGTCGGCGAGACGAAGCCGCAGTCGTCGTCCACGGGCAGGCCTTCTAGGTCGTCGAGGACATAGGACACCTGCTGCGCGTCGAGGAAGGCACGCAGGCCCTCGGTGTCCGGGCAGTCAGGGTAGGTGTAGATCCGAACCTGTGGTGCGCGTGACCGGCGCACGCGGGGCGGGCCGATCGGTACGGGCCGTGTCGGTCCATGGAGCGGGGTCGGGGGCGTAGCAGTCGGCATGGCAGAGCGGCGCGTGGCGTGCTGCGTAGATATTGATGCGGACTGATACGCTCGGCTTACGCCCCGGTTGCGATCTTGGGACGGCCTGCGGCCTGTGGGACGCTTGCGTTGCTCGCTGTGGGACGTTCGCTGCGGGACGTCCCGCAGCGCTCACTCGTGGGACGCTCGCGTTGCTCGCTGTAGTTCTCGGCGGCTTCGACACCAAGCTGACTACCGTCCACCGCCTCACCGTCCACCCCCCTCACCGTCTACCGCCCGTGCTGACCCGTCGCGCTGCCTACGCCCTCGCCGCTGCCGTGGCAGTCGTGCTGATGGGCTACGTGCTCTGGCCCAACCTCGCCACCTTTGGCCTCGGGCTGCAAGGCGATGGCCTCCGCACGTTCTTCAGCAGCTGGGACGCCGCAGGGGTGCGCGCGCTCACCAACTCGGTCGGCATCGCGCTGGCGACCGTCGTGGGCGCGGGCGTATTCGGGACGACGCTCGCCTACGCCTTCTTCCGCTACGACCTCCCGCTGAAGGGCGTCTTGCAAGGCGTGGCGGTGCTACCGCTGGCGCTGCCCCCGCTCGTGGGCGTGCTGGCGTTCCTCTTCCTCTACAGCGAGAGCGGCGTCTTGCCCCGCGCGCTCCAAGTGCTGCTCGGCCTCGACGCTGTCCCGTTCCGCTTTGAGGGGCTCGCGGCGGTGTGGCTCGTCCACGTCTACGCATTCTACGTCTACTTCTACTTGTTCGCCGCCGCGGCGCTCGCACGCCTCGACCGCAGCCTCCTCGACGCCTCGGCCGACCTCGGCGCCTCGGGCTGGACGACGCTCCGGCGTGTGGTGCTGCCGCTCCTGCGTCCGGCCCTCGTCGGGGCCGCGCTCCTCGTCTTCATGGTGGCGATGGCGAGCTTCACCGCCCCCCTGCTCTTCGCCGAAGACGAGCCGTTCCTGACGGTGTTTATCTACCAGCAGAAGATCAACGGCAACCTCGCGCTCTCGGCCACAGCGAGCGTCGTGCTAACGAGCCTGTGCCTCCTCTTTCTCGTCGGGCTGGAACTGGGGCCGCGTCTTTCTGGAAGAGGGGGCGGCCCGCTCGGCGGCGTCGCCGGGAAGGGGGCCGGGCGTGGCGGCGCCCCGATCCGTAGCGGCTGGGGCCGGGCCGTCGCGAGCGTGGGCGTCGTGGCGCTGCTGCTCTTCGTGCTGCTGCCCGTGGCGATGGTCGTGCTGCTCTCCTTCGTGCAGGAGGGCGCGTGGACGACGCAAGTGCTTCCGCCGGAATACACCCTCGACAACTGGCGCGCAGTCTTCGCCGACCCGGACGTGGCCGCGCCGATCCAGAACTCGCTTTGGATGGCGACGCTGGCGACGGCCGCCAACGTGGTCGTAGGCGTGGCGGCGGCGCTCGTGATCGCGAAGACGCAGGTCGTCGGGCGCGGGCTACTGCGGGCGCTCGCGCTGCTGCCGTTCGCCGTGCCCGGCACGGTGATCGCACTCGGCCTGATCGTGGCGTTCGACGAGCCGAGCGCGCTGAGCTTCGGGCACATCCTGCTGGGCACCTACTGGCTGTTGCCGATCGCCTACTTCGTCCGGCACCTCCCTCTGGTTGTCCAGGCCACGCAGGCCGCGCTCGACGCCTTCGACGACCGCCTCACCGAGGCTTCGGCCGACCTCGGCGCGAACGCGTGGACGACGTTCCGCCGCGTCGTCTGGCCGGTCATCCTCCCGAGTGTGGCCGCGGGCACGCTGCTTACGTTTGTAACCGCCCTCGGCGAGTTCGTCGCGTCGATCCTGCTCTACGTATTCGGCAACCGCCCCATTTCCGTGGAGATCTTTGCGCAGCTGCGCCTCTACGACCTCGGTGCGGCGGCGGCCTACAGCGTGCTTCTCATCGGCTTGGTCGTAGCGGCTTCCGCCATCACACGCATCGTGAGCGGGCGGGCGGTGGCAGGTTGATGGGTGGTCGAGGGTCGAGGGTCGAGGGTCGAGGGTCGAGAAGGTGTGGCCCTTGACCTCCGACATCAAGTCACTAACTCAACGTGAGTCGCGGGTTGAACTGAACATGGGTTGGCTAGACGCCTGCCGAGTCCTACGATGGAGTTACCACACATCCATCGAACTCACTGCGCTGCCAACCCATGTCCTCCAATCTAATCGATCAGGCCACCCGCCTCTACG
>JBCCLD010000298.1:0-5912 GCA_039027055.1 Bacteroidota bacterium
CTGCAACCCGGAGACGGTCTCCACCGACTTCGACATCGCCGACAAGCTCTACTTCGAGCCGGTCTTCTGGGAGCGTGTCAAGGACGTCCTCGACCACGAGCAGCCTGAGGGCGTGATGGTGCAGCTCGGCGGCCAGACGGCACTCAAGCTCGCGCGGCGGCTCAAGGAGGCGGGCGTCAAGCTCTTCGGGACGCCGTTCGAGTTGATGGACCTCGCCGAGAATCGCGGCCGCTTCTCGGGCGTGCTCAAGGAGCTCGAGATCCCGTTCCCGCCCTACGGCATGGCGCGCTCGGTCCGCGAGGCCGTCACCGTCGCCGAGGAGATCGGCTACCCGATCCTCATCCGCCCGAGCTACGTCCTCGGCGGCCAGGGCATGCGCATCGCGATCAACAAGGAGGAGGTCGCGGAGTACGTCGAGGCGGTCCTGCGCATGTTCCCGGACAACGACATCCTGCTCGACCGCTTCCTCGAAAACGCCACCGAGATCGACTGCGACGCGATTGCGGATGGGGATGAGGTGCACGTCACCGGCATCATGCAGCACATCGAGCCCGCGGGCGTCCACTCGGGCGACTCGACGGCCGTGCTGCCGCCCTACTCGCTCTCCGAAGAGACGCAGGCCACGATCCGGCAGTACGTCACCGAGATCGCGCGGCGGCTCGAGGTCGTGGGCCTCATCAACGTGCAGTTGGCCGTGCAGAGCGATGGCGAGCGCGAGGTGGTCTACGTGATCGAGGCGAACCCGCGCGCGAGCCGGACCGTCCCGTTCGTGGCCAAGGCGACAGGCGTGCCCATCGCGGGCATCGCGGCGAAGGTGATGCTCGGCGCGAAGCTGAAGGACTTCCGCGAGCGCGGCGAACTCGAGAGCCAACTCACGAGCGGCTACGCGCTGAAGGAGCCCGTCTTCTCGTGGGAGAAATTCCCCGAGGTGTCGAAGGAGCTCGGCCCCGAGATGAAGTCCACGGGCGAGGCCATTGCCTTCGTAGACGCGCTCACCGACGAGCACTTCACCCGCCCCTTCGAGATGCGGAATCTCTACCTCAAGCGGTGAGTTGTGCCCGTGTCTGGCAGCAGGCTCTCACCTTGTCGTGCTGAACTTGATTCAGCATCTCAGCGGTGTCTCGAAGCAGCACAGTCGTTAGAGATCCTGAAACGAGTTCAGGATGACACGACTGTGATTCGCTTGCTGGCCTGGAAATAGCTGAGCGATTGAATCCAACGCCCATGAAGTACGACCGCATCACCATAGACCCCGCGCAACTGGGCGGCGTGCCGTGCATCCGTGGCCTGCGCATTCCTGTGGCAACGGTCGTCGGGATGCTCGCCGACGGCATGAGCGAAGCCGAGGTGCTGGACGCCTATCCCGACCTCGAACTCGCCGATCTCCGAGAAGCGCTGCGTTTTGCTGCCGAGGCTGTGAGTGAGCGAACGCTACCGCTGGTAGCTTAGGTGGGTGGATAGTTGGTGGGCCGAATCTCTGCGGGATCGGTTGAAACTGCTTCACCATCGTTCGAGCTTGTGAATACACCCGCCACCTGATGTATTCGCATGAAGCTGCTGATCGACAACGCGCTCTCACCTTCCGTCGCAGAAGGTCTGCGTAGCGAAGGATTTGATGCCGTTCATGTCCGGACCTACGGGCTTCAGGCGGCCGACGACCTCGTCATCTTCCAACGCGCGGCGGACGAAGACCGCATTGTGGTCTCGGCAGATACCGACTCCGGGACGCTCCTCGCGCAGCGACGCGAGACGAAGCCGTCCGTTGTGCTGATGCGCCGCTGGCAAGCACGGCGGCCTGCCGAGCAGGTGCACATCCTGGCAGCGAACCTGCCACCACTGCGGTGCGAGTTGGAAGCGGGATACGTCGTGGTGCTGGACGAACGGCGCATCCGTGTGCGGCAGCTGCCGATTTAGGGCTCTGCACGAAGGTTCGGCGGAAGCGACGGCGGGTGGCAACAGCGGAGTGGGGAGGGGGTAGCAGGCGCGTCTATTTCTGGGGTCCTACACCTGCCTGTCAAGTAGGTGTGTAGACGCTGCTCGGTTCTGCACGAGCGAGCGGTCTGTTCTCCACCGCCGCGCCTGCTTCGGCGACGGCGCTAGCGGCACACACGACCATAGAAAACCGAGACGATCACTTCATCCTTCTGCCTTCGAACTTCTGCCTTGCTGCATATGCTCTCCTCGCCCATCGGCCGGCTGCGGCTGGCTGGCCTTGTCGAAGGCACCTCGTTTCTGGTGCTCCTCTTCATCGCGATGCCGCTGAAATACCTCGCTGACCAGCCTGAGGCCGTGTCGGTCGTGGGGTGGGTGCACGGGGTGCTGTTCGTGCTCTTCGGCGTGGCGCTGCTCGTCGCCATGCAGGACGAGGGCTGGTCGCTGAAGAAGGCCGCTGTGATCTTCGTTGCGGCCGTCGTGCCGTTCGGCCCGTTCGTCATTGACCGGCAGCTCAAGCGCGAGCAGGAGCAGACCGCGTAGGAGCGCCGCTTAACCGAGCAGGACGCGGGGGCGATACCGGAGAGGAACCGCAACCGCCTCCCGCTACGATGCTCGACCGTCTCCAGCAGCCCGTCCACGCCGCATCGCTCGTGGCCTTCCGCGTGGCGTTCGGCGCGGTGATGGTGTGGGAGGCCTACCGCTACGGGTCGAAGGGCTGGATCGAGCGCTACTACCTCGACCCGGCGTTTCTCTTCTCCTACCCCGGCTTCGACTGGATCGCGCCGCTGCCTGGCCTCGGGATGTACGCCATGTTCGGTCTGCTCGCGCTCGGGGGCGTGGGTGTCGTGCTCGGAGCGGAGTATCGGTTCAGCGCGGCCCTGCTGTTCGTGACGACGGCCTACGTGTTTCTCCTCGCGCCGGGGCACTACCTCAACCACTTCTACCTCCTCGTCCTGCTTGCCGGGCTTCTCGCGATCGTCCCCGCGCACCATGCCTATTCGGTCGATGCGTGGACGAAGCGGCGGCGCGCGCGACGCAGAGGCGCAGACCGACCGTCGACTACGGTGCCGACCTGGTCGGTCTGGCTCTTCCGCGCACAGCTTGGCATCGTCTACACCTACGCGGGCATCGCCAAGCTCAACGCGGACTGGTTTCGCGGCGAGCCCATCGGGACGTGGCTGGCCAACCGCGCCGACTACCCCGTGCTTGGCCCCGTCTTCGCCGAGCCGTGGGCGGGCGTCGCGTTCGCGTGGGGTGGCCTCGTGCTCGACCTCTTCGCGCTCCCGTTCCTGCTGTGGCGGCGCACGCGCCTCGCGGCCTACCTCGTGCTGGTCGTCTTCCATCTGATGAACGCCTGGATCTTCACGATTGGCGTCTTCCCCTGGGCGATGATCGCGCTGACGCTGATCTACTTCCGACCCGAGTGGCCCGTCGCCCTGACCCGGCGGCTGCGCCGCATCGGCGCCGAGGTGCCCGCACTGCTCGCCCCTGCGAACCTGACAGCGCCGCGCCCGACGCCGCGCTGGCTGCTCGCGGGCATGGCGGCGTTCCTCGTCGTGCAGCTGCTCCTGCCGCTGCGCCACTGGGCCATCCCCGGCGATGTGGCGTGGACCGAGGAGGGCCACCGCTTCGCCTGGCGCATGAAGCTGCGCAGCAAGACGGTGGACGAGGCTCGCTTCTTCGTCGTGGACCGCGCGACGAACTCGGCGGAGGTCGTCGATCCGGATGAGGTGCTGGCCTCCTGGCAGGCGGCATCGATGACGAAGCGGCCCGACATGATCCGCGAGTTCGCGCACTACCTGGCCGAGCAAGCCACGCTGGAGGGCAGCGATGTGGCGGTCTATGCGGACATTGTCGCCAGCCTCAACGGCCGTCCCGAGGCGCGCCTCATCGACCCGGGCGTGGACCTGGCCGCGGAGCCGCGCACACTCGGCCCGGCGCCGTGGATCCTCCCGCGCACGTCGGCAGCGGCACAGCACACGGCCCCGCTCGCCGCCGACCGCTGGCTCGGCCCGCCGATGCAGGCCACGCCGATGCAGGCCACGCCGATGCAAACGACATCGATAGGGACGACATCAATGGAGACGACATCGATGGGGGCGACACCGGCAGAGTAATTCGCTCGGCTCGCGCTATCGCACGATCGTGATGACACACTGCGTGACGGCGTCGGCCTGCACGGCGCGCACGACGTAGGTGCCCGCCGTGAGCCTGCCCGCGTCGAGCGTCAGCGTGGCCTCCCCGACAGGCGCAACCACCTCGGGCAGCGCGAGAACCTGACGCCCGAGCAGGTCGAACACCTCGACGCGGGCGGGCGCGGCGTTCGTGGCGGTGAGGCGCACGCGGGCCGTCCCGCGCACCGGGTTCGGCGCGACGCTCAGCGCGAGGTCGGCCCCCATGGGCTGGGCACTGTCACTCGCCGTGTCCATGAAGAGCGTCGTCTCGGCGAGCGGGATGCGCGCGAGGCTGAACCCGTTGAAGCGGTTGACCACGTCGGCGTAGAAGAAGTCGCCGTCGATGATGCCGCCTGCGAGCCCGCCGTCGTCGGTGATGGCCGGGTTGATCCGGATGCGTGGGGCGGGGCCGACGAGCGCCCAGGTCGCGCCGCGGTCGGTGCTGGTGTAGAGCAGTTCGTCGGGGAAGACCGTGAGGTCGCGCACGCTCACGAAGACGCGGTTGCCCTGAGCCTGGAGGTCCGTCAGGAACGCGCCGTCGGGAATGGGCAGCTGGCCGATGATGTTGGTCCACGTGTCGCCCCCGTCGGCGGAGTAGAGTAGGCGCGGGTCCTGCAGGGCGCTCGCGTAGGAGACCACGTACACGTCGTCGCCCTCGCCGAACGCGAGGAAGCGCGGCGCGCCGTCGGAGTCCCAGCCGGGCGTCCGCTCGTCGAAGAACAGGCCGAGGTCGTCGGAGGTGACGAGGCCGAGGTCGCCGCTCCCGGCGAAGAGCCGTCCGTTGCGGTAGCCGAGGTAGGCATACTCCGGGACCGGGGCCGTGCGTGCCCACGAGGCGCCGTCGACGCTCGCGTAGATGCTCGGCACGGACCCGGGGACCTCGTCGGCGAAGAGCACGAGCGTGCCCTGGTCGCTGAAGACGGCGCGGACGTCCTGCGTGCGCGTCGAGTTGGGCGCGCGGTCGAGGAAGGCGTCGTCGCGGACCCAGGTGCGGAGGTCGCCGTCGGTGCGGAAGAGCCCGCCGCCGCTGTTGAACGCGCCGACGTAGAACGTGTCACCTCGGAGGGCGAGGTCGGTGTTCTCGTTGAAGCGGTCGTCGGTGAGCGCTTGGAGGTCAATGCGGTCGAAGGTGGCCCCTCCGTCTGTCGAAACGTCGATTCCGAAGCCGCTGTCGACGACCACGATGGTGTCGCCGGAGATGTAGGCGTCGCGCCCGGCCTCGACGAGTTCGGTCCAAGGTGCCAGGATCTCAGGCTGGGCGCGGAGCGGCGCAGCGCAGAGCAACGCGGCGAAGAGAAGGGCGAGGCTGGAACGGAGGGCACGCATGACGGGGGCAGCTAGTCGAGGGAAAGCACCACGCTCAGCACGAGGCTGAGTCGGTCGGCACTCATAGTAGTCACACATGTGCTCGGGTGACCATCCCCGACACCGGGGATTCCGCTGCACGCCCATCGTTGCGCGCGCGCCGTTACGCCCGCTCGATGGTGACGACGGTGCCATCCTCCAGGTCGAGGAGGATCGTCCGCTGGTCGTCCGAGAGGCGATAGGCCTGGATGTCGTCGGGGAAGACCTCGGCGGGCGTGTCCATGTAGAACATCGCGTCGGCGACCACCTGCCAGTCCTCGGGCGTGAGCGCCACGAGCGCTGCACCGTCTTCTTCGACGTAGGGGGCGTAGTTGATGACCTTGTTGAGGTGGTTAATCGCCTGCTTGACGTGAAGGCCGGGGTCCATCTGGGTAGCTGTTCAGGTGAGGTTGTATCTTGCTACTCCGTTCACTTGAGCAGCTCTGGTACCGAAATTAC
>JBCCLD010000299.1:0-5893 GCA_039027055.1 Bacteroidota bacterium
CTGCGCGATCACCTCTGGACGTGACGGGGTTGCCAGGTTGGTCAACCACCCCTGTCCCCTCCTATCCAGGAGGGGAACTGCGTTTGCGGCTTCCATGCCCGAGCAGCGATAGCGCAAAAGACCGGTTGTTCATGCACTAGGCCCCGTAGGTCGGTGATCCGGTATGTCTGGGCGGCAGGTTACGGGACGTACGCCCCTGGGCTATTTCGGAAGCATCTGGCTGGGCGTGGCGCTGCGTGGCGCCGCCGCGCGGGCACGGCTGGTGGCATTCCACCCAGCCTAAACGCACTGTACGGGGCTTCGAGGCGGAAATCGGACCGGTCGGCGGACAACGGCACAGCATTCGCCTCTGGAGGGACGGGCCGCTCTTTCCGGGGCACCGGGTAGAAACGTGCGCTTTGCATCGCCGCATCTACCCATGCTCCTCTCGCCGACCTGTCGATCTCCTTTTTTCCGACCATGCCTCGTTTCCTCCAACGCCCTTCCTCGCTCCTGAGCGCCGCGCTGCTCGGGGTCGTCCTCCTGCTGGGCGGTTGCGACTCCCTCACCGAACTGGACTCGGTCACCGTCGATGGGCGCGTGATTGACCAGAGCGGCGACCCGGTGCAGAACGCCCTCGTGGACCTCGTCGCCAACCAGTTCGTCCGCCAGACCCGCACCGACTCAGTGGGGGGCTACAAGTTCGACTTCGAGATCAGCGACGTCGTCCAGCAGACGCAAGCGCAGCAGCAGACGCAGCCGCAGGAGGCGGTCACCGTCTCGATCGAGGCCTCCTTCGGCTCCGCCGTCTCGACGCCCGTGACGAAGCTCGTCTCCAGCGGGCAGTCCTACACCATGCGGGACCTCCAGATCACCATCGACGAGACGACCGGCGGCGACAACGGCACCACGGGCACCACCGAGGGCACCACCGCCGCCAGCATCACGTTCGACCAGCGCTCCGCGCAGCAGGTGAGCGTCAGCGGCGTCGGCGGCTCCGAGATCGGCAAGCTCATCTTCGTCGTCTACGACGCCAACGGCGACCCGCTCACGAGCAGCAATGCCGAGACGGTCCAGGTCCGCATCGACGCGGCACCCGACGGCGAGGGGGCCGACGGCAGCTTCATCTTCCCCGAGCAGGCCGTGACCGACGCTGACGGCAAGGCCGAGTTCACCTTCACGAGTGGTACGGTGGCCGGGACGGCGCAGATCGTGGCCGAGGTCGTGGGCGCCGTGAACCCCGTCGGCAACCCGGTGCGCACGGCGCCGGTCACGCTCGTGATCCACGGCGGCCTACCGGACGCCACCCACTTCTCCGTCGTCAACGCTACGCCGAACTTCGGCCCGGCCTGGTCAGAGTCGGGGCTGACCAACGGCATCACGGCGTTCGTGGGCGACAAGTACGGCAACCCCGTGGAAGACGGGACGCAGATCTACTTCACCACCGACCAGGGGATCGTCGTTGGCTCGGCACCCACGGCGGGCGGCATCGCCTCGGTCGATCTCATCTCCGCCGAGCCGCGCCTCGACCGAGGCGGCCCGGGTACCATCCGTGCCCGGACGAGCAACGAAAACCAGGAGGTCATCGAGGCGACCACCCGCACCCTCTTCACCGGCTACCCGCGCGTCACGCTGCTCGACCGCCAGGAGCAGGAGTTCGTCGTCTCTGGCGACGCCACCGGCGCGACCAACGCCTTCGACAACGTGCCCGACGGCGTGCCGGACACCGTCCTGGTCAACTCCGTCCGCTTCGACTATCGCGTCGCCGACGTGAACACCAACCCGCTCTCGGCCGGGACCACCATCTCGGTGACCTCGGAGGGCGAAAACATTGAGCAGGCGGGCAATGTGAGCGTCGAGATCGGCCGCCACATCATCCAGTATGGCCCCATCCAGGGCGTGACCGACTTCAGCTTCTCGGTCTTCATCGACGACCTGTCCTCGGAGACGCTCCCTGTGCACGTCGAGTCCAAGGTGTCGGTGTCGGGGCCCAACGGCAGCGTCACGGCGAACTTCGCCGGAGCGGGACCCATGCGCCGCATCGAAGACCGCTGACGCCTCGATTTCGTGCGGAGCAGCCTCGTGCAGCTACGCCGAGCAGCCACAGGCCCGCGCTTGAGCGCTGGGCCTGTTTTTGTTGGGGCGGACGGATGTTCGGACGGATGTTCGGACGGATGTTCGGACGGATGTTCGTTGTAGGCGGGTGCTGTCGCTGAAGGAACTACAACCGGGGAGGTCGCACAAGCACGGCCGGTCGTCTGTGCGGATCTTGCACGGCGCTCGTTGGTCGTCGCCCCATGCCCATCCCCGACTCCGTCATCGAAGAAGTCCGCCGCACCGTCGACCTCGTCGACGTGGTGGGCGACTACGTGCGGCTCAAGCGGCGCGGGGGGCGCTTCTTTGGGCTGTGCCCGTTCCACAACGAGAAGTCGCCGTCGTTCTCCGTCGATCCGAACGAGAACCTCTACTACTGCTTCGGCTGCCGCCGTGGCGGCGACCTGTTCAAGTTCGTGCAGGAGGTGGAGGGGATGGCGTTTCTGGAGACGGTGCGGCTGCTCGCCGAGCGGGCCGGCATCGAGATTCCGGAGAGCGAAGGCCAGAGCGAGGCCGCGAGCGAGCGCGAGGCGCTGCACGGCGTCCTGCGCTTCGCCGCGAAGTTCTACTACGACCAGCTCCGCACCGACGCAGGCAAGCCGGGCCTCGACTACTTCGTCCAGCGCGGCTTCAGCAAACGAACGATCACGGGCTTTGGCCTCGGTTTCGCGCCGACCGGCTGGGACGCGCTCGTGACCGCGGCGCAGGCGGCGCACTACGACCCCGCGCTGCTCGTCAAGGCCGACCTCGCCCGCGAGGGCAGCCGCGGCATCTACGATCGCTTCCGGGGCCGCGCGATGTTTCCCATCATCAGCCACGTCGGCAAGGTGCTCGGCTTCGGTGGGCGCGTCATCCCCGGCGTCACGCCGCCGTTCAAAGACGGCGACCCGCCGAAATACCTCAACTCGTCCGAGACGCCGGTCTACCACAAGTCGAGCGTGCTCTACGGGCTGCGCCAGGCCAAGCAGGCCATCCGCGCTGAGGGCGAGGCGCTCCTCGTGGAGGGCTACACCGACGTGATCTCGCTCCACCAGGCGGGTGTCGAGCACGTGGTGGCCAGCAGCGGGACGGCGCTCACCGCCGAGCAGATTCGCCTCGCGGGCCGCTACGCGCAGGCGCTCGTGCTGCTCTACGACGCCGACGCCGCGGGCCTCGACGCCGCGCTGCGCGCCATCGACCTCGTGCTGGGCGAGGGCCTCAGTGTCTTCGCCGTCGCCTTGCCCGACGGGGCCGATCCCGACGCCTTCGTGCAGCAGTTCGGCACCGATGCCTTCCGCACCGTCCTCCGCGACGACCGCATGGACTTCGTCGCCTTCCGCGTGGCCGTCGCGAAGCGGCGCGGCGAGCTCAACACGCCCGAGGGGCAAAGCCGCGTCGTGCACAGCCTGATGGCCTCGGTGGCGAAGATCCCCGACCCGATCGTCCAGGAGGGCTACGTCCAGCGCGCGGCCCAGCTACTGCGGGTCCCAGATGCCACACTGCGTCCGCTCTTCCGCAACGCGCTGGCCGAGGCCGGCCGCGAACGCACCCGCGCGTCTCGCCGGGAGGAGGCCCGTCGCGATGGCCAGCGCCGCGCCGAGGGCCCGCTTCACCATGCCGCCGCGCCGCGGGAGCCGTGGGCGCAGGCCGACCCAGCGCAACGGCCCGCCGCACGTCCGGCGGCGTCCCCCGCCGAACTGCTACTTATCAAGCTCATGCTGGAGCACGGTATGGCGATGGTGGAGCATGTCCTGACACGGATGGCGCTCAACGAATTCTGCGTGGGAGGGGCGCGCACTACCGTCGAGAAGCTGATCGGCCAGGCGCAGCAAGAGCGCATCGACGCGGCGCCGTTCAAGGACGGCACCTACGGGCCCGACGTGCAGCAGATCGTCGCTGAGGCGCTCGTGCAGCGCCACAGCGCCTCGGAAAACTGGGCGGACAAGGTGGGTACTGAAGTCGTGCCGCCCGACCGTCGCGACCCCTTCGCGGTTGCCACAGGGGCCATGAAGTCGCTCAAGCTCATTCGCCTCGATCATGCCATCGACGACGTGAAGCGCCGGAGCTACGCGGCGAGCCAAGCCGGTCACGACCTCACCCCGCTCAACCGGATGATGCACCAGCTCCAGTCGATGAAGCGCGACGTGCAGACTGGGGCCTTCCTCGACTGGAGAAACGACGACGACGCCCGGGCAGCGTGACCGAAGCCCTGCGATCCGAGGGCACGGCCGGACGCGACCGAACTAGATCGGGGGCCTGGCGTGTACTCGTGTCCTCTTTGCGCTCCGCTGCCGCCCCTATGTCCGAGACGCCTGCCCCCGACCCCGTCCCTGAGACGCCCCCCACGCCGTTGGTGCCCGAACCGGCCATGCCCGAGCAGGCCGCACCCGCTCTAGAGCCTGAGGGGGCTGACGACCAGGGGGCCGACGTGTTCTGGGTGAAGTCCACCGGCGACGTCACGGAGCCGCTCCGGCTGGAGGCCGAGGCCCCGCCGCCGCTCGAGCGCGCCCCGACGATCCCGCGCGCCGTCGTGCCGCAGGACGTGCCCGACGACCCCGCCCTCGCCGACCCACGCCTGCTCTTCAACCGCGAGCTGTCGTGGCTCGACTTCAACTGGCGTGTGCTGGCGCAAGCGCAGGACGAGCGGCAGCCGCTCTTGGAGCGCGCGCGCTTCGTCGCCATCACCGAGTCCAACCTGGACGAGTTCTTCCGCAAACGCGTCGGCGGCCTCAAGCGGCAGCTGGGGGCTGGCGTCCGGCAGCCCTCGCCGGACGGGCGGTCGCCAGGCGAGCAGCTGGCGCTCTCGCGGACGGCCGTGCTCCCGATGGTCGTGGCCATCGCCGAGACGTGGGAGGACGTCATCAGGCCCGCCCTCGCCGAGCACGCCGGCGTGACGATCTACCGCTACGAGGAGCTCGCGCGGGACGACCGCGCCGCGCTCGACCAGTACTTCCTCGACCAGGTCTTCCCAATCCTCACGCCGCTCGCGGTCGACCCCGGGCACCCGTTCCCGTTCATCTCGAACCTGTCGCTCTCGCTCGCGATCCTGGTGCGGCATCCGGTGCGCGGCACGGAGCACTTCGCGCGGCTCAAGGTGCCGCCGCGGCGCGGGCGCTGGGTGGCGCTGCCTGGGCGGCCGCACGAGGTCGTCCCGCTCGAAGACCTCATCCGGCACAACGCGCACGCGCTCTTCCGGGGGATGGAGGTGGTGGCCGTGCACGCCTTCCGCGTCACGCGCAACGCCGACCTCCGCCGCAACGAGGAGGAGGCCGACGACCTGCTAGCGATGATCTCGGAAGAAGTCCGCGAGCGCCGCTTCGCCGACGTCGTCCGCCTCGAAGTGGAGGCCGCCATGCCGCAGCGCGTGCGCCACCTGCTCATGCGCGAACTCGAACTCGACGACGCCGACGTCTTCGAGTCGCACACGCTGCTCAATCTCACCGACCTCCACGGCATCGCCGACTTCGACCTCCCGGCGCACCGCTTCTCGGACTGGGAGCCGACCGTCCCCGTGCGCCTCCGCCACACCGGTGCGAGCGAAGAAGAGGCCGACATCTTCTCGGCCATCCGCGCGGGCGACCTGCTCGTGCACCACCCGTTCGAGTCGTTCGCGGCCAGCGTGCAGCGCTTCATCGAAGAGGCCGCCGACGACCCGCAAGTCCTCGCGATCAAGCTGACGCTCTACCGCACCAGCAAGGGTTCGCCCATCATCGACGCGCTCAAGCGGGCCGCCGAGAACGGCAAGCTCGTCGCCGCGCTCGTGGAACTGAAGGCGCGCTTCGACGAGGAGAACAACATCGAGTGGGCGCAGCAGCTCGAAAAGGCCGGCGTGCACGTCACC
>JBCCLD010000300.1:0-5832 GCA_039027055.1 Bacteroidota bacterium
ACGGACGGCGCTCGCGTTGGTTACGCTAGTGTGAGCGCAAGGGGTCTACTGCGCGATCACCTCTGGACGTGACGGGGTTGCCAGGTTGGTCAACCACCTCCTGGATAGAGCCTGCCCTCGCGAACGCGGGGGAGGGGACAGGGGTGGTTGACCAACCTGGCAACCCCGTCACGTCCAGAGGTGATCGCGCAGTAGACCCCTTGCGCTCACACTAGCGTAACCAACGCGAGCGCCGTCCGTCTCAGGAGAAACGTCCTCCGTTCATGCCTACGCCTTCCCCAGCTATGCTTCGCTGCCTCCCCATGCTCACCCTGCTCCTCTCGGCCTCCCTTCTAGCCCCTGTGAGAGCCGCGACGCTCGCCCCCTCCGACGACGCCTGCGAGGCGCTGATTGAGGCGGTGCAGGACGTCGACGTGGATACGATCAAGCAACGCCTCGTACGCACCGACCCCGACTGTACCGTCCCGATGGAGGGCTCGCCCCTCATCGCGGCGGCGGAGATCGGGCTCCTCCCCCTTGTGAAGCTGCTGGTGGAGGCCGGCGCGTCCGTGGACCTCGGGATCGAAGGCGATGGCAACCCCCTCATCGCGGCTTCGGGGGCCGGCTGGACGCACGTCGCCGCCTACCTGATCGAGCAGGGGGCCGACGTGAACGCCGTCGTGGTGGGCGACGAGACGCCGCTCATCAACGCCGCAGCGGGCGGGCACCTCGCCCTCGTGCGCGTGCTCGTGAAGGCCGGCGCCGACGTCAACCGGGCGGCTTGGGGCGGCAACACAGCCGCACCGGAACGACGGACGCCCCTCTCGATGGCGCAGCGGTATGGACACGACGAGGTGGCGGCCTATCTGATGGCCGAGGGTGCTAGGGAGTAGAACACGGCGCCGTCTGCAGTCGGCGGGAGGTCGCCCTGGCGAGAGTAGCGCGGGCGCTAGAAATGGGTAGCAATCAGAGGCCGAAACGTGCACCGGTGCACGCACGCGGTCTCCCCATTTCCCGTACCTTTCACCTTATGTAGGCACGCGCGCGCGTGAGGCGCGTTCGAGGTCTGATCCGCCACCTCCCCCCACCAACGGTCCGGCTGCCCAGCACCCTATGGAAGCCCCACGCATCATCCCCATCGACATCGAGCAGGAGATGAAGTCGAGTTACATCGACTACTCGATGTCGGTTATCGTCAGCCGCGCGCTCCCCGACGTGCGCGACGGCCTCAAGCCGGTCCAGCGGCGCGTCCTGTATGGCATGCAGGACCTCGGCCTCACCGCCGGGAAGTCCTACCGCAAGAGCGCCACCATCGTCGGCGAGGTGATGGGGAAGTACCACCCCCACGGCGACAGCGCGATCTACGACACGCTCGTCCGCATGGCGCAGGACTTCGCAATGCGCACGCCCGTGGTGGACGGCCAGGGCAACTTCGGCTCCATCGACGGGGACGCCGCGGCTGCGATGCGCTACACGGAGGCCCGCATGACACGCGTCGCCGAGGAGATCCTCCGCGACATCGACAAGGAGACGGTCGACTTCGCGCCCAACTACGACGGCTCGCGCGAGGAACCGACGGTCCTCCCCGCCGCCGTGCCCAACCTGCTGCTCAACGGCGCGTCGGGCATCGCCGTCGGCATGGCGACCAACATCCCGCCGCACAACCTGGGCGAGCTCGTCGACGGCATCGTCGCCTACATCGAGAGCCCCACCGCCGAGGACGGCACGCGCGCGATCGACCTCGACGATCTCATGCAACACATCAAGGCCCCCGACTTCCCGACGGGCGGCGTGATCTACGGCTACGCGGGCGTCAAGCAGGCCTACCGCACGGGCCGCGGGCGCGTGATCATGCGCGCGAAGATGCACGAGGAGGAGATCCGCGAAGGCCGCCTCGCGCTCGTCGTCACCGAGATCCCCTACCAGGTCAACAAGTCGACGCTCCAGGCAAAGATCGCCGACGCGGTGCGCGACAAGCGCGTCGAGGGCATCTCGGACCTGCGTGACGAGTCCGACCGCGACGGCATGCGGATCGTGATGGAGCTCAAGCGCGACGCCGTGCCGGCGGTGGTGCAGAACCAGCTCTTCAAGTACTCCCAGCTCCAGCACACCTTCGGCGTCAACACGGTCGCGCTCGTGGGCGGGCGGCCGCGCGTGCTCACGCTCAAGGAGATGATCCGCTACTACGTGGAGCACCGCCACGAGGTGGTGGTGCGGCGCACGCAGTACGAGCTGCGCAAGGCCGAGGAGCGCGCGCACGTGCTCGAAGGCCTCACGCTCGCGCTCGACCACCTCGACGAGGTGATCGCGATC
Organism: Bacteroidota bacterium; assembly: GCA_039027055.1. GTDB lineage: Bacteria > Bacteroidota > Rhodothermia > Rhodothermales > Rubricoccaceae > JBCBEX01. The sequence continues at coordinate 2,293 of JBCCLD010000300.1, forward strand.
ATCCGCAACTCGGGCACGACCGAGGAGGCGCGGCTCAACCTCATGGCGGGCGTCTACCCACAGAAGCTCACGACGGACGTGCTTGCGCGGATGGGCCTCAACCCGGTCCCGCCCGCCGAGCGGATGACGGAGCGCCTCGCGAGCGCGCTCCAGTTCACGCAGCACGGCGAGGACCTCCCCGAGGCGTTCGTCCCGCGCCCCTGGCTCTCCGACGCGCAGGCGCGCGCCATCCTCGACCTCACGCTGCGCCGCCTCACCGGCCTGGAGCAGGACAAGATCCTCGGCGAGTACCGCAGCCTCATCCAGGAGATCGAGCGCCTGCGCGCCATCCTGGGCTCGGAGGAGCTGCGCATGCAGATCATCAAGACCGAGCTCTTGGAGATCAAGGAGAAGTACGCCGACGAGCGCCGCTCCGAGATCGACTACATGGGCGGTGGCGACATCGACCTCGAAGACCTCATCGAGGACGAGCCGATGGTGGTGACGGTCACCCACCAGGGCCTCGTGAAGCGGACGGCGCTCGGCGAGTACCGCAGCCAGGGCCGCGGCGGACGCGGCATGCGCGGCACCGGCACCCGCGACGAGGACTTCGTCGAGCACCTGTTCACGTGCTCGACGCACGACTACCTCCTCTTCTTCACCGACCACGGCCAGTGCTACTGGCTGCGCGTCTACGAGGCCCCCGAGGGCGGGCGCACGGCGAAGGGCCGCTCCATCCGCAACCTCATCCAGATCCCGCAGGACGACCGCCTCCGCGCCGTCCTCCGCGTCAAGAAGGACCACTTCCGCTCGGGCGACTTCCTGAACAGCCACTACGTCCTCATGGTGACGAAGAACGGTCAGGTCAAGAAGACCGTCCTGGAGCAGTTCTCGCGCCCCCGCGTCGACGGCATCATCGCCATCTCGATCGACGACGACGACCAGCTTCTCGAAGCGCGCCTCACCGACGGCGACACCGAGGTGATGCTCGGCTGCTCGGGCGGGCGCTCGATCCGCTTCCACGAGTCCGACGCCCGAGCAATGGGCCGCAAGACGCGCGGCGTGCGCGGCATGACGCTCCGCGACGGCGAGGCGGTCGTTGGGATGATCGCCTTCAAGCGCGAGGGCGCGCAGGTACTCACCGTGTCGGAGAACGGCTACGGCAAGAAGACCGACCTCTCGGAGTACCGCCAGCAGTCGCGCGGCGGCCTCGGCATCGCCACGCACAAGACGACCAGCAAGACGGGCAACCTCGTCGCGCTGAAGTCGGTCACGGACGAGGACGACCTGATGATCGTGACGCAGCACGGCACGATGATCCGGATGGGGGTCGGCGACATCTCGTCGTACGGCCGCAACACGCAGGGCGTGCGCGTGATCAACCTCCGCGACGGCGACCAGATCGCCGACGTCGCCCGCCTCATCCTCGACCCGGAGGACGACAGCGAGGAGGGCGATGGCGACGAGAGCGACGCCCCGCAAGCCGCCGCCGACCCGAGCGGCGACGGGGCCGTGCAAGCCGCCGAGCCGAGCGGCGAGTAGCGCTCTCGACGCACGACAGCGAGCGGAGGCTGTCTGCATGGTGCAGCCGGCCTCTTTCGTGATCTACAGGTTTTGGGGCTGCTCAAGCTTTTCCACTACCGTGCTGCTAGCGTAGGTTTTTAGGCTCTCCTCGTCTCCCCCCATCGCCATGCGCGCGCTCCTCCTTCTCCTCATCGCAGCCACGCTCGTTGCCTGCACCGATCCGGCCCCCGGGACCACGACTTCGTCTGACACGGCCGTCCCCGAATGGACGCGCGGCGCGGTGTGGTACCAGATCTTCCCCGAGCGCTTCCGCAACGGCGACCCGTCGAACGACCCGACCATCGAGAGCATTCGCGGGGCGTACCCGCACACGGAGAGCGAACGCCTCCTGGCAGCGGGCTGGCAGCCGACGCCCTGGACGCACGACTGGTACGCGCAGGAAGGCTGGGCGCAGCGCCTCGACGAGCCGTTCTACACGACGGTCCAGCTTAGGCGCTACGGCGGCGACCTCCAGGGCATGCTCGACGCGCTACCCTACCTCGACAGCCTCGGCGTGACGGCGCTCTACCTCAACCCGATGAACGACGCGCCGAGCCTGCACAAGTACGACGCGCGCGCCTACCGCCACATCGACCCGCACTTCGGCCCAGACCCTGCGGGCGACAAGGCGATCATCGCCGCCGAGGACCCGCTGGACCCGGACACGTGGCAGTTCACCGCCGCCGACTCGCTCTTCCTGGTGTTTGTTGACGCCGCGCATGCGCAAGGGCTGAAGGTCGTCCTCGACTACTCGTGGAACCACACTGGGCAGACCTTCTGGGCGTGGCGCGACGTGCTCGACAACCAGCAGGATTCGCCGTTCGCCTCGTGGTACAAGGTCGACGCCTGGGACGACCCGGCGACGCCCGACACGAGCGAGTTTGCCTACACCGGCTGGGCGGGCGTGCCGACGCTCCCCGAGATCCGCAAGGTCAACCAGACGGGCAACCCCGCCGAGGGCATCCCCTACGACGGCAACCTGGACCCCGAGGCCGTGGCGCACATGGAAGCGGTGACCCGGCGCTGGATGGATCCCAACGGCGACGGCGATCCCTCGGACGGCCTCGACGGCTTCCGCCTCGACGTGGCCGAGCAGGTGCCGCTCGGCTTCTGGCGCGACTACTACCGCTTCGTCAAGGCGATCAACCCGGACGCCTACCTCGTCGGCGAGATCTGGTGGGAGCGCTGGCCCGACCACATGAGCGACATCCGCCCCTACCTCGGCGACGTGTTCGACGGCGTGATGCACTACCGCTGGTACAAGCCCACGCGTGGGCTGCTCGCCGGCGGCCCCGACGCGCACACGCCGAGCGAATGGCGGGCGCACATCGACTCGCTCTTCGTCGGCATCGACGACGCGACGCGGCAGGGGCTGATGCAGCTCGGCGGCTCGCACGACACCCCGCGCATCGCGACGTCGCTCTACAACCCGGAGCGTGGCTACAAAGACGCCCCCACGCCGACGGCCCACGCCACCTACCGCATCGACCAGCCCAGCGCCGCCACCTTCCGCTCGATGCGGCTCCTCGCGCTCACGCAGTTCACGCTGCCCGGCGCGCCGCACATTTTCTACGGCGACGAGGTCGGCATGTGGGGTGCGGACGACCCCGACATGCGCAAGCCGATGCTGTGGACGGAGTTCGACTACGCCACCGAGACGACGCACCCGTTCGGCCAGCCGCGCGCCCCCGACCCCGTGGCGCGCGACACCGACCTGCTCGCCTTCTACCGCAGCCTCACCGCGCTGCGCGCCGCCCACCCGAGCGTCTTCACGACGGGCGACTTCGCGTGGGTCCAGGCCGACGACGCCACCGGCGTGATCGCCTACCAGCGCCTCGGCGACGGCGACCGTGCGCTCGTCGTGCTCAACACAGGCGAAACTGCGCAGCCGTTCGACCTCGGCAGCCTCGAACTAGACGATGCGGTGAGCCTCACCCACGACGTGACCGTGGACACCGTAACGACAGACGGGGCGACAGTCCAACTGCCGCCCCGCTC
>JBCCLD010000301.1:0-5802 GCA_039027055.1 Bacteroidota bacterium
ATCGACCATATCGGAGCCACGGCCCTCCAGGATGTCCCGTCGTTGCCCGTGGTGGACGTGCAAATCTCCGTGCCCTCGCTCTCGCCCGAGGCGCGCTACCGCGAGGCGCTCTCCGGGCTCGGCTTCGCCATGGAGGCAGGCCATCCCGACCAGACGATGCGCTTCTTTCGCGAAGTCCGGACGCCGAGTCGCGTGCACCTGCACGTTCGTGCCGCAGGGACGCTCGGCGAGCAGGCCGCCCTCCTCCTCCGCGATTTCCTCCGCCAGGATGACGCAGCGCGCGCGTCGTTTGCCGCTCAGAAGCGGGCGCTGGCAAGCACGGCCGCAGCCGACGAAGACGCGTCCTACGCGCAGGGCAAGCCGGCCCTCCTCTGGGCTGCCCTCGCCGACGCCCACCGCTGGGCGCAGGACACCGGATGGGCCCCGGGCGTGTCGGACGCATAGGGTACCCGGCCCAGCCGTAGGCCCTGAGTTTCTACCACGACGACGACGCGCCATGGAGGCCGCGCGAGGCTTTTCTGTGCCTGCAGCCCGGGACGATTTGGACGAACCCCCCGCATATTGGACTGGCCCCCAGCCCAGGTAGGCATTATCCTTGCCCCTCGGGTAGCGACGGGACTCGCACCCGTAGACTGCTTCCCGGATGATGCCCACCCGTTTCGCTTCCGCCATGCGAACCTGGCCTTTCCCCCTCCGCACCGCGCTCCTCGCATTCGCGGCCCTCTTCACCGCCCCCGCTCTGGCCCAGGTCCAAGCCGACGGCTTCGACCCCTCGTGGTACGACGCGGGCCAGCCGCACGTGAAGCTGTCCGTCGTCGAGGACGGCGTCTACCGCGTCACCGGGGCTGAACTGGCGGCTCTGGGCGCGAACGGCATCGACCTGAGCACGCTCGCCCTCATCGAGAACGGCCGCCGCATCCCGGTCCACCTCGACGGCAACACCAGCGGCTCGATGCAGGCGTCGGACGCTCTCGTCTTCGTGGGACGCCAGAACCGGGGGGACGACGAACTGTGGGCCTACAACGACGGCTCGGCCGCGACCCAGTCCGACCCGTCGCTTCAGAGCAGCGACCGCTTCAGCCTCTTCTCGGACACGACGACCTATTGGCTCACCTGGGGCGGCACACCCGGCCCCCGCTACGAGACGGTTGATCCCGACACGTTTGCAGACGGGGCTACCACGATCCGAGGTCAGCGCGACACGACCCACTTCGAGGTGGACAGTGCCACACTTTACTATCCGGGCGACCCCGCCCAGTTTCGCGCTGGGCACCCCTATTACACTCGCGCAGAGGGCTACTACCGCCGTCGCTTCCGACACGATGCCCCTAACACCGACGTGGTCTTCACCGAGCAGGTCCGTCTCGGTGCGCTGCTCCGTAACACCGGCGAGTCCCTGAGCGCGACGCTGCGCTTCAACGGAGGGTCGGGGGCCACCCATTTCGTTTCAGTTGAGGTTGAGGTCAAGGACGCGGACGGCAACCTCATCTACGAGCCCTTTGGATCAGTCTCGTGGGGAGGCTACTCTTTCGCAGAGGTCACAGGCGAGATCGAGCAGAATCGCGTGGCCAACACCGGCGTGGTACCGTTTCGGATCACCTCAACCTCGACGGGTTCTGTTAACAGCAACCACTATCTCGACTGGGTCCGCGTCGAGCACACGCGAGAATTCACGCCTATCAACGACACACCGACCGGGCAACGAGGACTCATCGTCGAGAGCGGCCGCACCACGTTTTCGATGCGCGGGTTTTCTGAGGCACCGACTGTGTTCAGTCCGGATGACTTGCGTCGCTTTGTGACGCGCGTCGAGGGCAACACCTTTGTCTTCAGCACGGAGACAGACCAAACGCGCCGTATGAGCGCGGTCCAGCCTGGGGCGTTCCTGGGGGTGGCGGGCCTGACGTTCGATGCGGCGAGCGATCTAGCTTCGAGTAGCAATGCTGCTGACTACGTGATCGTGACACCCGCAGCCCTCCGGCCAAGCGCGGAGGCCCACGCCGCCTACCGGCGCTCCGCCGCTGGCGGCGGCCATAGCGTGGTCGTTGTGGAGTTGCGCGACGTGTTCGACCAGTTTGACTATGGTCGTCCAACACCGAATGCCATCCGTCGCTTTGTGCGTCAGACGAAGGCCTGGAGCCAAGCTCCTCGCTTCCTAATGCTCTGGGGCGATGACATCTACCGCTTCCGCACCGATCCGCAGCCGGAGTGGTGGCTTCCGTCGTACGGCAACGCGGTCTCGGATGCCTGGTTTGGCATGCAAAGCGAAGGCCCCGGCGACCTCACCGAGATCATTGCCATCGGCCGTGTCCCACTCCGTACCAACGCAGAAGGAACGCTCTTCACCGGAAAGATCCAACGCAGCGAAGGGGCGCCGCCCGACACGTGGCAAAAGCGCGCCATCCTGATGTCTGGTGGCGAGGGCGCGGGCGAGCAGGCCAGCTTCCGCGCCTACATTCAAGGCGTCGGCCTCCGCGTCTCGGATCGCCCTGTGGGTGCCGACACGGTCTTCTTCCACAAGACTTCCGATGAGGTGCTCGACACCTCCCTCCAGGACTCGATCCGGGTGGCCATCCAGGACGGTGCGGCATTCCTGACCTACCTCGGCCATTCCGCTGCCGAGACATGGGAGATCGTCATCGACGACCCTGAAGACTTTGGCAACGAGGACCGGTTGCCCGTCGTCTTCTCGCTCGGCTGCCGCACGGGCAACTTCGCGGCCCTCGCCGACCGAGGGACCCTCGCCGAACGTCTGGTGCTTGGCTCCGAGGCCGGCAGTATTGCCCACTGGGGCTCGTCCGAGTTGGGGCGCGTGCCTGAGACACGTTCCATCAGCGACCTGGCGCACCAAGTCATCTTCACAGAGTCACGCGAGGGCGACACCGACACCACGCGTGTGCTTGGCCTGGCCCTACAAGAGGCAAAGCGCCGCTACGCGACTACGTTCGCCTTTGGCGGTGTGGCCTACTACCCCGTGAAGCACCTCCTCCAATACGGCCTCATCGGAGATCCAGCTTCTCGCATCGTACTCCCGACACAGCCCGACCTGACTGTGGCAGACTCGGATGTTCGCATTAGCCCTGCCGCGCCACTCGTGGAGGACCGCCTACTCACCACCGACGTGCGGGTGCGCAACCGCGGGCTCATACCGCTCGACTCGCTCTCGATGACGGTGCGGCAGGAGCGGCCCACTCGGGGTGACACGCTCATCACACGCCGCCTTGCGCCCTTTGGCCTCGACACCACCGTCACCGTCACCCTCCCGCTCGCCGATGGGGACGCAGGGACGCACTTCGTCTCCGTGACGGCCGACGCGCTCAACGACGTGAGCGAGTTCAACGAGTCGAACAACTTCGTAAGCCGCAAGCCGCACGTCGTCTTCTCCAACGGCCTCGCGGTGGTCTTCCCGCAGGACTTCGCGACCGTTGACAAGCCGCAGCCCCGCCTGCGTGTGTCGCTCGCTAGCCCTCGCACTGCTCAGGGCGTCGCGGTCCGCTTCGAGATCGACCGTGTCCCCACCTTCGACTCGCCCGCGAAGCAGAGCTCTGCCTCCATTCTCATACGCAACGCGCACGCCGACTGGACCCCGGCAGAGCCGTTGCCAGATGACCAACCCGCCTATTGGCGTGCCCGCATTGACGCGGCCGATCAGGTCGAGAACTGGGTCGGCGGCCGGCTACTCGTCCAGACCAATGAGGCTCCGGGGCGCTGGACCATGACCGGCGACCTCTTCGACGCTGTGACCACCGATGGCTTCCTCACCCGCGAGGATGACGCCTGGATTTTCACGGACTACCGCGTCAACGTGCAGACCAACTCTGAGGCTGAGGACACTTCCCGCAAGGGGCAGTTTGTCGTCAACAGCGGCTCACCATTGCTACGGCTGGACCCAGGCTTCGGGATGCTCGTCCTCGACGGTACCTTCGGGACCGTACGCGGCGCTGAGTTCGGCGCGCCCTACAACCCTGGCCAGGCCGAGGCTGGCGTGGCGGTTCTTGATTCGCTCGTCACCGAGGTGGCACTGCCAGGCGACTACATCTTCGTGCGCACGCGCAACCTGTTCCAGAGCGGGCCGGTGCCGGACAACCTCAGGGCACTTCTCCAAACGCTCGGCTCGGAGTCGGCCCCGACGCTCAACTACGAGGATATGCTGCTCCTCGTCACCCAGAAGGACCGCCCAGGCACCACTTGGGAGCAAGTCTTCCGCGACGGCCCCGACCAGCCCGACTTCGTGCTCCTCGACACGACGCTGACGTTCCAGAATCCCGCTGGCCAGCTTAGCAGCCCACGTGTTGGCCCCGCCAAGGCCTGGCGTACACTGACGCTCGACACGGACGTGGCAGGCAACCCCGCGTTCGTCTCCGTCGATGTCCTCGCCGCCGATGGCTCCGTGTTGATTGGCGACCTCCGTAGTCCCACCATCGACCTGAGCAGTATCGACGCGCGGGCGCACCCGTTCCTGACGCTACGGGCCACGCTCTCGGACGTGAGCCAGCAGAGTACGCCGCAGCTACGCCGGTGGCAGGTGATCTACGACCCGGTCCCCGAACTCGTCCTCGACCCGGACCTCTTCGAGCTGCCCACGGACGCGCTTGCCGAAGGCCAGCCGCTCCGCTTCGAGGTGCCGGTGCGCAACCTGAGTCTCGTGGCCCCTGACTCGGTGCGCGTGCGCGCGACCCTCACCGACCCCGACAACGAGCAGGTCGAGATCCTTGTCACGAGCCGCCGCGATGTCCCGCCCGACTCGGTGCTGATGGTGCCGGTGGAGGCCGTGACGGTAGGGCGCGTTGGGCAGAACGGGATCCAGGCCGAGGCCAGCCAGCCCTCGCTCACGGAGGCGCTCACGTACAACAACGCCCTCGTCGGCGACTTCCGCGTCGCTGCCGACGCGACCGAGCCCGTGCTGCGCGTCTGGATCGACGACGCCGAGGTGCGCAACGGCCCTGAGCGCGTCTTCAACACGCAAGACCCTGCGATCCCCTACGTCTCAGCCCGGCCGCGCATCCGCGTCTCGCTGACCGACTCGAACCCGTTCCTCCGCCTCGACGACCCCGGAGCCTTCACGCTCACCCTCAACGACGAGGAGGTAGACCCGGCGGCCGTCGTCTTCGAAGCCGCCACGGACGACGAGAACGAGGCCCGATTGACGTTCGAGCCGGCGGCCGCCCTGACCGATACGCTGCACACTCTCACGATTGAGGCACGCGACGCCACGGGCAACCCCGCGCGCATCGCCAATGTGCTCGACCGCGAGATCGGCGGCCCGGCCCCGACCGACTCGACGACCTACCGCGCCTACTTCCGCGTGCAATCGGAGATGGAGTTGGAGAGCGTCTTCCCCTACCCCAACCCGATGGTGTCGTCCACGCGGTTCATGTTCCGCCTCCGTGGCGCGGACGCCGCGCTCGTGGAAGACCTCCGCATCCGGATCTACACGATCAACGGCCGCCTCATCCGTGAGCTGCGCCCGCTGGAGTGCCTCGACACAGCGATCTGCCTGCCGGGCGCGCGCATCGGGTGGAACGACGTGGCGTGGGACGGGCGTGACGAAGACGGCGACCTCGTGGCGAGCGGGGTGTACCTCTACCAGGTGTTCCTCCGCGCCGACGGGCAGAGCCTCACCCCGAGCAACGACCCGATCGGGAAGATCGCTGTCATACGCTAGGGCGTGTGGACCTTGATCGGGTCAGGTGCTCACGAGACGCCGTTTGCGTCTCCGAAAGGCGCACGAGGAGCGCGATCCCGTAGGATCGAGTGACGAGTGGACCCCCCATTCTGTAGAGGTGGGCGGAGGCCGAACGG
>JBCCLD010000302.1:0-5784 GCA_039027055.1 Bacteroidota bacterium
CAGCGCCCTGGCGGTTCGCCACGCCGATGCAGTCGGAGGCCGTATCGCCGCCGCCGATCACGATCACATGCTTGCCCCGCGCGTCGATGGTGGGCGCGTCGATCATGGCGACGCGGCGCGTGTCTTGCCAGAGGTAGTCCCAGGCATAGTGCACGCCGCCGAGGTCGTCGCCTGGGACGCCGAGCGGGCGAGGCCGCGTGGCTCCGGTGGCAAGCAGCACCGCGTCGTGTTGGGCGTGGAGGTCGGCGAACGAGACGTCGCGTCCAATCTCTACGCCACAGCGAAAGCGCACACCAGACGCTTCGAGCAGCACGATGCGGCGGTCGATGAGGTGCTTCTCGAGCTTGAAGTCGGGGATGCCGTAGCGTAGCAGCCCGCCGGGTTGGTCGTCGCGTTCGTAGATGGTGACGGCATGGCCGACGCGCCGCAGTTGCTCGGCTGCGGCGAGCCCTGCCGGGCCGCTCCCGACGATGGCCACGTGCTTGCCCGATTCGCGAGCTGGTACGACGGGCCGCACCCAACCCTCAGAAAACGCGTGCTCCGCGATGCGCTGCTCCACGTGCTCGATGGTGACCGGATCCTCGATTAACCCGAGCACGCACGCCGACTCACAGGGCGCTGGGCAGATGCGACCAGTGAACTCTGGGAAGTTGTTCGTCGCTGCAAGGCGGTCGTAGGCATCGCGCCACCGGCCGTCCATCACGGCGTCGTTCCAGTCGGGGATGGCGTTGCCAAGCGGGCAGCCGCTCTGGCAAAACGGGACGCCGCAACCCATACACCGTTTCGCCTGCTGCACGACGAGTTGCTCAGCGAGCGGGATGTAGACATCGCGGTCGTCGCGGACACGCGCCTGCACGGGCCGCCGCCGGGGAGCCCGCCGCGGGCGTTCGATGAAGTCGAGGTGGTCTTTGGTCACGGGTGTGGGGTCCGTTGTCCGTGGTCTGGTGGTGGCTGCGATCCGGTGCGCCTTCTCCTCTCGTCCGGGTTCGCCAGGGGCTAGTCGCTCTTCTCCTTATTTCTTATCCCCCATCCCCCTTTTCCTGACACATGGATGCCATAGTGCGTGAGGTCGCGATCCGAGGCGATGCCATCGCCGGCCGAGGTGGGGCCCTCGAGCGCGCGACGGTATTCGGTCGGGTAGACCTTCACGAATCGCTTGAGCGTGCCCGCCCAGTCGTTCAAGAGGTGGCGCGCGAGGTGGCTGCCAGTCACGTAGGCATGCGCTTCGATGAGATCGCGCAGCGCTCGGGCGTCCGCGCCCCCCGACTCGACGGCGAAGAGTTCGACCATAGCAGGGTTGCAACGCTCCTCCGCGAAGCGCCCGTCGTCGTCCAGTACATAGGCGAGGCCACCGGACATGCCCGCCGCAAAATTGCGTCCGGTCCGGCCCAAGACGACGACGCGGCCGCCGGTCATGTATTCGCAGCCGTGGTCGCCGATGCCTTCCACGACCGCCTCCGCACCGCTGTTGCGGACGGCGAACCGCTCGCCCGCTTTGCCGCGCACAAACAGCCGTCCCGAGGTCGCCCCGTAGAGCGCCACGTTGCCGATGATCACGTTGTCTTGCGCCACAAACGGCGAGGTGACGGGCGGGCGCACCGAGATTGTAGCACCGGAGAGGCCTTTGCCGAGATAGTCGTTGGCATCGCCCTCGACGTGGAGCGAGAGGCCGCGAATACCGTACGCGCCGAAGCTTTGACCAGCTGCGCCGGTCGCCCAGAGCGTGACGGCGGCGTCGGGGTAGTCGTGGCCGTATTTCAACACGCGCCGTGCCATCGCGCCGGAGAGCATCGTCCCGAATGAGCGGTGCGTGTTCCTGAGCGCTACCTGGAGCGTGAGCGGTTCCAGGTCGGCGGGGTCGTCGGCGTCGACGAGGCGTGGATCGAGGCCCTCTTCGATGGCGTCAATGAAGCGGTGATCGATCTTGCTACCGAGGTCGTGATCCTGCTCGTAGACGATGTAGGGCAGCAACACGTCCGGCGTTCGGGGTTGCGCGAGGATCGGGCGGAGGTCGAGGCCAGCACGCTTGCGGGCCGATGGGCGCTGCTGATCTGTTACCGTAGGCTCGTAAGGCTGGAGCCGGTCTACTTGGCCGACCATCTCGTCGAGCGTGCGGAAGCCAAGCCGGGCCATGATGCGCCGGAGGTCTTCGGCGACGAAGTGAAAATACTCGACCAAGTGCTCGGGCGTGCCTGCGAACTTCTTTCGCAGCGCTGGATGCTGCGTGGCGATGCCGACCGGGCACACGTTGAGGTGGCACTTGCGCATCATCACGCAGCCCATCGCCACGAGTGGGGCCGTGGCAAAGCCAAACTCCTGCGCCCCGAGCAACGCCGCAACGGCGACGTCGCGCCCTGTCTTCAGATGCCCGTCGCACTCGATGGTGACGCGGTTACGGAGGCCGGTGGCTACGAGCGCCTGCTGCGCCTCGCTGAGACCGAGTTCCCAGGGCAAGCCGGTATGCGCCACGCTCGTCTGTGGTGACGCACCCGTACCCCCGTCGGACCCGCTGATAAGGATCACGTCGGCCTTCGCCTTCGCCACGCCTGCCGCGACGGTACCGACGCCCGCCTGCGCGACGAGCTTGACCGAGATGCGCGCCTTCGGGCGGGTGTTCTTGAGGTCGTGGATCAGCTGGGCGAGGTCCTCGATGGAGTAGATGTCGTGGTGCGGTGGCGGCGAGATCAGCCCCACCCCAGGCGTCGAGTGCCGCGTGCGTGCGATCTCATCGTTGACCTTCTTGCCAGGCAGCTGACCACCCTCGCCGGGCTTGGCTCCCTGTGCCATCTTGATCTGGATCTCGTCGGCCCCGGCGAGATAGTGGATTGTCACCCCAAAGCGTCCCGAGGCGACCTGTTTGATTGCGCTGCGGGCCGGGTGAGCAAAGTCATAGCGCGGCGGAGCCTCACCGCCCTCGCCCGTGTTGCTCTTACCGCCGAGGCGGTTCATTGCCACCGCGAGTGTTTCGTGTGCCTCCGCTGAGATGGAGCCGTAGGACATCGCGCCGGTCTTGAACCGCTTCACGATCTCGGTCCACGGCTCAACTTCGCTGAGCGGAATCGCGTGGGCTTCGTCGTTGTCGAATTCGAGCAAGCTCCGCAGCGTCCCGCGCCGGCTGTTGGTCACATCGACGGCGTCGGCGAACTGCTGGTAGCTCGCGTAGGTGCCCGTGCGGACGGCGTGCTGCAGGTGCCCGATGGAGGCTGGCCCATAGTGGTGGCGCTCGCCTTCACGCCGCCACCCGTATCGCCCTCCCACGTCCAGCGTGGAGGCCCCAGCGCGGTGCGTGGGCGTGAAAGCTGCCTCGTGCCGCCGCAGTGAGGCGGTGGCGATGTCGATCAGGTCGGCCCCGCCAATGCGCGACGGCGTCCCCGCGAAATAGGCGTCCACGACGGAGTTCGCGAGGCCCAGCGCCTCGAACTGCTGCGCGGACTGGTAGCTCTGCAGCGTCGAGATGCCCATCTTCGACATCACCTTGAGGAGCCCTTTGCCGAGTGCCTTGACGTAGTTCGCTTCGGCCGTTTCCAGGGCATCGCCGTTGCGGAGAGTCGTGTCCCGGATTGTGTCGAGGGCGAGCGTCGGGCAGATGGCGGTCGCGCCGTGACCTAGGAGGCAGGCCATGTGGTGCACTTCGCGCGCCTCCTGAGTCTCGATGACGAGCTCGCAGCGCCCGCGCCGCAGCGCCCGCACGAGGTGATGGTGCACGGCTCCTGTCGCGAGCAGGGCTGGGATCGGCACACGCCCTGGACCAGCGTCACAGTCGGAGAGCACTAAAATTGTGGCCCCGGCGTCGATGGCAGCGTCGGCAGCGCTGCAGAGTGCCTCAAGCCCAACTCGAAGCGCCTCTCCAGGATCGCTCGAAGCGGTACGGTCCCAGGTAGCGTCTAGTGTGGCGGTCCGGAAGGCGTCGTGCGCCTCGCCATAGCCGCGGAGGGCTGCGAGGTTAGACTGGGTGAGGATGGGCTGGTCTAGTCGGATGACGCGGCATGCCTCAGCTGCGGGCGCGAGGAGGTTGCCCGTCGCACCGAGGTGGATCGAGAGCGCAGTGACCAGTTCCTCGCGGATCGCGTCGAGGGGCGGGTTCGTGACCTGGGCGAAGTTCTGGCGGAAGTAGTCGTAGAGCAGCCGCGGCTTGTCCGACAGCACGGCGAGCGGCGTATCGTCGCCCATCGACCCAAGAGCCTCCTTCCCCCCCTTCGCCATAGGCGGAAGAAGCAGCGTCACGTCTTCGAGCGTGACACCAAAGAGACGCTGGCGGGTGCGAAGCGAGAGATGATCCGGGGCCGGCTCCGGGCTTTCGGATTGATCGACGGGTGGTTCGTCGCGGGTCGCGGGTTGCTGTGCTCCCGCTTGCACCGTCTCGAACGGGACGAGATACTGGTCGAGCCACTTCCGGTACGGTTTTTTCTTCGCGATCGAGGCCTTCACCTCCGCGTCGTCAATGATGCGGCCCGCTTTCAGATCGAGGAGCAGCATCCGGCCAGGCTCCAGGCGACCCTTTTGGACAACCCGCGCGGGATCGAGGTCGAGCACACCCGTCTCGGACGAGAGCACCACGAGTCCGTCGTCGGTGACGGAGTAGCGGGAGGGGCGCAGGCCGTTGCGGTCAAGCACGGCACCCAAGTAGCGTCCGTCGGTGAAGGGAATAGTGGCGGGGCCGTCCCACGGCTCCATGAGGCAGGCGTGGTACTCGTAGAAGGCGCGCCGCGCGTCGTCCATGCGTCCTGTGCCCGGCTCACCCACGTGCTGCCACGCCTCCGGGATCATTAGCATCACCGCCTCCGGCAGTGCCCGGCCTCCGTGGACAAGCACCTCCACCGCAGCGTCGAGGGACTTCGAGTCGGAGTCGCCAGGTGTCATCACTGGGCGTACGTGGTCGAGGTCGGCCCCAAAGTCCTTCGAGGAGAACAGCGCCTCGCGGCTGCTCCACCAGTTGCGATTGCCGCGCACGGTGTTGATCTCGCCGTTGTGGCAGAGCATGCGAAACGGCTGGGCGAGGTGCCACTCTGGAAGCGTGTTCGTGCTGAAGCGCGAGTGCACAACGGCGATGGCACTCGCCAGCAGCGGGTCGCGCAGATCGGGGAAGTACGCGCTCAACTGCTCTGGGATGAGCATCCCTTTGTAGACGAGTGTGCGACTCGACAAGCTGATGAGGTGGAAGCCGCGCGCGAGCGCCTCGTGCTTGGCGGCAAGCGCTTGCGCTGCCTTCATTGCGCGGCGGCGGAGCACGTAGAGTCGTTGCTCGAAAGGGGCCAGCCGGAAGCTTCGACCGCGACGCACAAAGACCTGGAAGATGGCCGGCTCGTTGGAGCGCGCCACCGGGCCGAGCACGCCGCTCTTCACAGGGACAGGGCGCCAGCCGAGCACCTTCATCCCCTCGGCCTTTGCGGTGTCCTCGAAGAGCGTGCGGTACGTGCGCTGGGCCTCTACGTCCTTGGGCATGAAAACCATCCCGACGCCATAGTGGCCCGCTCGGGGCAACCTGATCTCGCGCAGCTTCGCCTTGGCCTTCAGAAACGCGTGTGGGATCTGGATGAGGAGGCCAGCGCCGTCGCCCGACGCCTCGTCGCATCCGTAGGCCCCGCGGTGGTCGAGGCGTTCCAGGACTTCCAAGCCCTGCTGGACGATGCGGTGCGATGGCTGATTTGTGAGCGTGGCAACGAAGCCTACACCGCAGGCGTCGTGGTGCTGATGGGGGTCGTAGAGCGAGATCGGCGGGTACGGTTGGGCAGGGTCGTCAGGGGCTGGGGTCGAGAACAGCATGGCGCTGGGGGAGGCGCGATA
>JBCCLD010000303.1:0-5769 GCA_039027055.1 Bacteroidota bacterium
CCTGGCCGCAGGCCACGTCTGCTCGATCATGGGCCTGTGGGAGTACCCGCCGCTCGTGGAGCGCTTCGACGTGCCCATCGTGGTGACGGGCTTCGAGCCGGTGGACCTGCTCCAGGGCATCCTGATGGCCGTGCGGCAGCTGGAGGCCGGGACGGCGAAGCTCGAAAACCAGTACACCCGCTCGGTCACCTTCGACGGCAACGAGCATGCGCAGCACGTGATGCTCGACGTGTTCGAGGCGGTCGACCGCGAGTGGCGCGGCATCGGGACGATCCCCGGCAGCGGCCTCGAAGTGCGCCCGGCCTACGCCGCCTACGACGCCAAGCACAAGTTCGACGTGGACATCCCCGTCGCGTGCGAGTCGAAGGCCTGCATGGCGGGGCAGGTGCTGCGGGGGCTCAAGAAGCCGCACCAGTGCCCGGCGTTTGGCACCGCCTGTACGCCTGAGAGACCCCTCGGCGCGCCGATGGTGTCCAGCGAGGGCGCCTGCGCCGCCTACTACCACTTCGCGGGGGTCGAAGCGTAGCGCCGCGCTCCCCCCGCTTCACTCCCCCTGAAGGGTCGTGAAGCGGTTCCCCTCAGGGATGAGGGGGGACCGTTCGAAGAGCGAAGCACGCGACAGCGGACGGAGACGACACAGAATGGGGGGAGCCGTCTGCACCTCGAACGCCCGCCCCCGATAGCTGACAGCCGATAGCCCATCACCACCATGCCCAACGAACCGCTCCGCATGCAACTCGACTGCCCGCTGCCGACGCTCGACTTCGAGCAGATCACGCTCGGGCACGGCAGCGGCGGCCTCCTCACGCACCGCCTCCTCGACGGCGGCGTCTTCTCGCTGCTCAAGAACGAGCACCTCGACCAGCAGGGCGACGCGGCGACGCTCATGCTCACCGGGCGCACGGCGTTCACGACCGACAGCTTCGTCGTCTCGCCGATCTTCTTTCCCGGCGGCAGCATCGGCGAGTTGGCCGTCAACGGCACCGTCAACGACCTTGCCATGGCGGGCGCGCGGCCCGTGGCGCTGTCGCTCGCGCTCATCCTCGAAGAAGGCCTCTCGACCGAGGACCTCTGGCGCGTGCTCGTCGGCGTGAAGGCCGCCTGCGAGACGGCGGGCGTCCAGGTCATCACGGGCGACACGAAGGTCGTCGAGCGCGGGAAGGGCGACCAGGTGTTCGTCAACACGACCGGCCTCGGCGAGGTGCACCCGGACGCCGACCTCGGCGCGGCGCGCGTGGTGCCGGGCACAAAGCTGGTCGTGAGTGGGCAGATCGCCCAGCACGGCATCGCCATCCTGTCGCTGCGCGAGGGGCTGGAGTTCGAGACGACCGTCGAGAGCGACACCGTCAACCTGAACCACACCGTCTGGTCGCTGCTCGACCGCTTCGGCGGCGACCTCCGGTTCCTGCGCGACGCCACGCGCGGCGGCCTCGGTACCGTGCTCGTCGAACTCGCCCAGCAAGCCGAGGTGGGCGTGTCGCTGCAGCAGGCCGCGCTGCCCGTTGAGGAGCAAGTCGAGGCGGCGTGCGAGATGCTGGGGCTCGACCCGCTCTACGTCGCCAACGAGGGCGTTTTCGTGGCCGCCGTCGCGCCCGAGATCGCCGACGACGTCGTGGCGGCGCTGCGCAGCGACCCGAATGGGCGGCACGCGGCCGTCATCGGCGAGGTCGTGGAGGCGCATCCGCGACAGGTCGTCCTGCAGAGCCGCATCGGCGGACGGCGTGTCGTGACGATGCTGCCCGGCGAGCAGCTTCCGCGCATTTGTTGAGACCCGTACCTCCACGTCGATGACGACGGCTCCGATCATCCCCACGACGACCATCCGCGCGCCGAAGCACGAGCCCGCGCCGACGTTCGGCACGCAGCCGCGTCTCTTCCTCGGCGACGCGGCGAGTCCGTTCCTCGCCCCGCGCGGCGTGTTTGTGACCGACGACCTGCTGCTCGTCTCCGACACCGGCCGCAACCGCGTCTTCGTCTGGCGCGACTGGCAGTCCTGGCTCGCTGCGCCCTCAGACGATGAGGCTGCGCTGCCGAACCGCGCGCCCGACCTCGTGCTCGGCCAGCCCGACGCCGCTGGGACTGGTCGCAACGCGGGGGCCGAGGCGAGCGCTTCGACGCTGCAGTACCCGTCCGGCCTCTGGACCGATGGCACGCGCCTCGCCATCGCCGACGCCTGGAACCACCGCGTCCTCCTCTGGCACGCGTTCCCGATGCACGACGGCCAGCCCGCCGACGTGGTGCTTGGCCAGCCCGACTTCGCCTCGGCGACGCCCAACGCGGGCGGCCCCGGTGCCCCAGTGACCGCCGCGACGATGCACTGGCCCTACGGCGTCACGTCGGACGGGACGGCCCTCTACGTGGCCGACACCGGCAACCGCCGTGTGCTCCGGTTCGGCCGCTGGCCGACTGGATCGGGGCCGACCGACTCGGGCGCCTCCGCCGACGCCGTGCTCGGGCAGGCCGACCTCGTGAGCGCCGAGTACGACAAGCAGCACGCCGTCTGGCCCTACAGCGTCGCGCTCGGCCCCGACGGTGCGCTCGCCATCGCCGACACCGGCTGCTACCGCGTGCTCCTCTGGCACGACCGCGCCACGGCCTTTGCAGGCGCGCAGGCCGACGTGCTCCTCGGGCAGACGACGTTCGAGGGCTGCGGGCAGAACCAGTTCCAGCTCTACCCGGCCGCCGCGACGCTCAACTGGACCTACGCCTCGGCGTTCGTCGGCGACGGCCTCGTGGTGGCGGACAGCGGCAACAGCCGCCTCCTGCGCTTCAACGCCCGTCCAACAGAGCACAGCACCGAGGCAGATGCGCTCTATGGGCAGCACAGCTTCCGCGAGGGCGGCGAGAACCGCTACGGCCTCCACGGCACCCCCGAAACGCTCTACTGGCCGTTCTCGCTCGTCCACCACGCCGCCTCGAACACGCTCGTCGTAGCCGACACTGGCAACCACCGCGTGCTTTTTCTCTCGCTCTAACCACCCGCACCGATGGAAGCCGTCCTTCCCTTCCTGCTCGCTGGGGCCATCGGCCTTGCCCACGCCTTCGAGGCCGACCACCTGCTCGCCGTCGGGAGCATCGTCTCCAAGCGGCGCAGCGTCTGGGCGGCCGCCCGCGACGGCATCTTCTGGGGCCTCGGCCATACGACCACCATTCTGATCATCGGCCTCGTGCTCATCGTCGGGCGCGCGACGTTCATGGAGGGCTGGTTCGGCTACTTCGAGGCCGCCGTCGGCGTGATGCTCATTGGCCTGGGCGTCTGGCGGCTGGCCGTCTACTGGCGCACCGGCAGCGCCCTCGGCCACACCCACGACGACGAGGGCCACCACAAAGAGGGGAGGCACCCGCACACGATGGCCTACAGCGTGGGGCTGGTGCACGGGCTGGCCGGGAGCGGCGCGCTCGTGCTGCTCGTCATGACCGAGATCGCCAGCGTGTGGCAGAGCATGGTCTACCTCGCGCTCTTCGGGCTCGGCTCGGCGGTGGGGATGCTCGCGGCGGCAGGCATCCTGAGCCTACCCGTGACGAAGCGGCTCCGCGCGGTGCCGTTCGCCGAGGCCGCGCTCGTCATCACCGTGGCGGTGCTGTGCATCGGCTACGGCGGGTTCGTGGTCTACGAAAACCTCCTTGCCTGATAGCGTCCCTGATGGAGTCCCCTCGTCCCGGTTCGGCCCCTCATGCTGGCTCTGAGAGCACAGTGCCGTTCGATGCAGAAGCCTTGCGGTCGCGTTCGGTCTCGTTCGCCCAGGCGCATGGGCTCGACGTGCCGGACGAGGTGCCGTTGCTGGCGTCGCCGGCGCAGCTTCGAGCCTTCGACGAGGTCGTCGACCGCGCCGTCGTGGTGAGCGTGGTGCTGACGTGCGCGTACGGCTTCCCGAAGGCGCGCGCGTTGCGGTGGCTGGAGCGCACGCACCTGCTCGGGTCGGTCCTCGACCTGGAGATGCAGTTTCTGTCGAACACCTACACCGACAAGGCGCTCTTCTACGATCAAGTCGAGGCGCTCTGGGCGCTCGCCTGGGCGCTCTCGCTCGTGGACGACTTCCGCTGGGACGCGCACTGCAGCAAGTCGCTCGCGACGCACTTTCCCGAGCTCAACGATGCCGGCCGTCGTGCTGCGTTTGCCGCGAAGTGCACGCCGCAGCCAGCGGCCGCGCTCATCGAGGAGGCCGACCGCGCCGAGGTGCTTCACGCTGCAATGGACGCCCAGCCCGCGCCCGAGAGCGCACGCGGTAAGACGGTCGAGCTCTACACCTACGTCCAGCCGCCGACCGTGGAGGTCAACCCCGCTGCACCGCCGAAGCCGCTAGGCGGCGTCCTGCCCTTCGCGCTGGCCGAGCGTCGCCGTGCGCTCCGCTGGCTCGCCACCAACCGGCCGTGGTATGACTGAGACGACGAACAGGCTCGACCTCGATGCGATGCACACGGCGTGCGTGGCACAACTGCGGACGGTCTTCGATCCCGAACTGCCGGTCAACATCTACGATCTCGGGCTGATCTACGGCCTCGACTTCGACGCGAGCGGCGACGTGCGGCTCACGATGACGCTCACGTCGCCGGGTTGCCCGATGGCCGAGGAGATCGTCACGAGCGCGGCGCAGAGCATCCAGGCCGTCGAGGGCGTGCAGGACATCGCGGTGGAGCTGACCTTCGACCCGCCGTGGAGCCGCGACCTGCTCTCTGAGGAGGCCCTGCTGGAGCTGGGGTTGATTTAGGTGGTGAAAGGGGGGCAGCCGTGAACGGTTGAACGTTTTAATTTGGAAAACATCCAAAACGTTCATATCGTTCACTTGCGGGACGGGGCCTAAGTCCCTATGTTGGCGGTCCCTTCTGTCCCGCGTTTCCGCTGTGTCCCGACGCCTTTTGCTGCTTAGCAACTCGACCCTACCGGGAGAGCCGTTCCTGAGCTGGCCTGCTGACGAGATCTGCGCCTTCCTCGGCGACTCTGTGCAGCGCGTGCTGTTCGTCCCGTTCGCAGGAGTCCGCTTCACGTTCGACGACTACAGCGAGCATGTCCGAGCGCGCTTCGCCGACCTCGGCTATGCGCTCGACAGCGTCCACGAGCACCCCGATCCGCTTAAGGCCGTACAAAAGGCTGAGGCGGTCGTCGTGGGGGGCGGCAACACCTTCCACCTCGTCGCGCACCTGCAGCAGCACGGCCTCGTCACCGCCATCGCCTCGCGGGTACTAGAAGGGATGCCGTACGTCGGCTGGAGCGCCGGGGCCAACGTGGCCTGCCCGACGCTCTCGACGACGAACGACATGCCGATCATAGAGCCGGCCAGCTTCGCCGCGCTCAACCTTGTTCCTTTCCAGATCAATCCGCACTTCACCGACGCCACGATCCCGAACCACGGCGGGGAGACGCGCTCCGAGCGCATCGCCGAGTTCGTGATCGCCAACCCGACGCGCCGCGTGGTCGGCCTGCCCGAAGGCACCGGCCTCCGTATCGAAGGCGAAAGCGCCACGCTTGTCGGCGAGGGTACTGCGATGCTGTTCCAGCACGGCGCTCCGCCTCAGACGCTCGCTCCTGCCCACCTCGGCGTGCTCTTCGCTGAGCCCGCGTCCGGCACGCCGGGCTGACAGACACGCTGACACCCGCGCCCTGCAACTTTGGCGTCCCGCTCATGGCACATACGCCGTCTCGAATTCTGCACGACCTGCCCGTAAGACGCGGCCGCCGATGCGCGTCAATCCGTCCATTCTGCCGAAACTTAGTGCAGAACAACTCAAAATGTCGGCGCTCTGCCGTATGTTCCATGAATGTGTCCGCCA
>JBCCLD010000304.1:0-5752 GCA_039027055.1 Bacteroidota bacterium
CCGGGCTCTGGTGGGGGCCGGTGCGGCCGCCCGGCCCCGCGCCGCGCCCGGCCACTTTGTCTATCTCGTCTATTAAGACGCGGCCCGCCTGCTGCACGCGCTCGCCGGCCCCCGCCGCCCCCGACTCGTGGTCGATGAGCTTCTGCGCCTCCTCCTGGATCAGGATCTCGCGCGCCTCCTCGATCTTGACGCGGCGCTTCTTGCGCTGCTTGCCGCCGAGGTTGCCGAACATCTCCTGCAGGTTGATGCCCATCTCCTCCAGCCCCATCGGCCCAAACATCTGAAGCGTCGGGTTGTTGGTCGCCGTCACCTCGATCTCGACCTCGCGCTCGTCCAGGTCGCCCGCGCGGAGCATCTCGCGGAAGCGGGCCCGCGTGCGCTCGCGCAGTTCTTCTTCCGACTTCGGCTCGCTGTCGTCCTTCTCCTCCTGCGGCGTGAACACGAAGCCGGGGCCTTGGATGGCAGGGCGGTTCGACTTCTTGGTGGTGGCGGGCGGGATGAGCAAATCGAGGATGCGCTCCTCGGCGCGGGCGCGGGCGGGCTCCTGCACGCGCTCGGCCTGCTCGGCCTTGACCATGTTCACGGCGAGGTCGGCGAGGTCGCGCACCATGCTCTCCACGTCGCGGCCGACGTAGCCGACCTCGGTGAACTTGGTGGCTTCCACCTTGATGAACGGTGCGCCGGCGAGGCGTGCGAGGCGGCGGGCGATCTCGGTCTTGCCCACGCCCGTCGGGCCGATCATGATGATGTTGTTGGGCATGATCTCGTCGCGCATCTCGGGCGGCGCGTTGAGCCGCCGCCAGCGGTTGCGCAGCGCGATGGCGACCGACTTCTTCGCCTCGGTCTGCCCGACGATGTACTTGTCGAGTTCCGCGACGATCTGCCGCGGGGTGAGTTCTTCAGTCATGGGAGGTTCGGTACGGCAAGGGACGGTGCGTCGGCGACGGCCTATTCGTCTTCGAAGCTCTCTTCGTCTTCGAAGCGCTCTTCGTCGAACGCTTCTGTCTCGTCGGCAGGCGGCGCGTCCGAGGCGGGCGGGGCTGCGTCGTCGCCCGAGGGGTCGCGCTCGGCATATTCGGCGCGCACCTCCAGCACGGCGGGGTGCTCGTCGTTGACGATGAGCACGGTGTAGTCGTAGGGCATCCCGCGGCGGCGCTCCAGGCGGACGGCCCCGCACTCTTCAAGGTCGCCGATGAGCGACTTCGGATCGTGCTCGTCCATCTCGCCGAGCTCCTCCGAGAGGCGGCGCAGCAACGGTGTGAGGTAGATCTCGTCGTACTGCCCAAAGAACTCCTCGATGATCTCCAGCGCGTCGTAGTCGCGCTCGTTGGGTGGGTCGGTGACTTCGGCGAAGTCGGTGACGGTGCCCGCCGGGGCCGCCGTCTGATTCTCCTCTTCCAGGAGGTCGACGGTTTCCTCGCCCAGCAGTGACTCGGCGAAGACGTAGGTGCCCATGCCGGTCTGCTCGAGAAGGCGCGCCGAGAGGTGCTCGCGGAAGGCGACCACGCGGACGCGGCGCCCCCGCGCCTTGAGCGCCTGCACGATGGGCACGTAGTCCCGGTCGCCGGAGACGAGCACGAACGGGTCGATGTCGTCGAAGCGCTCCGAGTAGCGGATCGCGTCGATGGCCATCTGGAGGTCGGTCGTGTTGCGGTGCATCGTGGAGGGGACGAACTGCGGCTGGATGCCGTTGAGGTAGAGCGCGCGCTGGACGTGGCGCACGTGCTCATCGATGCCCGCGAAGTCGGCGTAGGCGAACCCGCGCCCGACGTGGATGCCCTCGCTGTCGAGGTGGCGGCGGAGCCCCTCGATGAGCTCGATGGTGACGTCGCTGGGTGAGCCAGGGTGCTTGAGGCGGTTTTTGAGGTAGTAGTAGAGGTTCTGGTAATCAATCAGGACGGCCGCGGCCTGGGGATGACTGGGAGACGTGGTCATAGCTGGATGGATGTAGAGCGACTAGCGACTGGGGACTAGCGAATAGTGGGGACGGTGTTTGCGAATAGAGGAGGCGGGGAGCCGAGGCGATAACGGTGGGCCGTGGCGCCGGCGAAGGGCTTGACGCGAGGACGCGAGCAGCGCACCTTTTCGACCCTCGACCCTCGACACTCGACCCTAGGCCGCGTCGAGTTCGAGGATGGTGAGGCGGTCGTTGGTGTAGATGCAGATGTCGGCGGCGATGCGGAGGCCTTCGTCTACGACCTCGCGGGCGGTGAGGCCGTCGGCGTGCTTCATCATCGCGCGGGCGGCGGCGAGCGCGTAGGGCGCGCCCGAGCCGATGGCGAGGATGTCGTCGTCGGGCTCGATCACGTCGCCGGTGCCGGAGATGAGGAGCAGGCGGTCCGGGGCGGCCACGGCGAGGAGCGCTTCGAGGCGGCGGAGGTAGCGGTCGGTGCGCCAGTCCTTGGCGAGCTCCACGGCCGAGCGGGCCACGTTGCCGCCGTGTTGCTGGAGCTTCGCCTCGAACCGCTCGAAGAGCGTGAAGGCGTCGGCCGTGGCCCCGGCGAAGCCCGCCAGGATCTTACCGCCGTGGAGGGGGCGCACCTTCTGCGCCGTGTGCTTCAGCACGGTGTCCTTCATGGTGGCCTGCCCGTCGGAGCCGAGCGCGACCTTGTTGCCGACCCGCACGCCGAGTACGGTCGTGGCGTGGATGGGTGGCGCGCCCGCGTAGAGGCCGTGCCCGGCAGCTGGGCCGTACAAATGCGTCATGCGAAATAGAGTGAGGGGACATACCGCCCTGCACTCCGAGGACCCGAGGTCGTCAAACCAGAGGCGGCATCAACGGCCGCCGTGGAAAAAGACTGGCGAGAAATCATCGGAGCGCCCGCGAAATACTGGCGGCGCAATCGTGCCCCTTATCGAGGCCAGCTTGCGAGAAGTTCCACAATCGCGTCCTGCGTGGCGTTCACCTCGCGGGTGGGGGCGCTGTAGTGGTTGGCGATCAGCGCGAAGCCGAGCCGCGAGCCGCCCGCCGTAGTGACGACGCCTACGAGCGACCGCGCGCCCGTGATGAAGCCCGTTTTTGCACGGACGTTGCCCCCGGCGCGCCCTGTCCTGAACCGCCGCGCCAGCGTCCCGTCCCGCCCGCCGACCGGCAGCGAGCCAAAAAACGCCGCCCGCACTGCCGGCTCGGGGTGGCGGTCCATGTAGGCCAGCAACGCCGTGAAATCAGCGGGGCGGGCAAGATTCTGGTATGACAGCCCCGAGCCGTCGCGCACCCGCACGCGGCTCGTGTCGACGCCCGCCCGACCGAGGAACGCCCGTGTGGCGAGCGCCCCCGCCTCGAAGCTGCCCGTCTCGGGCGCATCGTCCTCCCGCGCCTCGGGAAGAGCCGGGAAGATCCGCTCGCCGAGCGTCTTGAAGAGGTGCTCCGCCGCCAGGTTGTTGCTGCGCACGTTCACGTCGCGCGCGATGTCCGCCAACGTCGGCGACTCATACGTGGTGAGTGCCGTCATGCGCGCGTAGTCGAATGGGGCATCGATGTACGCGTCCGCGTCGAACGCCTGGCCGTCTACGGTGAGGCCCTGTGCCTCAAGGGTTTCGAGGAGCACCTGCGCGAAGTAGGCCGTCGGGTTGTGCACGGCGATGGCCTCGAAGTCGCGGCGGTTTTCAGCGACCGTACTCGACACGGTGATCGTGTTGCCGGAGAGGTCGCGTGCGTAGCCCTCGTCGTAGGGCGTACCGGCGCGGGCTGTCGTGCTGGTGTTCTCGACGCGCACGTACCGCGTCATCGCAGGCTCCCAGGTGATCCGCGTCGGCTGGCCGGGCGTCGTCGCCTCCACGAGCAGCTCGACCGTGCCCTCGTTGTAGCTCAGTCCTGAAATCTCAGCGGCGTAGTAGAATGACAAGTCGTCCCACGACCAGGCCGGGCCGAGTGCCGTCTCGTCAAACACGTCGTCGTCGCCAAGGACGTGGCCGGTGATGCGAGTGATGCCGCGGGCCCGGAGCGCATCCGCCCAGGCGCGGAAGGTGAGCGTCTTGTCGCCGTCGGTGTAGCGCCCGCCGATGGTCGGGTCGCCCCCGCCGCGCACGACGAGGTTACCGACGAGCGTGCCACCCTCGATGCGCCCGTCGAGGTAGAGCGGGGTCACGTAGCGAAACGTCGGCCCGAGTAGATCGAGGGCCGCGGCGGTCGTGAGCAGCTTCTGCGTGGACGCCGGAATAAACAGCTTGGTCGCGTTGCGGCGGTAGAGCGTCTGCCCGGTGCCGAGGTTGACGATCTGCACGCCCCAGTGTGCGTCCTCATAGGCGGGCGTATCCAGCAGCGCGTCGATCTGCGCGGTGAGGGCGGGTTGGGCGGTTGCCGCAGGAGATAGGGGAAAGGGGATAGGGGATAGGGCGATCAGAAGCCAGGCAGCGGCACAGCATCTATACACGGCTCCAACTTCTAACGTCATACTTCAAACCTC
Source organism: Bacteroidota bacterium (assembly GCA_039027055.1). Taxonomy (GTDB): domain Bacteria; phylum Bacteroidota; class Rhodothermia; order Rhodothermales; family Rubricoccaceae; genus JBCBEX01. The sequence goes on from JBCCLD010000304.1 coordinate 4,407, forward strand.
TAACTTCCCTCGGCTTCGAGGGCGGCGCGTTCGGGGTCGGGGGTGCGGAGGACGACGTACACGTAGTCCACCGTGCTGATCGGAGCTGCGGGCTCGACGAACAGCACAAAGTCGTTACGTCCACCCGCTACGAGCACCGAGTCGATGCGGCCGATGGGGAGGCCGGGGGGGAAGACGTCGCTGAAGCCGCTCGTCACTACGCGCTGCCCAACCCGGACGGGTTCGGTGCGGACGACGTAGTCCATCGTGAGGCGGTCGTAGCTCGTCCCGTCCCAGCGCACGAGGCCGTCGCGTCCCAACTCGTCGATGCGGGCGGGGACGGCAAAGTTCGTGTTCTGATGCGGTAGCACCAGGCTGTAGTTGGCGCTCACGAGGCTGACCTTGCCGACGAGGCCGCGCTCGTCCATCACCGGCATGTCAAGCGCCACGCCGTCGTTCGTGCCGACGTTGAGCGTGAGTTGGTTGCTCTGCCGCGTGAGGTCCTTACCAACGACGCGGGCCGGGAGCAGGGTGTAGGCCGAGGTGTCGCTGAGGGCGAGCAGGCCGCGCAGCCGTCGGTTCTCGGCGCGGGCCTCGCGGAGCAGCGCCGCCTCGGCGGCCAGGTCGATGGTGGCTGCACGGAGCCGTTCATTCTCCTGCAGCGCCGCCGTGTAGCGCCCTGCCCACGAGAAGACGCCCTCGACGCGCGCCGTGAGGTCGAGCGCGGCGGCGCGGGCGGTGCGGAGCGCGGGGCCATTTTGCCGGAGCAGCAGGAGCAGGCTCGCCACGAGCAGCACCGCGAGCAGCATGTAGTCGCGGGCGCGTTCCCAGAGCCGTCCGGCGAGGGTCATAGCGAGGAGTGCTGTCGGCGTGGTGCGGTCAGCCGTCGGCTGCCAGCGGGTGAAGGGGGCGGGGCCCGGTCAACATACCGAAGCGCACGCGCGTGAGAACAGGCGCCGGATGCGCTCGACGAGTGGACGCAAGCCGGATCGCCGTGCCGCCAATCCGCCTACTTGCTGAGCACCTTGTTGTACTTCTCGATGTCCTCCAGCACCTCGCCGGTGCCGCGGACGACGGCCGTGAGCGGGTCTTCGGCCACAAAGACGGGCATCTCGGTGCGCTCGCGCAGGTGCACGTCGAGGCTCTTCAGCAGCGCGCCGCCGCCGGTGAGCATGATGCCGCGCTCCAGAATGTCGCCGCCCAGCTCGGGAGGCGTACGCTCCAGCGCGCGCATCACCGCCTGCACGATCTGCTGGACGGGCGGGCGGAGCGCCTCACGGACGTCCTCGCTCGTGATCTCGCGCGTCTTCGGCACGCCCGAGACGAGGTCGCGGCCCTTGACAGACAGAACCAGTTCGGGATCGAGG
>JBCCLD010000305.1:0-5707 GCA_039027055.1 Bacteroidota bacterium
ACGACCGACTTTTAGTCAGGCATGGGCGACTTATCGCCGAGATAAAAGAAGCTTTCGATTGTTAGTCGCGGTAGCGCTCGGGACAGCTGGCTTTTCAATGCAGGATGTTCTTCTTGAACCTTATGGGGGCGAAATCCTGAATTTGAGTGTCAGTCAGACGACGTTGCTCAATGCAGTTCTGGCGGGCGGCACGCTGATCGGTTTTGGTATTGCTGCGAGAATTCTCTCATCCCGCAAAGACCCGTACCGCCTGGCGGCCTATGGCTCACTCATCGGTGTGGTTGCTTTTTCGCTTGTTATCTTCGCGGCTCCTTTCGATTCTGCCCTCCTATTTCGAATCGGAACCGGCTTTATCGGCATGGAGGCGGCGGCGGCGCTGATTGGGCGCGGCTTGAGCGTCACCGTCGTCGGCATCGAAGCGGTACCGTTCGAGCATACCCTCGGGCCGGACGTGGGTGCGGTCTTCCAGCGGCTCCACGAGGAAAAGGGCGTCGCCTTCCGCATGGGTGCATCCACCGAGCAGATCAGCGCCACCGACGACGGCCTACGCCTCACCCTCGGCGACGGCACCACGCTCGACGCCGACCTCATCGTGATGGGCGTCGGCGTCACGCCCGCGACCGGTTTCTTGGAGAGCCTACCGAAGGACCAGCGCGGGGCCCTCATGGCTGACGAGAACCTCCGCGTCGGCCCCGACCTCTACGCGGCGGGCGACATCGCCTCGTACCCGGAGGCGCGTCTCGGCCAGCGCGTCCGCATCGAACACTGGCGGCTCGCGCAGCAGCACGGGCGCATCGCCGCGCGCAACATGGCCGGGCAAGCGGTGCCGTTTGAGGCGGTGCCCTACTTCTGGAGCGGCCAACTCGGCATCAACCTCCGCTACCTCGGCCACGCGAAGTCCTGGGACGAGGTGATCATTGACGGGAGCCTCGACGACCGACAATTTGTCGCCTACTACGCCAAAGATGGCCGCGTCCAGGCCGCTGCGGGCGTCAAGCGCGATAAGGTCATCGCGTCGCTGCACGCCCACTGGATGACGGGCGGGACGACGAGTGTTGACGAGGTGCGAGGGTAGGTTCGCGCCGCCGCGTATTTTTACGGCTCGCTTTCACGTTTAGAACTGACACCTGGTAGGGGGTGGGGAGTAGGGAGTCTCGTCTGTGACTTCCCCCTACGCCCCACGCCCCACACCCTACCCCGATGAAGCTCCGCGCTCGACTTGTCCTCCTTAGTACCGTCGTGACGGTCGTGCTCGTGATCGACCAGGTCACGAAGCGGCTGGCGGTGGAGCACCTCTACGGCGAGCCCGTGGTCTCGCTCTTCGGCGGCTTCCTGAAGCTGCTCTACGCCGAGAACGAGGGCGCGATGCTCGGCCTCGGCGGCACGCTCGCCGACGAGACGCGGTTCATGCTCTTTGTGGTGATGAACGCCGTGCTGCTCGGCGGGCTGACGATCTTCCTCCTCACGCGGACGGTGCTGCGGCGGAGCGAGATCGTCGCACTCGCGCTGATCCTCGGCGGGGGGCTGGGCAACCTCTGGGACCGCATCGTCAACGAGGGGCACGTCGTGGTTGACTTCCTGCTGCTCACGGCCTTCGGGCGGCAGATCACGGGCGTTTTCAACATCGCCGACATGGCGATCATGGGCGGCGTCATCACGATGCTCATCCTCTCGTTCTTCCCGCCAAAAGAGCCCGAGGGAGAGGACGCACTTGAAGTCGACCAAACAGACCCAGCAGAGCACATGGACGCAGCGCCGAACGCCAACGCCTAGGTGGACGCAGAGTTGAGGTGCCACGCTGGTAGTGGCTCTCTGGACACGCGCCAAGCTGCTGGAATGCCCTCGGTGCCAGTACGGCACGCCACGATGCTGCCTACGATGGCGCAGGTCGTGTCACGGTCACCGAGGCCACGCACGGTATGCCACAAGGCGGCCTCGAAGTCGCCGAGGTGGTGCGCGACGCACCAGAGGGCATACGGGACGGTGTCCTGAGCGGAGAGCCCGGTCCCGTTGCCTAGAACGGAGACGGCAAACGCGTGCGAGGCGTTGCCACTGAGCCTGCGCGCTTTGCGAATCCTCCCCGTCACGTCACTGGCGAGGAGCAAAGACGCGACAGCGTCTAGAAAGTCGTCGCCGGCCGGGGAATCCGGATCGGCGGCCAGGGCCGCAGCCACGGCTACGGCGATGGCACCGGCGACGCCTTCGGGATGAGCATGCGTGACCTGGGCCGAACGCGCAGCTTCCTCAACCACCCTGTCGAGGTCGTCAGCGAAATAGGCCCCGATCGGCCCGGCCCGCATGGCTGCTCCGTTGCCAAAGGAGCCTTGTCCTTCAAACTGACCCGATGCTGCCTCCTGCCATGGAACGCCCTCCCCAATGGACCGGAGGACGCGGTGCATGCTGGGCCCGTAGCCGCGGGTGCGGTCGTAATGCGCTACGAAGCGCGCGGCGAGAGCATCGGCGTCGATGCGGCCATGTTCTCGTAGCACGGCGACCACCGACAATGCCATCTCGGTGTCGTCGGTGTAGGGCCAGGGGCCAGCAGGCAACGGCCCCGTCTGAAAGTAGTCGGAGCGTTCTGGCGCGAAGAACAACTCCCCGAAGGCGTCGCCGACGGAAAGCCCATCGAGGGACGCGATTGCTCTCGCAAAGGTCGTGTTCGGATGAGGGTGCTCGGTCAAGAGATGACAGGCTCACGCAAACATCAGCCGGCGTCCTTTCGGCTCAGGTACGGGGTCGCCGAACTCGTGAGCCGTATCTATCCAGAGTTGCATCGCGTCCTGCACGTTCGAGAGAGCTTCGACCTGCGTTGGCCCATGGGCCATGCAGCCAGGGAGCTCGGGCACATCGGCGACGAACGCATCGTCTTCAGCGCTCCAGTAGATGATGATCTCGTACTTCGGCATCAGTCGAGCGTGAGCTTGTATTTCAGGATGAGCGAGCGGACTTGCCGAACCTGATAGGGCTTGGCAGTGCTCCCATCGCGTTGCAGGCTGATCTTCTCCTCAACTCCGGCTTTGCGGAAGATGTGGTGGCTCCCACGCGTCCGTTCCTCGAAACCGAGTCGAAGGACGAGTTGGCGAAGGTCGGAAAACTTGATGGACGCATCGGAGGTGCCGCGCAGGATGCGGTCGAGCAGCTTTTCGTATTCCCCATCGGTGCTGAGGGCTACGCGGCTTCTGCCTGAAGCCCAGCGTCTACGAGCGAGGCAGCGGCGTCGACCAACCCATCCGGGCCGATGCCGACCTCGTCGTGTAGTTCGCGCTGGCTGCCGTGCTCGATGAAGCGGTCCGGCATGCCGAGACGCACGACCTTCGTGCCGTGGAAGTCGTGCTCCATCGCCCACTCGACGACGGCCGTGCCGGCCCCGCCCACGATCACACCGTCCTCGACGGTGATGACCTTGTCGTACGTCGAGAAGACTTCGGTGAGGAGCGCGTCGTCGAGGGGCTTGCAGAAGCGGAGATCGTAGTGCGCGGCCGAGATGCCGAGGCCGGCGAGGCGCTCGCGGGCGTCGTAGACGTACTGCCCGATGGCGCCATAGGTCACAAACGCCACGTCCGATCCGTCGGCGATCTTGCGGCCGGTGCCGATCTCGATCTCGTGGAACGTGTCGCGGAGGTCCATACCCGTCGCCTGGCCGCGCGGGTAGCGGAGGGCAATCGGTCCCTCGTTGTAGAGGGTGGCCGTGTACATCAGGTCGCGGAGGTCCTGGTCGTCCAGCGGCGCGGCGCAGACCATGCCCTGCACGGCGCGCATGTAGGCGATGTCGAGCGCGCCGTGGTGCGTTGGGCCGTCGGCCCCGGCGAAGCCCGCGCGGTCCATGCAGAAGACGACCGGCAGGTGCTGCAGCGCGACGTCGTGCACGACGCCGTCGAAGGCGCGCTGGAGGAACGTCGAGTAGATCGCCACGAACGGCTTGAGGCCCTGCGTGGCGGCCCCGGCGGCTTCCACGACGGCGTGCATCTCGGCGATGCCCACGTCGAAGGCGCGGTCGGGCATCGCGGCCATCATGAGCTTGAGGCTCGTGCCGCTCGGCATCGCGGCGGTGTAGCCCACGATGCGCGGGTCCTCCTCGGCGAGCTCGATGATCGCCTCGCCGAAGATCTGCTGCCACTTCTTGGCGGCGGTGCCATTCGACGTCGCCTTCACGAGCGTCTTGCCCGTCACCTTGTCGAACGGCGACGACGACGCGTGCCACTTGACCTGGTCGGCCTCGGCGGGTGCAAATCCCTTGCCCTTGACCGTGAGCGCGTGCAGGAGGATCGGCCCCGGCAGCTTGCGGATCTCCTTGAGCCGCTTGGCAAGCGTCTTGACGTCGTGGCCGTCGACGGGGCCGATGTAGCGGAAGCCAAGCGCCTCGAAGAGCATGCCCGGCGTGATGGCCGCCTTGACGCCGTCCTCGACGCGGCTGGCGATGCGCTGGAGCGTGCCGCCGCCCATGCCCTTGAGCTTCTCGAAGAACTCCCAGACGTCGGATTTGAGGTCGTTCCAGCCCTCGCTCGACGAGACGCGCGCGAGGTACTCGTGCAGCGCGCCCACGTTGGGGTCGATGGAGATGCGGTTGTCGTTCAGGACGACGGTCATGTCGGTGCCTGCCACGCCCGCGTTGTTGAGGCCCTCGAACGAGAGCCCGCCCGTCATTGCGCCGTCGCCGACGATGGCGAGGATCTTCTGGTCCGTGCTGAGGATGTCGCGCGCGCGCGCCATGCCGAGCGCGGCCGAGATCGCCGTGGAGGCGTGCGCGACCCCGAACGCGTCGTACTCCGACTCGCTGATCTTCGGAAAGCCCGACAGGCCGCCGTACTTCCGCTGCGTGTGGAACTGCTCGCGGCGGCCCGTGAGAATCTTGTGCCCGTATGCCTGGTGGCCGACGTCCCACACGACGGGGTCGGTCGGCGTCTCGTACGCCCAGTGCGCGGCCACCGTGAGTTCGACTACGCCCAGCGACGCGCCGAAGTGGCCGCCGTGCACGCTCACCACGTCGATGATGTACGCCCGGAGCTCGTCGCAGAGCTGCGGGAGGTCGTTGAGCGGGAGGCAGCGGAGGTCCTTCGGCGTGTGGATGCTAGCGAGAATCGGGCCGGGGGTGAACGGGGTCGCGGGCATGGGAGCGTCGGGTGGTGAGCGAGGAGAGCGGGTCCTGAACGAAGTGCGAGGCGAAGGGCAGGGGACCCGAGCAGAAAGGCAGAGGAAACGAAGGGAAAAGCTATTCGAGGGCGAGTTCTTGGACGCGCAACTCGGCGGCGTCGAGGCGCGCAAGGAGGTCGCGAGCGAGGTCGACGCCTTCCTCGTACCGTGCGAGCCCGGCATCGAGGTCCGCGTCACCTTCTTCGAGCGCCTGCACGAGCGCTTCGAGACGGCGTAGGCCCTCCTCGAAGGGCAGCGGGGTGGGGGCGGGCGCGTTCGCAGGCATGTGTACGAAGAACGAGAGAAGGGGTGGGGTAAGATAGAGCGGCGCGTGCATTCAAACAGCCGGGGAAACCCGCAACCGGGCATCAAGCCAGCGCGGAGCTTAAGCACGGCCGCGTATGCATGTTGGCATCGACAGGGATTCTCTTCCAGGAGGTGTCTCGCCTTGGCGACGCTTTCCCCTCCAAGAACGCGCTAGAGGCCCTCAAGACAGCGCCAACAGCTGGTTTACTGCAGATTCTCCTTGTCATTGGTGCCATTGAGGCCCAAAACGCGGGCTACGAGGGCCGAGTGC
>JBCCLD010000306.1:0-5693 GCA_039027055.1 Bacteroidota bacterium
GAGCGGGCGGGGAGCGGCGACGTGGCAGGTGCTGGCGTCGCTCTCGGCGACGGCTCGGCAGCGTGGTAGCTCCCTGGCGGAGTGGATTGTGCAAGAGCTGTGTCCGTCGTCCCTCGCCACCACAGCGCGCTAAACAGATACTCCTGGATAGGAGGGGACAGGGGTGGTTGACCAACCTGGCAACCCCGTCACGTCCAGAGGTGATCGCGCAGTAGACCCCTTGCGCTCACACTAGCAGCTAGATCTTCTCACACCCCTGTGTACACGACAAAGCAACAATACTGTCATCCCGACCGCGACGGAGGGATCTCCCAAGCATCGAAACGACGCGGAAGTTGGGGGATCTCTCCTCGCTTCGCTCGTCGAGATGACAGTCCTGGAAGTTTTGTCGTGTACTGAGCTCACACCCTCATACCCCCACACTTCTCTACCCTAACACTCCCTCACCCCGGCTTTTCAAAGACGAGAAAGTGCTGTTGCGGGAGGAAATCGCGATTGGCGACAAACGTGAACCCGGCGGCCTCAAGCTCCAGACGCACCTGTGCCTCGGTCATCTTGTGGAGCGGCTTGATCGGCACGGTCGGGTCCTCGCCGCGGTACTCGATCAGCACGAGCTTGCCGCCCGGCTTGGTGGCGGCGTAGATCGCGGCGAGCATTTCTCGGGGGTAGGCGAACTCATGGTAGGCGTCCACAAGCAGCGTCGCGTCGAGCGTGTCGGCGGGGAGTTCGGGGCTGGACTCGGTGCCGAGGATGCGCGTGATGTTGTCGAGGCCGCGCTCCCGCTGCCGCGCCTCGATGATGGCGAGCATCTCGGGCTGGATGTCGACGGCGAAGACACGGCCTTGCGGGACCGCCTCGGCGATGCGGAAGGTGAAATAGCCCGTCCCCGCGCCGATGTCTGCCACGGTGTAGTTCGAGAGCAACGCGAGGCCTTCGATGACCAGATCGGGGCGCTCGGTGCGTTCGCGGTCAGGGCGTTCCAGCCAGGCCGCGCCGCGGTGGCCCATCACGCGGGAAATTTCGCGGCCCATGTAGAACTTGCCGATGCCGTCGCGGCTGGCCGAGCGGTACACGTAGGCTGTGTCCGAGGCGCTCGCCCCGGTGGGCTGCGCCTGCGTAGCGTCGGGCGAGCCGCAGCCGAACAACAGGGTGAGCAGCATCAGGGACAGGACGCGGCTAGCTCGCCCCCCGTATTCCTCCATCCCTCGGCTTCTAGCAACTAGGCTACGTCCCGCGTTCGATCCGAACACGCAACACGCAACACGCAACAGGGTAGGGCTCATGTCTCTCGTGGCTGGCATAGGCATCGTCTGACTAGACATCGTCCGCTGGCATCTGCCCGGCGACGGGGTACTCGTCGTAGTTGATCCCGTGGAGTTGAACGGGCGCAGGCGTCACGTTCTTGGACCGCTTGGCGCGGAGGTTGAGCACCTCGACGAAGAGCGAGAACGCCATCGCGGAGTAGATGTAGCCCTTCGGGATGTGCTGGCCGAGCCCTTCGGCGATCAGCGTCACGCCGATCAAGATCAGGAACGCCAGGGCAAGCATCTTCACCGTCGGGTGCTTCTGGACGAAGTCGGAGACTGGCCCCGCTGAGATCATCATGATGCCGACGGCGATGACCACCGCGATCACCATCACGGCGATGTCGTCGGCCATGCCCACGGCCGTGATGACCGAGTCGAGGGAGAAGACGATGTCGAGGATCGCGATCTGGATGAGGACCGAGCCGAAGCTCGCCGTTTTCTTTGCGGTGCCGTGCTGTTCGGCGTCGCCTTCGAGCTTGTTGTGGATCTCGTGCGTGGCCTTGCCGACCAAGAAGAAGCCGCCAACGAGTAGAATGAGGTCACGCCCAGTGATGGCCGCGGGCCCGTCCGTCAGCCCCGTCGCGTCGCCGAGGAGCGCCATCCCGTGCCGCGCCGATTCGCCGAACCCGGTGAGCGTATCCAAGAACGGAAGCGTGAAGAGCGGGGTGGTCAGGCTCATCACCCAGGCAATCGAGAAGAGCAGCGCGATGCGCATGCCCATCGCCAGCGCCAAGCCGATGAAGCGGGCGCGGGGCTGCTGCTCCTCCGGGAGCCGCCCCGTCAGGATCGAGATAAAGACGATGTTGTCGATCCCGAGGACGATTTCGAGCGACGTGAGAGTGGCAAGGGCGACCCAGGCCTGCGGGTCGTAGATCCAGTCGAACACGGCGGGGCGGGTAGACAGAGGAAGTGGGTGGGCGTCGCAGTGTACGGCATGGCTGTTGTCTCTGTCACTCGTTGTCACTCGTTTCGAGGTGGCCCGTACGGACGCATCCAAAACGGCGGCGCTCCGATGTGGTATCGTGGCGGCGGACGACCCCCGATTGCACCGTGCTCTCCTTCCTGCTTCGCCTTCATGCGTTCGTTCCTGTTCTTCGCCTTCCTTCTAGGCTTCACCGTCGATGCTGCCGCGCAGGGCTTCAACTTCTTCAACGGCCGCAACCACGCCGAACTCGACTGGCAGGTCGCTGAGACGGAGCATTTCGAGATCGCCTACCCGGCGCGGCTCGCGGGCATCGAGGCGCACGCGGCGGCCATCGCCGAGGTGACCTACGACTCGCTCTCGGTCGCGTTCGGCGGCGTCACCTTCGACCAGCGGCTGCGGATCTACCTCTCCGACGAGGACGAGATCGCGAATGGCATCGCCTTCAACGTGGGCCGCGCAGGCTTCACGACGATCTGGGTGCACGTCAACGACGTCGCCACCATCTGGACGGGCGACGTGAAATGGCTCCGGAAGGTGCTCTCGCACGAGCTCGCGCACCTCTTCCACTACCGGGCGATCCAGACGAACCTCGGGCCGTTGCAATCGCTGCAGTACGTCCTCGCGAGCCCGATCCCGAGCTTCTGGGCGGAGGGCGTAGCGCAATACTTCACCGAGGCGTGGGACGCCCAGCGCGGCGACCGATGGCTCCGCACGGCCGTCTTCGAGGATCGGCTGAGCTACTCCGATGGCACGAGCGCGTGGAATGGACGGCTCCGCTACGCCGTCGGCAACAGCCAGACGCGCTACCTCGCCGAGCGCTACGGCGACTCGACGATCGTGAACCTCCTCGGCCACCGCAAGCCGATCTCGCTCGGGCCGCTCCCTCTCCCCTTCTTCAAGGTCCACGACTTCTACGCGGCGTTCCAGGCAACCACGGGCGAGTCGTACGCCAGCTTCAACAGCGACTGGCGTAAGCACGTCAACGTGTACTACAACACGATGGCGAGCCAGATGGAGCGCCTCGACTCGCTCGCCACGGACCCGCTACCGCTGCCGGGGCAGTACCTCTACCACATCGCGGCGAGCCCGGACACGAGCCAGATCGCAGGCCTCACCCTCTCGACCATCGCGCGGCCCGTGCGGCGGCTCTACGTGATGACCAACCCCGGCGACTCGCTCGCGATCGCTGAGAACGGGCGCAACGTCAAGGTCATCGCCGAAGGCTCAGTGCAAGCCCCGTTCGCGTGGCACCCCGACGGCCAGCACATCGCCTATGCGCGCCGGCATCGGGGCAGGCACGGCGCGCTCATCAACGACCTCTACGTCGTGCACACGGAGACGGAGCGCACCGTGCAGCTTACGGACAACCGCCGCGCGCACAGCCCGACGTACGCGCCTGATGGCAACCGCCTCGCCTTTGTCGGCATCGGCGCGAGGGGCACAGCAAACGTGTTTGTGCTGGACCTGACGACCGACACCGAGACACCGCTGACGGACTTCACGGGCGACGTGCAGCTGACGCGGCTGACGTGGAGCCCCGACGGCGCACGCCTCGCCGCGGCCCGCTTCGACGCGGACGGTACGCGCGACCTCATCGTGATCGACGCTGGAACCGGCGCGGTGACCTCGCTGGCCGACCTCGCCGCAGAAGGCGTCGACAACCGCGGCCCTGTGTGGAGCCCCGACGGCCAGCACCTCGCCTTCACCTCCATGCGAGACGACGTGCCAAACGTGTTCGTAGCGGACGTGGGCACCACAGCGAACGCCCCCGCTGACCTCGCAAGCGCCCCTTCTGGTGGTGCCGGTCCTGCCTTCGAATCGCGACCCGCGACCCGCGACCCGCGACCTGCGACCCGCCTCACCTACCTCTTCAACGGGGCCGACGTGGACGCCTGGCTCCCCGCCGACTCGACGCACCCTGCCGGGCGGCTGCTGCTGCGCTCGACCGACACGAAGCAGCGCGACCGCGCCTACCTCCTCCCGGCAGACCGCGCACTCACGGTAGAGCCCGCACCGACCGTCGTACCGCCCGCCTACCGTGCCTGGACGACGCACCGGCCCAGCACCGAAGTCCCGTACCACATCGCGCCGGACGCGTCGCTCATCCGCGAGCGCTACGCCTACAACTCGTTCGCCAACCTCACGCACGCGTTCAGCATCGCGTTTCCCTACTACAACAGCTCGGAGGACTACGGCATTTTCGGGACGACGTCGTGGCTGGAGCCGCTCGGCAAGCATCAGCTTGGGCTCATCGCTGGCGTTTCGATCCCCGACTTCGCCGGGGAGACGTTCGCGCTCGGGACCTACATCAACAATACGCTCGCGCCCAGCCTCGTCTTTCGCGGCTACCGCCTCCCCGGTGCTTCGCAGTTCTACGGCGACGACGTGCTCGTAGAGAACTTGAGCGGCGGCGACGTGGCCGCGATCTGGCCGCTCGACTGGCTCGACCGGCCGTACACGGCGCTCTCGGCCGCCGTCCGGCTCCGCCTCGCCTACGCCGAGCCGTTCGACGCCGAGGACTTTGCCGACATCGGCACGGTAGACGTGGCTGGCGGGTCCCTCCCCGTGCCTGAGAAGGGCACGCGGGCCGACGTGCGCTTCGGACTGGCCTACAAGCAGCAGCGCCCCTACCGCTTCAACGTCATCCACCCGCTCGACGGCCTTGGCGTGCGCGCCCGGCTGACCGTCGGCGTGCCCGAGGTGAACACCGGCGGCACGTTTGCGCTGCCCGACCTCGCGGCGTACTCCGTCCTCCCCGACCCGCTCGGCGTCGGGCGCTTCTACGTCTACGGACGCGCCCAGGCCCGCTTCGGCGGCGGCTTCGCGCAGGACGTGCTCGGCCTCGCCCGCTTCGACGACCTCGACCTCTTCGTCCCGATCTACGGCGCGCTCACGAACGACGAGTTGGAGCGCGTGCGCGGCTACCGGCGGCCCGCGCTCGGCGACCGCGTCCTCTTCGGCACGCTCGAATACCGCCTCCCGCCCTCGTTCGATCTCCAGACGACCCTCCTGGGCTTTCTCGGCTTCGGGCGCACCGGCTTCTCGCTCTTCACCGACGCCGCCCTCGTGTGGACGGGGGCCGACTTCGACAACACGATCCGGCGCACGGGCGTCGGGGCCGAGGCCAAGAATGTCCTCTCCATCGGTGGGTTCGAGTTGCTACACCGCTTCGGCTTGGCCGCGCCCTGGGGCGAGATCGACGGCGATCTGACCTGGGGCGATTTGGACGTCTACTACCGGATTCAAGCTTCCCTCGCGTTCTAGACCGCCTACTCGCTAGCGGCCCGCGTGCGATCCTCACAGCTGCGAGCAAGGGCGTGTGGACAATCGGTCTGATCGGTGCTCACGGCCTCCGTTCGGCCTCCGCTGCGTTCCACTCGTCACTCGATCCTACGGGATCGCGCTCCTCGTGCGCCTTTCGGAGACGCAAACGGCGTCTCGTGAGCACCTGACCCGATCAA
>JBCCLD010000307.1:0-5689 GCA_039027055.1 Bacteroidota bacterium
AGGTGCTCACGAGACGCCGTTTGCGTCTCCGAAAGGCGCACGAGGAGCGCGATCCCGTAGGATCGAGTGACGAGTGGACCCCCCATTCTGTAGAGGTGGGCGGAGGCCGAACGGAGGCCGTGAGCACCGATCAGACCGATAGTCCACACGCCCTAGCGCAGCACGAGCCGGACGGCTACCACGCCGAGGCCGACCTGCATCGCTCCCAGGCCCACGGCGGCGTAGGTATCGAGCCGCTGTGCCTCGTCGCGGAGCGCAGGGTCGCCCCGCTCGGGGCTGCTCGGGTCGCGGTAGCGGTCGTCCACGTCGTCTGCGCGGAGCTTGAAGTAGACGGCCGTCGCGCCGCCCACCAGTGCAAGCGTGCCCGCGGCAATGTCGATCCAGCGGCTGGACTGGGCTTCGCCAAGCCCGATCACCTCAGCCCCGTCCTCGGCGCGTAGCGGTCGCAGCAGCACGCTCTGCTCGTTCGTCACAGTCGCACCCGGCACGAGTTCTTGCGCTGCATATCCGTCTTTTTCGACATGCAAGACGCCTGCCAAGGGCGTGGTCTTGTCAAGCGTCAGCGGCGTCGTGCCCAGCGCGTGTCGCGTGCCATCCGGGGCCTCGTGGACGACGACGGCCCCGTAGGGCACGGATGTGATTCGGTAGCGCACGGGCACACGGAGCGCGACCTCTACCGTGTCGCCAGGGACCACGCCGACAGTAGCTGTGGCTCGGCGAGCGTCCCAGGTATCGGCCTCGCCAGCGAGGAGCAGCATCGCTACCGTACCTGGAGGCAGCGCGAGCACACCACCTGTGATCACGCTCGGCTCACCGTTGACATAGAGCGTGGCGTCAGGCGCATTCGTTTCGACGCGCACGTATCCCCGTTCCTGCGACCAGGCTGTCGGGACGAGAAGGACGACGAGCAGAAGCAGACGCATGGCTAGCGGGCAGCGAGGGAGTCTGGAGGGTCGGTGCGGGCGGGCGAGCCGAAGGCATAGACCTGCCGAGGCTCGGCGAGCACGAAGAGGTAGCCGTCGGACGCAATGGGGGCCGTCTTTACGCGTCCGCCGACTTCCGTCTGCCACCGTACCGTGCCAGTGGCGGCATCGAGGGCAAGCACGCGCTTGCGGAGCGTCCCGATAAAGACGGTGTCGTCCACGAGGAGCGGTGCGGCGGCGATCACGCCGTCTTCGGTGTGGGTCCAGCGGAGCGCGCCCGTCTCCACATCCAGCGCGGCCAGCGTCCCGGTCGAGGCGCCCACGTAGAGCGTACGCCCGTCGGACGACGGCGTCGTCAGCCGGGTCTCTGCTGTGGACGCAGCGTAGGTCCACCGCGTCTGGCCTGACTCGGCATCCAGTGCGACGAGACGACCGCGCGTGGTGGGGACGAGCAGGAGGTCGCCGACCTGCGCCGGGGTGGCATAGACCGGAGCGTCTACGCTTGCTGTCCATGCGATCGCTCCGTCCGTGAGTGCGCGGGCCTGGACGGTTCCCTGATCGTCTACGATCGCAAACGTCTTGGCATCGAGCAACACCGGCGTCGCATGCACCGCGCTCACCGAGTCGGAGGCGACTTCCCATCGGGTGTCGCCCGTACGCGGGTCGATGGACCGTACGGTCCCAATGAGGCTCGCTGCGACGAGCACGTGGTCGTCGGTCAGGAGCAGCCCTGCCGCGTGGGGCTCGGTGTCGAGCACCCAGACCGTGCTACCTCGCACCACGTCGTAGGCGACGAGGCTACGACCGCCAGCCGAGATGGGGGCAATCAGCAGCCGATCCGCCAGCACGGGTGCTCCATCGATGGCATCGCCTAGGTCGGTCTGCCCCAAGAATTGGCGCTCGTCCGAGACGCTGAGCACGCGGACTTCCCCTTGGCGCGTCGGCAGGAAGAGCTTGCCGTCAGCGGCCAAGGCAGGGGCCGGTCCGAACGCGCCCTCAGCGTTGTAGACCCATAGTTCTTCCAGCGGGAGGTCGATCGACGAGGCCGCCTCGAACGTGCGCGCCGACGAGCCTCCCTCGGTCGTCCATGCCGTCTCATCGAGGACGATGGGGCTGCCGAGTTGCAGCGTCTCGCAGCCAGCCCACAGCACAGCGACGAGCAGCACCCAGGCCTTCGAGCCACGGCGTTCGATCTCCGACGCGCTAGAAATCATAGCCAAAGAAGAACTGGCTGAATTCCTCGCGCTCGCCCCACTGGATGCCGTCGCGGAATCGGAAGCCTCGGTCATAGCGCAGGACGAACGCGCCAAAGAGGTTGAAGCGAAGCCCGAGGCCCGTCGCTCCCAAGGTGCGCCCCGCGTTGAGCTGTGCCTCGGCGATCGAGTCGCTGTAGAAGTCGTCGTTCCAGGCGTGCGCGGCGTCGAAGAAGGCTGCGCCACGGATGTTGGCCAACCCGAACGGCGCAAGGATCGGGAGGATG
Organism: Bacteroidota bacterium; assembly: GCA_039027055.1. Lineage (GTDB taxonomy): Bacteria > Bacteroidota > Rhodothermia > Rhodothermales > Rubricoccaceae > JBCBEX01. The sequence continues at coordinate 2,404 of JBCCLD010000307.1, forward strand.
GCTCCGGGGGCCTCGACGAGCGGGAACCGTAATTCTTGCGAGGTGAATAGGATGTTGCGCGCGCGCACATCCAGGAAGCCAAAGCCGCGCAGGTTCCAGCTACCCCCGAGCAAGAACAGGCGCGAGCGCCGCCCAATGTTGGACTGCGCGAGGCCCCACGAGGCGAAGGTCACGCCCGGGATGATGCGGACGTAGTTCCGAAGGTCGGCTGAGAGTGTGACGTAGTTGACGTTGGCGTTGAGCACGTCCGTCGTGTAGCCGACGGTGAGGTTGCCGCGCCAGCCGTCGACCGGGCCGTTGAAGCCGTAGAGCGCGGTGTCATGGACAAGGGCGACGCTGTTGCTAACTAGCACCGACTCCAGCGTCTCGGTCGCCGTGATCTGGTCCTTGTTGCTCCATGCCGCCGAGGTGCCCAGTTCGACGCGCCGGAACTTGGAGAGGGGGTAGCTGACGGCACCGAAACCGCCCCATACCTCCTCGAAGAAGACGGGGTAGGTCGCAGCGGCGTCTGGGTCGCCCCGGTCGAAGCGGCGGCCGCCCAGACGGAAGGCGCCGTAGCCATAGTTGGCGCGGCGGCCCAGGTGGAGCCGCGACACGGACACGTTCAGCCCCTCCCAGAACGAGCGCCCCGGCGTGTTGACCTGGAAGGCCGAGACGTACCAGCGGTCGTTGCCGAGCATGTCGGAGAAGGCCAGTACGGCGCCACCCGAGGTACCCCAGACGGGGTTGGTGCTCACGCCGCCCTGGGCAATATCGAGGTTATAGGCTCGCTTGTAGGGCTGCTGTCGCTCGACCTCGGTGATGGGGATCGGGTCGAACGCCCACCCTTCCTCGGGCGGAGTGCCGTCGTCGGGCGAGGTCGAGACGGGCCGCGCCAGCCAAGACGCCGGCGGCTCCCAGGTCAGACCGACCCGTGCTCGCAGGGCTACGCTAGGCTGCTCGTCGGCAAAGACTGGGGCCTCGGCAAACGGACCGTCTTCCTGGAACGAGTCGCCGCCGCCAGGCACGTTGAGCACCTCGTCGGCGTCCAGGACTGGCAAGGACGAGGAGCGCTGCGCAGGCGGCGATGGCCGTTGCGCCAAAAACGGCTGCGTCGCCCCGAACCGGTCTAGGGCCGGCCGTACCGCGACGATCGACACTGGCTCTTCGACCAGCGCAGCGGCGTCCATGGTGCGGAGCGTGAACCGGAAGTTCTCGAAGCTCGTGAAGACGACCTGGTCGGTGTCGGTCCACACCGGGTCGAAGGAGGCACTCGTGAACCGGGTCAACCGCGTCGCGTTGCGCGCCATCGTGGTGGCTGACGTGCTTGCCTGGGCGAGGAGCGGGTCGTAGGGACTAGCGTCCACCATCCATAGGTCCTGCGCGGTGAATCGACCCGTCGCCTCGTCGCGGATCGTGCTCGTGTAGACCACGTGGGTGCCATCGGGTGTCCACCGGGGGCTCAGGTCGAGGTGCGGGCCGTAGGTGAGGTAGGCGACCGCCCCAGCGGCGACGTCGTCCTTGTCAAACGTGTAGGTGAATAGGTTGTAGGCCCCCTCGTGACCGAAGGCCGAGCGGTCGCTGGAGAACACGAGGCGGGTGCCATCAGGGCTCCAGGCCGGGTCGCGGTCGTCGTAGGCGTCGTCGGTGAGTCGCGCGAGGCGGGCGTCGTCGAGGTCGTAGACGTAGAGGTCGGCGAAGCCTGAGCGCGCGATGCCGGTGAAGGCAAGCCGCTGCCCGTCGGGGCTCCAATGCGGCGAGTAGATCGCCACGAGGTCCTCAAAGGCGAAGGTGTGCAGGCGGCGCTCCTCCACGATGTCGAAGACGTGCACCACGTCAGCCCCGCCCGACTTCGTGACGAAGGCGACGTGGCCCTGATCGTTGACGTCGTGACGGCTGTCGAACAGGTGGAACGCCTCGTAGGCCGCGCTGCGTTCGCCTTCGACGACCACGCGCGGACTCTCCAACGGTGTCATCGCCTCGTCCACGGCGACGCGGTAGAGGTTGGTGTAGCCGTTCTTGTTGGCCGCGTAGACGACGTGGCGCTGCCCTTCGGCGTCGGTCCAGAGCGCGGGCTTCATGCTGTAGCCCCGCGCCTGAACAGGGCGCGCGACGAGCGAGGCCACATCGGCCCCTTCGATGTCCGGGACGTACTGCGCGCGCACCCACTCGTCCCAGCGCGCGGAGAGCACCTCGAAGTCTTCCTGCAACACGTGCTCGATCACCTTCGTGAAGTCTGGGTCGCGCCAGGCGTTCTCCATCATCAGGAGCAGCTTCTCGTCGCCGTAGGTCTCGCCGATCCAGCGGCATATCGCCTCGCCTTGCTTGTACATGACGTAGCTGCCGCGGATGCGCGCCATGTTGTCGAGGGGCACGAGGAAGTTCGAGGCGACGGCGTCGCGCATGATCATCTCGTGATTGTGGTCTGCCCCGCCGCTCCAGTACTCGGCGATGCCTTCGGTGAACCACAGCGGGAGGAAGCTCTGGGCGGGCCGCCGGTAGTCCGCGTAGGCGCGGCGCACCTTGGAGAAGGTGAACACGTGCACCAGCTCATGTCGGATCACGCGGCGGAAGCGATGCAGGTCCCCGTTCGACGGGACGACCACGCGGCCCTTGAGGAATTCGAAGAAGCCCCCGACGTTGTCCGGGATAAAACCCGGCGTGATGTTCGTCTGCTTGAAGTGGAGGTTGGTCGCATAGAAGACGACCGGGACGCGCCGTACGAGCGAGAAGTTGAAGCGGTGCTCCAGTTCGTCGTAGACCTCTTCGGCGAAGGCGGCCCCGTACTCCGCAAGCTCCTCCATCTCGGGGTAGTAGTACACGTCGAAGTGCTCCGTCTCCAGGACGTGCCAGTCGAAGTCCTCGTACTGCACCTTGTTGCGGCCGAAGGAGAAGCCATACTGCGCGGCCACGGGCGGGGCGCACAGCCCGACGACTAGCGCGAACGCGAGCAAACGGGGCACGAGAGCAAGCACAGACCGGAAGCCAAGCACGAAGGGCACGTCGGGCGAGTTGGGGGACGACAGCTATGCACGTTACATGGACCTAGGCCCTGCGTCAAGGGCGATTTGTTCCACCTACCCGCCTAGTGCCCTGAACAGCCACCACGCCCCTGCGAAATGCTAGAGCGTGTGGACATTCGGTCTGATACCAACTCCGCTTGCAGAGTTGGGTGTGGACGGTTGACCATGTGGACGAGGAGAACCACCTTCACACGTGGACACCTTCCCACGTGGACGCGCGGATGGGACATCCGCGCTGAATACGTTCACACCCAAAGCCGGCCTCGAAGTTGGGGACCCATCGC
>JBCCLD010000308.1:0-5673 GCA_039027055.1 Bacteroidota bacterium
AAGCACCGCGATTCGGCAACACCGCGCAGGGCCTCGCAAAATCGCGTTGGAAGCTCGCTGGAGGGGGTGGGTGTGGCGAGTGATTGAGGTGAGCTTGGGCACGAATGGTCAGTTCTTGCCAACGCTCGCGTTACATCACAGGGTAACAGATCAGACTGGCAACGTTGAGCTTACCTCAGTCCAGTGGACACCTCAACCCTTGCACACATCGAGGTACCCATGCCCAAAATCACCTACTCCGAGGACTTCAAGCGTGAGGCCGCCCGCCTCGTCACCGGCGAGGGCCTCTCTCGCAAACAGGTCGCTCGTGACCTCGACGTCTCCGTTGGCGCGCTCCGCGACTGGATCCACCGCTACGCTCCCGGCGAGGCTGCGGTCTCCGACAAGCTTCCCGAGGCCGAGCAGATCCGCCAACTCAAGCGCGAACTCCACCGGCTCCAACAAGAGCGGCTCATCTTAAAAAAGCCGTTGGCTCCACCCACCGCCGGTGGGTAGGCTTCTCGCAGACGCCCCCCGGATATGATCTACGCCTTCATCCGGTGGCACGTGAGCGAGCACCCGGTGGCGATGGCCTACCGCGTGCTCGGTGTCAATCGGAGCGCGTACCACGCCGCGCTCGCTCGACCGGAGAGTGAGCGCTCACGGGCCGACCACGCTCTGACCTAGATGATCACCGAGGCCCACGCGATGAGCCGCCGGACCTACGGGCTCGCCTTCGGGCTGTCTCCGACGACGGATTTAGTGAGCCGCGCACTCGCTAGTGCATGGACAACCGGTCTTTTGCGATATCGAAGCCATGTACGGAAGCCGCTAAGGCAGTTCCTCTCCTGGACAGAGCCTGCCCTCGCGAGCGGGGGGAGGGGACAGGGGTGGTTGACCGAATCAGCTACCCTGTCACGTCCAAAGGCGAACGCGCAGAAGACGCCTTGAGTGTGCATTAGGGTTGAAAAGGTGCGGTGGTGGGTGCCCTGCGTCAAGCCAGATCGCCGTCTCCTTCGTCCGTTGGCTCCTCGATTCTTTTTTGGAACAATCATTCCAAAATAGTTTTGAACGAGCCGATCACTGAGTTCTTCCAGCCAACCACTCCGCTCATGGCTTCCCTTTCTGGCCACGTCGCCCTCGTCACCGGCGGCAGCCGCGGCATCGGTGCCGCGACCGCCCAACGCCTCGCCGCCGACGGCGCAACCGTGGCGATCTCCTACAACGCCTCGCCCGACCGCGCCAACGACGTCGTCGCCGCCATCGAAGCGGCCGGGGGCACCGCCGCAGCGTTCCAGGCCAACGCCGCCGACGCCGACGCAGCGAGCAGCCTCGTCGCGCAGGTCGTCGAGCGCTTCGGCGGGCTCGACATCCTCGTCAACAACGCGGGCGTCTACCGCACCGGCCCTATCGCCGAGTTCTCCGACGCCGACTTCGACCAGAGCATTGACGTGAACGTGCGCGGTGTCTTCGCCACGCTACGCGCTGCCGCCCCGCACCTCCGCGAGAACGGCCGCGTCATTAACATCGGCAGCGTCGTCGCCTTTGTTGGCTTCCCCGGCGCGTCGATCTACAGTGCGACCAAGGCAGGCGTGAGCGCCATCACGGCCTCGGCGGCGAAGGAGTTTGGCGCGAAGGGGGTCACCGTCAACACGGTCCACCCTGGCCCCATCGACACGGAGATGAACCCGGGCGACCCGGACGTGAACCCAGCGGCGGGCATGATGGCGGGCGCGACCGCGCTCGGCCGCTACGGCACCGCCGAGGAGATCGCGAACGTCGTCGCGTTCCTCGCTTCGCCCGCGGCCAGCTACGTCACCGGTGCGCAGATCGCGGTGGACGGTGGGATGACCGCGTGAGAAGGCAGAAGGCAAAAGGATGAAGGCAGAACGGGCGACGCTCCTGCGCCTCCCAGCCGTTGCTCTCTGTTCGTCTATACTGCGGCGGGGTGATCGTCCGGTCGTCCTGCCGCCTCTCTATTTCTCGTTGACTGATTTTTGTGTAGACCGATGCCGTCTCCGTTCGACCCTGCTTTCTGGAACGCGCGCTACGGCGCCGAGGCATTCGCCTACGGGACTATGCCCAACGCGTTTATCGCGGAGGCCATCCCGGCGCACGTCGCTCCGGGCGCGACCGTCCTCGAACTCGCCGCCGGTGAGGGACGCAACGCCGTGTGGATGGCGACGCAGGGCTACCAGGTCACCGCGCTCGACTTCGCGGCGGAAGGCCTCACCAAGACGAACACGCTCGCGGCGGAGCAGGGCGTCACGGTCGAGACGGTGCAAGCCGACGTGACGGCGTGGGACCCACCGCAGCAGTGGGACGCGGTCGTGGCGACGTTCCTGCACCTCGCGGAAGACGTCCGCCCAGCGGTGTATGGCCTCGTCCGGCGCGCGCTGAGGCCCGGCGGCGTGTTCGTCGGCGAGTGGTACCGCCCCGAGCAGGCCACCGACGGCTACACGAGCGGCGGCCCTCGGGACGTGACGATGCTCGTGGCGTCGTCGGAGCTGCAGGCCCACTTCGGCCGCGACCCGCGCGACAACACGGGGCTGCTCGTGCTCGATGCCGTCGAGGCCGTGCTGGACGAGGGGCCGTTCCACCAGGGCGTCGCCGCGCTGACGCGGGTGGTGTGGCAAAAGCCTGGGTGAATGGGTACATCGCCGCATGAGGTGAGGCGTGTAGGCACTTTTGCTTAATTGGTTTGTGCGCCTGGGGTAGATTGGCTCATTCACGCAGCCCGCCTTATTTCCCGTCTAGCCCCACCCATGTCCTCCGCGCCGACGGCCTACGACGAGATGTACCGCGCCGCCGAGGAGCCGCGCCCGGCCTACGCGCCGCTGCACGAGCGTCTCCAGGCGCTCGAAAAGGAAGACCTGGATGCGCGGCAGGCCGCAGCCAACGAGCGGTTTCTCCATCAGGGCATCACCTTCACCGTCTACGGCGACCAGCAAGGCACGGAGAAGATCTTCCCGTACGACATCGTCCCGCGCATCCTCACGGCGTCGGAATGGGCGACCATCGAGGCGGGGCTGGCGCAGCGCATCCGGGCGCTCAACCGGTTCCTGAAGGACATCTACAGCGAGGGCGCGATCCTGAACGACGGCGTGGTGCCGCGGCGGCTCGTCTACAGCTGTCGCCACTTCCGGCCCGAGATGCGCGGGGTGCGCGTACCAAATGACGCCTACGTCTCTATCGCCGGCATGGACCTCGTGCGGCTGCCCGACGGCTCGTTCGCGGTGCTCGAAGACAACCTACGCGTGCCGAGCGGGGTGTCGTACATGCTCACCAACCGGCAGGTGATGCGGAGCGTGTTCCCGCTGCTCTTCCAGCACTACCAGATCCGGTCGGTCGACCACTACCCGCGCGCGCTGCTGGCCACGCTCCGGGCGCAGGCCTCGCGGGCGCAGGCCCCGACCATTGTGCTGCTCACGCCAGGCGTCTACAACTCCGCCTACTTCGAGCACGCGTTCCTTGCGCGCCAGATGGGTATCGAGCTCGTCGAGGGGCGCGACCTCGTCGTGCACAACAACGTCGTCTACATGCGCACGACGGCGGGGCTGCGGCGCGTCGACGTGATCTACCGCCGCATCGACGACGACTTCATCGACCCGATTCCCTTCCGAGACGACTCGGTGCTCGGCGTGCCGGGGGTGTTCAACGCCTACCGCGAGGGCAACGTCGTCCTCGCCAACGCCATCGGCACGGGCGTCGCCGACGACAAGGCGCTCTATGCCTACGTCCCCGATATCATCCGCTACTACCTCAGCGAAGAGCCCATCATTGCCAACGTGGAGACGTACCTCCTTGACCGGCCCGACGAGCGCGCCTTCGTCCTCGACCACCTCCAGGACCTCGTCGTGAAGCCCGTGGACGAGTCAGGCGGCTACGGGATGCTCATCGGGCCGCACAGCACGGCGGAGGAGCGCGCCGCCTTCCGCACCCGCATCGAGGCCGAGCCGCGGCGCTACATCGCCCAGCCGACGCTCGCGCTCTCGAAGGCGACGTGCTTCGTGGACGGCGAGATGGACGGGCGACACGTCGACCTGCGCCCGTACGTCCTCTTCGACGGCGAGGAGGTCCGCATCGTGCCCGGCGGGCTCACCCGCGTGGCGTTGCGCAAGGGCTCGCTCGTAGTCAACTCCTCGCAGGGCGGCGGCAGCAAAGACACGTGGGTGCTCGAAGACACGAACGCGAAAGAATGAACCGTCGCTCATACCCGACAAGCTAAACGCAGGTTGCTACGCCTACCGCTTCTCACTTCAAACTTCCCACTTCAAACTTCTCACCTCGTACTTCTGCCTTCCCCCATGCTCTCTCGCGTTGCCGACAGCCTCTACTGGATGAGCCGCTACCTGGAGCGGGCCGAGCACACCGCGCGCGTGCTCGACGTGAACCGGCACGGCCTCCTCGACCAGAAAGCAGACGTGACGCGGGCACGCTGGACGCGGGTGCTCCGCAGCCTCCGCGTCGACCTACCCCAGGCAGCCCCGTCCGACCTCGCTCAGACCATCGCGCTCGACGGCGACCTGCCCGACTCCATCGTGCGGTGCGTAGCGGCGGCACGGCAGAACGCACGCGAGGTCCGCGAGGAGATCAGCAGCGAGATGTGGGAGCAGATCAACCGCCTGCACCTCTTCGCGCGGGCGCAGACGGGCGGCGACACCTGGGAGAACAAAGCCCACGTCTTCTTCCACAAGGTCAAGCACGGCTCTCACCTCTTCCAGGGGCTGACCGACAGCACGATGAGCCACAACGCGGGCTGGCAGTTCATCCAACTCGGGCGCTACCTGGAGCGCGTCGCGGCGACAGTGAACCTCCTCGACGCACACGTCGATATGGTGGCGCTGACCAACGGGAACGGGCGCGCCCTGCCGAGCCAGTCGCAACAGGACTGGGCCGGGCTGCTCAAGTCGTGCACGGCACTCGAAGCCTACAGCCGCGTCCACACAGCCACCATCCAGCCCGCCCGCGCGGTCGAGTTTCTCCTCCTCGACGCGGCCTTTCCGCACTCCGTCCGGTTCGGGAGCACGATGGTCGAGCGTGCGCTCGACGCTCTTGCTGATGGGGTGCCGACGCTCAAGCACAGCGACCTCCTCCGCACCGCCGGGCGGCTGACCTCGGCGACGCGCCTCTACGACATCACGGAGATGATCCACGAGGGCCTCACCGGTCACCTCGCGCAGATCCGCGACCGCTGCGAGCGGATCCACCAGGGCGTCTACGACACGTTCATCACCTACACCGTCGAGTTCGCCGTCAACGACTGAGCGGGCGTCTAGGCGTTGTCCATCGAAATGCGACAGCATACGAGGCCAGCCAAGCCGATTAGGGGTAGGGCGTGGGGAGTAGGGAGAGCCACCACCCACGTTATCCCACCCCCTACTCTCCACTCCCCACCAGGCATATCGACTACGGGGCTGACCACGACTCCATCGTCCGATCCATGAAATACGCCATCCGGCACATCACCGAGTTCGTCTACGACGCGCCGGTCTGCGAGAACCTCATGGAGGTGCGCCTCCGCCCCCGCAACGACGCGCAGCAGCGGTGCTACTCGTTCGACCTCGCCGTGTCGCCGCACGCGCAGGCGTTCAGCTACCAGGACTACCTCGGCAACGAGGTGCACCACTTCGACATCCCCGGCTACCACGACCGGCTCACGCTGGAGGCCCGCGCGCTCGTCGAACTGCCGCC
>JBCCLD010000309.1:0-5664 GCA_039027055.1 Bacteroidota bacterium
TACGAGGGCTACCTTCCGGCGTCTACGCGATCCGAGCAATGGGCCAGGGCTTCGTACGTCAAACCGCAATGCGTGCGGTCCATCCCGTCGGTGCGTGGTAAGCAGGTGTTCATAAGTTCTGCGGCGCATCCCCTCGGCGAGGCCCGGCTCTCACCCCCTGCTTGCACGCCTGCGACGGCGCGCGAGGGGGACAGTCCGAGGAGCGGAGGCGACGCAGGACAGGGGGTGCCAAGCCGAGCAACGTCCCGCAAAACAATTGCACAGGTGCTTATCACGCTTCTCCCAAAAGCTGAGCACCGAATGCTCCAAACAATGGAAGGGCCAGCGCGTCGAGCTGCGCTGACCCTTCGCGGGACGTTGGGAGGGGCCGGGCGTCTAGGCGGTGGCCTGCGTGCGCATCGCGGCGAGGAGGTCGGCGACCTCGGCGGGCGTGGGGAGCGGCTCGTCGCGCGCGTCGAGGACGAAGCGGGCGAGCGCGTCGCGCTCGCTGACGGTGGCGTCGGTGTCGTCGAGCAGGGCGCCGAACTCGGCCCAGCGGGCCTCGGTGATCTGACCGGCGACGTAGCGCAGGAACAGAAGCGACAGGGCGGGGCGAGCGGCGTGAACGGAGGGTGTCATAGGGGTGAAGGTCGGGTGAAGGGGGACCGTATTGCTCCCATCGTCAAGATGCGTGCCAAGCCCTGGGCGCTCTGCGTCGCAGACCGTACAACCGCGCTGGGCACGGCAATAGCGCCTCTATCTGTCTCCCCACGAGCGAACCGGAAGCCGCCTGTGCGTGCCCGGCGACGTGTCCACTATTTCCGAATGTGCGAGTCGTCTCGTACTTTTCCCCAGTGTTCGTCGCCATTCGGTGCCGTCGCGCCGGACGACCCCGCCTGCCTCCCGGAATTCACTCACCGTATCACGCCGGTTTCTGCGCCGCGCTCGCCAACCCCCCGAGCGCGGCGCTTCTATACTTCTATACGAAGGCGTCAGTTCGACGCGACGGGCGGCGCGAGGGACGGCAGCGTGATGCGCGGCACGGGCGGCTCCACGGAGGCCCCATCAGCGGCGGCGACACGGTGGGCCGGCCGGTAGTCTGGCCCGGCGGGAGCGGGCAGCGTGACGCGGCACAGCGTTCCCTGGCCCTGCTGGCTCTGGATGTCGAGTTGGCCCTGCATGCGCTCCAGCAGCAGGTCGGCGAGGGTGAGGCCCAGCCCGGCTCCTGGCAGCGCGCTCCGGGTGGAGCCCGTATGCTCGCGGCGGAACGGCGCGCGCGCGGTCGTGAGGAAGGACGCCCCCATGCCACAGCCGGTGTCCTCGATCTCGATCAGGACATGGGCGTCGAGCATCCGCGCCCGAACCTCCACGTAGCCCGCCTCGGTGAACTGAATGGCGTTGGTGAGCAACTGCCCCAGCACCCGGGTGAGAGCGCGGGGGTCGGCGTGGACCAGCGTGTGCTCGGGCGGCGGCTTCAAGAGGAAGCGCAGGCCGCGCTCTTGGGCCAGCGGCGCGTAGGTGCGCTCGGCATCGGCGAGGAGGGGCAGGAGCGGCAGGGGCTCCGCCGCAAGCGCGCTGGACCGCCCGCCCAGCCGCGCGAGTTCGTAGACCGCCTCGATCGTGCGCGAGAGCTGCTGGCCGCTCTTGCGGATGACACCGAGTTGGTCGAGGTCGGCTCCCTGGAGCGAGCCGGCGAGGAGTTCGGCGTAGCCGAGGATGCTCGTGAGCGGGGTCCGCACCTCTTGGTTGAGGCCGGTCATGAGGTTGCTCACGAGGCCGGCGCGCCCCTCGGCGGCGGCCTGGGCCGCGCGCGCGCTCCGGAGCTGCTCGGCGTGCTCCGTCACATCGTGCATGCACACGAGCACGCCGCTCTGGCTCTGAAACGTCGTCTGCGCCGCCTCCAAGTCGACGACCCGGATCTGCCGGTCGGCGGCGACGAGACGCACCCGGAGCGGCGTCTCGGCACGCGCGTCGGGCGCCCCCGCTTCCGTCGCCGGGGCATGCGCGTTGAGGAAGGCCGCCACCTCGTCCTGCATCTCGGCCGGGACCAGGTTGTGGAAGGGATGCCCCACGAGCGGAACGCTGGGGCCCACCAGACGCTGAGCCGCAGGGTTGGCCAGAGCCACGACGCCGTCGACGCAGACGAAGAGCGGCAGCGGAGCCGCGTCGTGCAGGGTGGTGCGCGCCGAGGCACGACGGCGACGGTCGCGCTCCAGCACGGCCCCAAACGCCTCCGCGGCAGCGCGTAGCGCCTCCTCCTCGGCGGGGTCGAGCGCGAGCGCCTCGCGGGCAAAGTCGAAGCACAGGAAGCCTGCCCAGGCCCCGTCGATCACAAGGGGGGCCACGGCCACGCCGCGCGCCTGCTTGGCGTCGAGGAAGGCGCGCTCGGGCTCGGCGAGCGTGGAGTAGGACGCGCACAGGCAGCGCCCCGCGTCTAGCACATCGGCCCAGCGCTGTAAGCCGTCGGCGGCGTAGTCGAGCCGGGCGGGCACGGTGCTCTCCTCGCTGCTCCACGCAAACGACTGCTCGGCGACGAGCCGCCCTTCGTTGCGGTGGTTGCTGTAGACCTGGACGGCCTGCGCTCCGGCCGCCTCGGCGAGATGCTGGAGCGCCTGCGCAGCCTCGTTCTGCCAGTCGTCGGCGCGGAGGAAACGCTCGGCAGTGGTGCCGACCGCCCGCGCGAAGGCGTCGTGGCGGGCGTTCCGTTGGGCGCGTGCCTCAGCAGCGGCGACCTGCCGCTGGGCGCTGCGCTCGCTCTCGGCCATCGCGGCGAGGTCGGTGAGCAGCGTCAGCCCGTCGTCGCTCAGCTCGCGCGGGACCGCGTCGAACAGCTTCAGCACGCCGATGGTGTAGCCCTCGGCGCTCTTGAGCGGGGCGCTTGCGTAGAACCGGACGCTGGGGTGGCCCCGCAGCGCATGCCCGGCAAAGCGCTCGTCCTGGTAGGCGTCGGCGGTGAACAGTGGGATCTTCTCGCCCGCGATCGGCTGCACGAGCGCGCGGCGTAGGGCGGCCATCTCGGGATGGGAGGCGGTGGCCGCCGGGTCGCCCAGGCCCTGCGTCGCCACGAGCCGCCGGTCACCACGTTCGATGGTCACCAGGGCCACGCGTTCCACGGCAAACAGCATGGCAGCCAGGCGCACGACCCGTTCGAGCGGCTGCTCTTGCGGCGCGTCGGGGACGAAGAACCGACGCAGCGCGTCGGCGCGCTGATGGGGATCGTGGAGCCGGGCGGGCATAGGGAGGGTGGCTGAGCGGGAGCGGCGCGGGCACCGCAAGGAGAGGGGCGGAGTCGGGTGCAGTATCGACGCCGAGGCTTGGTGTTGAAAGAGCAACGAACCCGCGTTGTGGCATTCCGTCTATCAGACCGTGAGATTGGTACGCCGACGACAGCTACGCAGCCGCCAAAACACCTCGGACGCGCTGATAGGCACAGGAGACGAGCACGGGCGCGAGGCCCTGGCACTTGAGACCACAGGCCTGGCGTTCGATACCCCTTGCGGCCGGGCAGGCTTGTCGGGCCCGGCTGGGCGTCCTCGGATCTTTTCCGGCGGTACGCCCATCGAAGCCATCCCACCATGTTCACAATTGACACGTGTGCCGTATGTTGGCGGCTGTGCCTGTGCTCTACCCCGCACGCGCTGATAGCGCTTCCAGCGCCTTCCACCGCTGAGACCCGGTGAACCGATCGTGCGCATCCTATAAAAACGCAGCGAGTTGGAGCCTTTCGCACACCCGCCTCGTTGAGCGCCGCCGCCTCGATCTTTCCACGCCGGTTCCCCCACATCGGCTCGTCAAGACCCACCACCGTCCCCACCCATGCTGCGTCCTGCAGACCTCCCGTACACGGCGCTCACCGTCGTGCTCGTCACCCTGCTGCTGACTCCGGCTCCGGCCCGGGCATCGGCCCCACCAGCAGCGAGCGCAACGGACCGCCCCAACACGGACCGCCCCAACACGGACCGCCCCAACACGGACCGCCCCAACACGGACCGCCCCAACACGGACCGCCCCGACACGGACCGCCCCGGCACGACTCGCTCTAGCTCAACGCGTTCTGACACCGACCGGCCCGGCGACGGCAGCGCCCCGCTCTGGGCTCGCCAGATCGTCGAGACGGAGCGGCTGCTCGACGACATCGAAGCGGCCGAGTCGCTCGGCGACACGCAGCACGCGGCTACCCTCGCCGCCGAAGCGATGACGCTCGTGCACGCCCTGGCCGCCGACCCGTACTTCCTCCGCGACGCCGAGACGCGCCTCCTCGTCCTCAACGCGCAGGCCGCCTACGAACGCCACCACGGTGCCGTCGCCACGCTCGACCTCTCGGCCACCGACTTCCAGCGGCTCCGCACCGACGCGCTCGCCAACCTCAACCTTGACGGCGGCCCGCTCGACCTGCACCTGCACGTCGAGACGACGGCGTCGCTGTTCCTGAGCAACGTCTTCAACGCGCCGGAGTCCTTCGCGGCTAGCATTGAGCGCAAGACGGCGCAGTTGCAGCGCTACTCCGGCTACCAGGACCGCATCCGCGCCCGCGGCGAGCGCTACTTCCCGATGATCGAGCGCATCTTCCGCGAGGAGGGCGTGCCGACCGAACTGAAGTACCTCGCCGTCGTGGAGAGCGCGCTCAACCCGCAGGCGATCAGCCCGATGGGCGCCGGTGGGATGTGGCAGTTCATGAAGGGTACGGGCCGCCTCTACGGCCTCAGCCACCGCGACCGCTTCCGCCCCGAGAAGTCGACGCGCGCCGCGGCGCGCCACCTCCGCGACCTCTCGGAGATGTTCGACGGCGACTGGCAGCTGGCGCTCGCGGGCTACAACTGCGGGCCGTACCTCGTGCAGCGCCTGGTCCGCCGCGCCACCCCGCGCCTCGGCCGCCCGGCGACGTTCTGGGACATCTACGGCTCGCTCCCGCGCGAGACGCGCAACTACGTCCCGACGTATGTCGCCACCGTCAAGGCGTTCGAGACGCCCCGCGCGAACAGCTAGACGTGCTCAGACGGTCACGGTGAAGGCACGTTGCCAGGCACGGCGCTAAACGTTGCCTCGATCGTGACGACGTTCTCGTTGCCCGCATCGTCGTACTGCGTGAGCGTAGCGGAGAACGAGCCGGACACGGCGTCGTCCGCCACGCCCGTCAGCGTGAGCGTGCCGCTCTCGGCCATCGCGAAGAAGGCGGGGCCGCCGTCATGGGTGTCCCAGTGGTAGACCGTCACCCGCGCGCCGCCGCCGACCTCGACCGTACCCTCGGCGAGTGCATCGAACGCGACGACCTCGACGTAGGAGAACGGCTCATCGTTGTGGGCCCACGAGCTGCCGTCGAGCGAGGCCGTGGCAAGCGCCATCACGCCCATGCCCTCCATGCCGGGGATGAAGTAGGCCGTACCCTCGAACGAGGGGGGCGCGCCGTCGCCGCCGAGTGTGACGGCCGACGAACCCGTGTGGTCGTCCGCGAACGGAGAGACGAGGAGCAGCAGAAGAGCGAGGAGGCGCATGACGAGGACCGTGTGAACGTGTGAACGTGTGAACGTGTGAACGTGTGAACGTGAAGCTAGCCACTTGCTTCCACGCAATCCGGCACGGCGCAGGATCACGTGGCATCCGGTCCAGACGACCACTCCCGAGGACAACGGACCAGGGACCTCGACTCGGCCTCGTGGCCCCACCCGATCTCGACCTCTCTCCCGA
>JBCCLD010000310.1:0-5658 GCA_039027055.1 Bacteroidota bacterium
GAATCGGGTGAGCAGTCTGAATCGGGTGAGCAGTCTGAATCGGGTGAGCAGTCTGAATCGGGCGACAACGAGCAACAGCCAACGGACAACGGACAACAACCCAAGACCCCCGAACAGCTTGCGGAGGAGCAGGAGCGGGCTGCCGAGGAGATGCAGGCGCTCGAAGAGTTGCTCCGGGAGGTGCAGGAGAAGATGGAGGAGCTCCGCGACGCGGGTCCGGCGCAGGAGATGCAGCAGATGCGCGAGCAGCTCCAGCAGCAGCAGCTCCCCCAGCAGATGCAGCAGAACAGCCAGCAGCTCCAGCAGCAGCAGCTTCAGGACGCGCAGCAGGGCCAGCAGCAGATGCAGCAGCAGCTCCAGAACCTGCGTCAGCAGCTCCAGGAGATGAGCCAGCAGATGCAGGGCGAGCAGCAGCAGGTCAACATCGCCGCGCTGCGCCGCTCCCTCGACGACGTGCTCACGCTGAGCGAGGAGCAGGAAGGCCTCGGCCTCGACGCGCAGACGCTCACGCGCGACAGCCCCGCGCTCCGCCCGATGGCGCAGCAGCAGGTGGGCCTCGCCGACGGCCTCGCGACGGTCGCCGACAGCCTCAACGCGCTCGCCCGCGAGATCCCGCAGATGACGCGCCAGGTGCAGACGCACACCGGCGGCGCCCTCCGCGAGATGGGCCTCGCCACAGAGCAGCTCGCCGAGCGCCGCGCCCCGCAGGCCGCCGGGCACCAGCTCGCGTCCATGACCCACCTCAACGACCTCGCGCTGCTCCTCTCGGAGCTGCTCGACCAGATGATGAACAACCCGTCGGGCGGAGGCGGGGGCGGCATGTCGATGCAGCAGATGATGCAGCAGCTCCAGCAGGGCCAGCAGCAGATGGGCGACCAGATCCAGCAGATGCTCAACGACATGGCCGGGCAGCGGCTCTCCGGTGACCAGCAGCAGCGCCTCGAACAGATGGCTCGCCAGCAGCAGCAGCTCCGCGAGCAGCTCCAGCAGCTCATGGAGCAGGGTATGGAGGACGGCACGCTCGACGCGCAGCTTCAGAGCCAGCTTCAGCGCATCGCCGAGCAGATGGAAGAGGCCGCGCGCGAACTCCGGCGGGGCCAGATCACCCGCCGCACGGAGCAGCGCCAGCAGCAGATCCTGGAACGCTTGCTGCAAGCCGAGGAATCGATCAACCAGCGTGGCAAGAAGCAGGAGCGCGAGGGCCGGCAGGGCGAGGACTACACCAACCCCACGCCGCCGCCGCTGCCACCGCGCGACGCAGACGCCGACCGCCTCCGCCGCGACCTCATCCGCGCGCTCGAATCCGGCTACGCGCCGGACTACCAGGACCTCATCAAGCGCTACTTCGAGCAGCTCCAGGAGCGCGCGCAGCCCGACAGGGAGTAGGCATTCTGGGAAGCCGACGGTCGAAGGCCGAGGCGGGTATCGGCAGCCCAGGGCCTACGTGACGATATGCGGTACCGGAGTCGCCATCGGGGAGCGTGTAGGCGTCTAGTATCGGGACAGTCTATCGAGACCCGCCGAGATTATCGGGGCGTGTCGGCTTCAATGTCGCGCCTGGGGGTCCCCGCCCCTGCTTTCGCGCGGGCAAGCTCTGGACCGGGGCGCTTGACCAGGGTGATCCTGAACCCGACAACGTGCAGAATTGGGGATGGGCGTGTGCACGTGTGGACGAGGAGAAACACCTTCACACGTTCACACATCCAGACGTTGCACACCCCAATTCGGCCTCAGCGGGTCGAGATGACCCCCGATGGTGCTTCCGGATTTGGAATCACGCGGCACGGTTGGGGAAGTCGTGCGTGGTGGGTAAACTGCCGCCCGCACTCATCCACGCACCTCGCTCCCCATGCGCCTCTCTCTCCTCTTGCTCCTGGTTGTCTGGAGCGCCGCCCCTGCGTTCACCCAGGCGACCCTCTCCGGCATCGCCATCAACGAGATCCTCGCCGACCCGAACTCATCCACCAACAACTTCGACACCGACGGCGACGGCACCGCCGAGACCAACGACGAGTTCGTCGAGCTCTACAACACCACCGGCTCGCCCGTCGACATCTCGGGCTGGCAGATCTACGACGACAACGACCTCGCCCACACCTTTGCGATGGGCACGGTGCTCGCAGCGAATGGCTACATCGCCGTCGTGGCGGATTGGGACCCAGGTACGCCCCCGACCGGCATCGTCGCCGCCAGCGAGGGCTCGCTCGGCTTCGGCAACGGCGGCGACTCGGTGCACCTCTACAACCCCTCGACCGACACCTACATCGTCGCGCGCTACAACGGCGACACGGACACCCCCGGCGACCTCACGGGCTCCACGAACGGGGGCGATGACGATTTCGGCTCGGACACCGACGGCCAGTCGATCCAGCGCACGCCCGACGGGAGCACCTCGTTTGCCAGCGCCGTGCCTACGCCTGCGGCGGCCAACGGCGGCGGCGTGGTCACCACCACCGTCCGCTTCGCCGCGAGCACCGGCAGCGCAGGCGAGGGCGACGGCACTACCACGCTCACCGTGAGCATTTCCAACCCCGATGCCTCGGCCGCCACCAGCGTCGAAGTCGCGCTCACCAGCGGCGACGCCACCGACCTCGCCAGCTACATGACCCAAACGGTCACCTTCCCTGCCAACAGCAGCGATGATGAGACGGTCACCGTCACCATCACCGACGACATGGACGTCGAGGGCAGCGAGCTCTTCACGTTCACGCTCCAGAACGTGAGCGGCGGCATGAGCGCGGCCCTCGGCTCGCCGAGCAGCTTCGACCTCACCATCCTCGACAACGACGCCGCCACAGGCGGCTTCGACGTCGTCATCAACGAGATCCTCGCCGACCCGAACTCATCCACCAACAACTTCGACACCGACGGCGACGGCACCGCCGAGACCAACGACGAGTTCGTCGAGCTCTACAACAACGGGAGCAGTGCCGTGGACATCAGCAGTTGGGAGATCTACGATGGCGGCAGCTTCGGGCACGCCTTCACGGCGGGTACGGTGCTCAACCCCGGCGACTTCATCGTCGTCGTGGGGGACTGGGACCCCGGCACCCCCCCGGCGGGCGTGGTCGAGGCGAGCGATGGCTCGCTCAACTTCACCAACGGCGGCGACTCGGTCTTCCTCTACAACCCGTCGAGCGGCGAGTACATCGTCGCGCGTTACAACGGCAACACGGCCGCCTTCCCCGGGCCCGCGGCCACGCTCGTCGGCGAGACCGACTTCGGTAGCGACACCGACGGGCAGTCGCTCCAACGCGCGCCGGACGGCTCGGCCACCATCGTGAGCGCCACGCCGAACCCTGGCGGCGTCAATGTGCCGGTCGAGCTCGTCGCGTTCGATGTGACGCTGGACGGGACCGTCGCGCGCCTTGCCTGGGCGACGGCGTCGGAGACAAACAACGCTGGCTTCGAGGTACAGGTGCGTGGCTCTCAGGATGCCGCGTTTGGCGTGCTCGGCTTCGTGGAAGGCCGCGGCACAACCACGGAGGCGCAGACCTACGCCTTCCGCACGGATGCCCTCCCCCCGGGCACCTACACGTTCCGCCTGAAGCAACTCGACTTTGACGGCGCGTTTGAATACAGCCCCGAGGTCGAGACCACGGTCACGCTCACCGAGGCGTTCGCGCTCTCGGATACGTATCCGAACCCCTTCACGGGCGTGACGCGCCTCTCACTGAGCGTGCAGCAGCCACAGGCCGTCGTCGTCACTGTGTATGACGCGCTAGGCCGCACCGTGGCAACCCTGCACGACGGTCCGATGACTCCGGAGGCTCCCGCGGCGATGACGCTCGACGGGCGCACGCTCGCCAGCGGCCTCTACGTCGTCCGCGTCGTCGGCGAGACGTTCGCGACCACCCGCCGCGTCACACTCGTCCGCTAGCCGTCTCGCCCGCCTCTCGCGTCCGTCTGGGGCTTGGCTGTCTGCGTCAGGTCCCCAGGCGGATGTCGCCGTAGGAGAGCACTTCCCCATTGGCCAGGATGCGGAGGCGGTAGGTCGCCCCTGCTGGGAAGGTGCGCGTGATGCCGCTCGCGGAGCGGCGCGGGTCGAAGTCCACGAAGAACTGCGCGCCGCCGTCGTAGTCGACCACGTCGAGGAAGATGGTTTCGCCGAAGTCGCTGCCGTCGCCGTCAAAGTCGAACGAGGTGGCTAGTGTGATCGCGCCGGGGAACAGGCTCGGGTCCTGGATGCGCAGCGTGAACGCGACGAACTCGCCAGTGGGCACGGGATTCGGCGCAGGCGTCTCCAGGAAGAAGGCGGCCGTGGCGAAGAGCGGCCCGATCTGCCAGTCGTCGTTGCCGAGGCCGTTGGGCGGCAGGAAGGCCTGGGCCTCGAAGTCGCGCTGCTCCGCCACGGAGTCGCAGCCTGGGGCAAGCATGAGGAGCACGAGGAGGACAGCGAGGAAACGATACATGCGCGTCGAAACGGTGGGCGGTGGTAGGCGTTGCGCTACTACCCCGTCCCCCGCCTCGGTTCCCTGGCGCTCCGTTTCTGCCTCCCTCAGTTTATGCCTGCTGCTGACTCCAAGTCGTCTGCTCGCTACGTCGCGGAGCGGCTGTGCGTGGACCTCGGGGGGCGCCGCGTGCTCGATGCGCTGACGCTCCGCATCGCGCCGGGCACGGTGACAGCGCTGGTAGGGCCGAACGGCAGCGGCAAGACGACGCTCCTGCGCACGCTGACCGGGCTGCTGCCTCACGAGGGCACCCTTACGCTCGACGGGACGCCCCTGCGTGGGTGGTCGGACCGCGACCGCGCGCGAGCCCTCGCCTACGTACAGCAGCGCCCGTCGCTCGCCTTCGACCTTACCGTGCGCGCGTTCGTGGCCCTGGGGCGGACGCCGCACCGCAGCTGGATCGCTGGGCCGTCCGATGCGGACCGGGCTGCCGTTGCCCACGCCCTCGCGACGACGCGCCTCACCCCCTTCGCCGACCGGTCAGCCCGCACGCTTTCGGGGGGCGAGCACCGGCGGCTCCTCCTCGCGCAGGCCCTCGCCCAAGACACGCCGCTGCTGCTGCTCGACGAGCCCACGGCGCACCTCGACCTCCGCCACGTCCTCGACCTAGCTGCGCTCCTGCAAGGCCTCCACGCTGACGGACGCACACTCGTGGTGGCGCTGCACGAACTCGACCTCGCGGCGCGGCTCGCCGACCAGGTGCTGCTGCTCCACCAGGGCCGCCTCGTCGCAGCGGGGCCACCCGTGGACGTGCTCACGCCGCCGAACCTGGAGCAGGTCTTCGGCGTGGCGGCCACGGTCACGCCGACCGCCGACGGACTGCACTTCAGCTATCACACTAACCCCGGACCCAAGAATCTCGGACCCAAGAATCCCGGACCTAGCGCCCCTGGGCACATGGATGCTCGCCCGCACCGGGGCACCGGCTCGTGAGTGCCGCGTAGCATCGGTCTCTTCTCATCCCGCCCTTCTCTTTTCTCTTCCATGAAAGTCTACACCCGCACCGGCGACGACGGTACCACCGCACTCTTCGGCGGTGATCGCGTCGCCAAGACCCACCCGCGCATCGACGCCTACGGCACCGTGGACGAGACGAATGCCTGTCTCGGCCTCGCCCGCGCCCACCTCAAGTCGATGGTGGCGCTCGGCTCCACGATCTACGAGGGCAGCAGTTTCTCCGAGACCGACTTCGCCCACGCCGACGATC
>JBCCLD010000311.1:0-5646 GCA_039027055.1 Bacteroidota bacterium
CAAGAGGCTGCTGGGGCGCTCGTCTAGCACCGCCCTCCGTGCCGGGCCGCTCCGTTAGCCTCGCTGTCCGCATCGGTCTTCTCGGGTGGGAGTTGGTCCGGCGCAGATAGGGAGGCGAGCCGGAACAGGTCCCGCACCCGTGGCTCAGTCTCCCCCTGCCGTCCCTCGATGTCCACCCACGCCCCCAGCCAGATCGACCGCTGGCTTGCGCGCAACGCGCTCCACCTCGTTGTCGCGCTCCTCGTTGCCCTCTTTGGATGGAGCGCCAACCGCACGCTCGACCAGGTCGCGGCCGACATCGCGCTCAACACCGCGCGGCTGGAGCGGCTCAGCGAGGCCGTCGGCGAGGTGCTGATCGACCAGGCGAGCCACGCGCGGCGGCTTGAGCACCTGGAGCGCCGCCTTGACCATGTCGAGCGCCGTCTCGAAGCCAACTCGTCGCGCTCCTTCGATTAACCCCCGTCCCCTGATCCGATGAACCTCACGCCCTCTCCGACTCAGACCCGCTGGCGGATGTGGTCGCGGCGTCCGATCCGCAAGCTGCGCCTCGGCGGGTTCGCCGGGCTCGGCGTCGCGCTCCTGCTTCCGCTCGTCAACGCCGCGCTGCGCAAGGCCGGGCTGCCTTCCGTCGAGGCCGACGACCTCGCCGCGCTCTGGGACCTCGGTCTCGTGGCCTACGGCGGCGTCGCGGCCGTCATGACCTGGCTCACGGCCTACCTCGCGCGGCCCGCCTCCGACGACATGCCCGTCCAGGAAGGGCTCAAGCAGTAGCGTCTTTTCGTCCCTGGTCCCCTGTCCACAGCCTCACAATCTCCCCACGCCTCCTCGCACCCATGCTCCTCTTCCTACCCACCGCCGCTGATCTCGACGCGCTCCGCCTGCTTCTCGGCAACGAGAACCCACAGCCCGAAGACGTCCAGCGCGCGGCTCCGGTCATCGCCGTGCTCTTCGGCAAGGACAACCCCCAACCTGAGGACGTGCAGCGGCTCCTCGCGCTCGCTCAGCTGCTCCTGGGCAAGGACAACCCGGCTCCCGAGGACGTCCAGCGCACGACTGTTGATTTTCGGCAGGGCGATCTGCGCCCCAATGCCCACCGTCTGGGCAAGGACAACCCCGAGCCCGAAGACATCCAGCGGCTCGCGGCGGCGCTCGCGCAAGGGCTGGAAGTGCTTATGGCGTTCCTGAAGGCGGCCCCACGCGCCCTCAGCGCAAATTCGTAGCGCCTAGTCGCATGGCCCCTGTCCTCACCATCACACGCGAAGCGATCCAACCTGATGCTGACCGCACGCTCGGCACGGCCGCCCTCGCTACCCAGGCGGGCATCGTCTGGCAGGGCTACAGCCTGGAGCCCCCCTGGGTGGACCGCGACGGCGACGGGGTGCGCGACCGCGGTGTGAGTTGCATCCCGCCCGGGACCTACCGTGCCGTGCCGCACGGGTGGGGCCGCGACGCCCGCTGGACGCGCTTCGACCAAGTGTGGCGGCTCGAAGGCGTACCCGGCGGGACGGCGATTCTGGTGCACGCGCTCAACTTTCCGTGGCAGACGCGCGGGTGCGTCGGGCTGGGCGAGGGCCTCGGTGACCTCGACGGGGACGGGCGACCTGACCTCGTGAGTAGCCAGGCTGCGATCCGTGCGGTGCGGGCGGCGGTACGTAGACGGTGGTTGTGGGTGGTCGTGACGCAAGCTCCGGAGCCGCTTTCCGAGGTACTGGTGCGGCTAGCAGGCAGGCGTGTCGACGGATATCCTCTCGTGCCGCTCAAGGGGTGAGGATCAAGAGCGAGTAGCTCCGCTTGATATCTCGGAACAATCACTAGAGGTCGAGGTCCTGGACACATCCAGTCAAATACAGCGACTTGCGCCTCAGTGAACTCCCTAGCCACCTCGGCCATTCTTACCTCCCCTAGGCGACAACGAAACAAGCGCGACTCCCTAGTTCAGATCGCAAGAAGCACGCTGCTAGAGGCGGGAGAGCTGCCTCTTGCTACGCTCGCCGAGATGGCCCGGCGGGAAGGACAGAGCACCCGGCCGATCTACAGAGTACACCGGTGGTTCGCACGACGGCTCAGCACGCAGTTCCGGGCGATCCTCGCTGCTGTTTCCCTTGGCCCCGATGTAGACGAAGACACGTTCTGGGAGAGGTACAACGGCGTGATCCCCCTTGAAGACGCGCTCGTACTTGATCCTTTTGTGGGCGGCGGTACAACGCTCGTTGAAGCCTCGCGATGTGGGGCGCGCGTCATTGGTTACGATATCGATCCTGTAGCCACGTCTATCACCCGGTACGAGCTAGCTGCACGTACCAGGCACACCGCGATTCGCAACGCAATCCGAGCGGTAGAGCCTCTGGCGGACGAGATGCGCCCCTATCACCAAACCACCCTTAAGGAACGGGGTGTCGAGGTGCTTCACCACTTCTGGGTAGAGGTTGCCACCTGCCCTCAGTGCAAGGACCAGTTTGAGCTTCATCCCCACTACCAGCTAGCGTGGGACAAGTCTAAGAAGGTGCAGTGGGCTTTTTGCAAGCACACGCATGAGATCCAAGAGCTCCCCCTCAACCGAGTCGAGCTAAGAGCACGGGATGGAAGGCGGACGCGCATTCAGGAAGGCACACTACGACGTGGTACCGTAGTGTGCCCTCACTGTGGCCACACACGTCGATTAGGTGAGAACAACAGCACATATCCCCCGATCTGGCGGCTCTTCGCACAGGAAGTCTTGCTTCCTGACTCAAGCAAGCGCAGCGGATACCACCGCGTCTTCAAGAGCGTCACCGACGCCGACCGTTCACGGTACGCCGAGGCTTCCCATGCCCTTCGTGAGATAGAGCAGGCTCATGGTGTTGTGCGCCCGACGCGACCCATTCCAAAAGCCCCTCGCTTCGACCGTCGGCCGTTGCTACATGGCATTGCCCGCTACGACCAACTCTTCAACGACCGGCAACTGCTCCACCTCACAATACTCGGTCACACCATCCTCGCAGAGTCCCGCCCGCAGGTCAAGGAGGCCCTCGCCCTTGCGTTCAGCGAGCACCTGACGACGTGCTGCATGTATACCGGATACGCCTTCGGGTACCGACGGACGAGCCCGCTTTTCTCGCTCCATGGCTTTCGCCACGTGGTGCGCCCAGTCGAGTTGAACCCCTGGCTCGACGGAATCGGGCGCGGCACATTCCTCAACGCGTTGCGCAAGCAGCAGCGGGGCGCGCGCTACGCCCAGGTTCCCACAGACATCGAGCACACAGCACCCATCGGCCCGAGCGACGGCGCCGTAGCTACCTCCCCCGGGCCCGTCCTAGCAGGACGGACGGAGGCCGCCATTTGCACCGGATCTTCTGCCGAGCTAGTCGGCATCCCGGACGGAAGCGTCGACCTTGTGCTCACCGACCCCCCGTATCTCGATAACGTCCCCTACTCCGAGCTCTCGGACTTCTACCTCGCCTGGCGGCAGCAACTCGGCGTCGTCGAGGCGCCCTATGATCAAGAGCAAGCTGCCCCGCTCGATGCAACGCTCGCCACCGTAGAACGGAGCGAACCAGCGGTGGCTGCTTATGCTCAGGAATTGACAACCATTTTTAGGTCGTGTCACCGTGTCCTGCGAGATGATGGGCTCATGGTGTTTACCTACCACCACAAAGACCCCCTTGCCTGGGCGGCAGTTGGCGAGGCGCTTGTCAGGTCCGGCTTTTACGTGACACGCGTGCTTCCCATGCGCGGCGAAGGCCAAGGTGGGTTACATACGAAGGCAGGGACGATTAAGTGGGATGCGGTTGTAGTCTGCCGTCCTACAGCTATCCCAGCTGAAACTGTTGCCATCGGGGTGACGCGCAGAGACATTCAGTATGCGACGAGTGCGGTAAGGCATTTCGAGACCGTTCTCCATGACTCACTATTTCGAGATCCTGACAAGCTCAACTATGCCCGAGCACTGACAGTGAGCCGTGCAAGTGCAAAACCAGGATTGATCCCACTCCGAGAGGCGCTGAATTCGCTCGCTCAGGCATCTAGTGCCATTTAAAGAGACCACTCCGCGTCACTAACTGAGGGGGTCTTCCAATCGTAAGCAGCTGCAAGTACCCTAGGGTCATCTTGCGTTCCGAGCTACAGAACACGTCGGCGTACAGCTTCAGAAGACGAGACCCTCTCAAAGTCTCCAAGTCGTTAGAGAGGTGATCAACGACGGTCTGAGAGACCAACAAGATTAGCTTTGCACGAGCGCGCGAGGCCATCACATTGAAACGGCTGAGGCTGTAGAGGAACTCGTCCTCGTTCACGATGGCGTCTGGGTCACCGAGAGCGAACGACCCGATGATCACGTCACGCTGCTGTCCCTGGAAGCGCTCTACAGTGTCTACTGCGCCTCGTAAGAGTTCGCGGTCGGTAACCGGGAAGGTGCGGCCCACAGTGCTTAGGATTCGCCCTACTTGAGCACGGTGTGGCGTGACGACGCCGACGCCGCGCCCCCAAAATCCACCTGACGCCCTCCCGCTGGAGTCCCTGTCGCCATAGGTTGCAGTGGAGACCGGCTTTGGAATACCATTCGGACCTAGATCGTTCTCCAAACCAAACCGACTATCTGTGACCGGAAGGCGTTCACGCAGCAACCACAACAGGGCAGCTACAGCATCGGCCTCGAACGCGTTGGATTGGCTACTCCGCTCATCGTCGTGCACGAAGCAGACGGCCGGGTGGTCGGGGTCGAGGAGAGCCGACCACTCGGGAGACCAGAGAAGGTGCTGAGGCCACCCTACCGGAGGGACTGCGCCCGTTGGGAGCGGCGAGAGCAACGACAGGCGGAGGTCAGGGGAGTGCGGACGCAGCGTCTTGTTGTACCCAGCCTTCACCCCGAACTCCACCAGGGTTCGGTTCGAGCGGTAGTTCACTTCTAGAGGGGCTTCCGGGACCCCGTGGTGGCCTGCGAAGAAGCCATAGGCCGAGCCAACTAGCTTCTCGAGCCCCTTTGGCGGTTCGGCCTTTCGAATCGGAGCCAACTGCAGGTCGTCTCCTGCGACCACAAGTGATCCTTCGCCATCGATCGCACAGAGCGGGAGGATAGCGTGGGCCGTGTCTACCTGGGAGGCCTCGTCCAGGACGACCAAGTCAAACAGCTCCTGCTGGGCCGAGCCCGTGGCTACCAGAAAATTATGGACTTGGTCGGGGGTCACGCCCACCACAGTAATTCCCTCCCGGTGGACCAAGCGCTGATGGAGCGTACCGAGTGCCGGGTCGAGGTTGTGCTTGTTGACGGGGAGGTCGAGCCCTCGGTTGAGCACGGCGTCCTCTGTCGGACGTGACTTCGACCTGAGTCGCTTGACTTCGTAGGCCGAGGAGGGGATGATGGGCGTGATCCCTTGGAGGTCGTCGAACAGGTCCAGCAAGACGTTGTCGATGGCCGTGTACGTGCCAGCAGTGACCAACAGGCGCAGGGGACGCCCGGCCTCGTAGGCTTCGAGGATGGCGACAAGGATCAGGTGGCGGAGTGTCCGGCTCTTTCCGGTTCCGGGCGGTCCCCAGATCACTGAGAGCCTCCTGGTCAGCGCTTCATCCACAGCCGTCCACTGCGGGCTATTGAGTGAGAAGCCAGCCATGTTGCCCTCGAGCTTCATAGCCGCCGGCCTCCAGTTTCGAGTGACGCGGTCAGCGTGCCTG
>JBCCLD010000312.1:0-5631 GCA_039027055.1 Bacteroidota bacterium
GTAGCAGTGCCGGGGCAGGTGCCCGACATGGATGAAATTCTGCTGCAAGCAACGGTGGCCAAAGAAAATGTGAGCGACACCGTATACATTGACTCTGTTTACCCTCCGTTTAGCTTTACTCCCCTGAGCGATGCCTGCTTGTATTCGATCCACTTTGCTCACCATTACGTTTGCTCTCTTCATGCTTGGAGCTACGGGATGCGACCTCTTCGGCGGAGACGACGATTCGAACAACTCCTCCGATACGTCTCGTACGCTGAGTGTACAAATGTCTTACGGCAATTCCAACATATGCCCTGACGTAGGCCCTTCAGATGAGGTCGTGTTCTTACTCAGCTATGACGACGTCCAGGTAGAAGCAGATATTAATTTTGGCCTTCCAGAGATTCTTATCATTCGTCCGATGGATGGACAAGGGCTCAATGTTCAGGTAAGGGATGCCGCTAGCAACGAGCTTCTACGCGACCGGACGGTCACAATACGAACGACAAATCAGGACGAGGAGGCCGAGGAAAATGGCTTTAGCCAAAGGCGTGACATCCTATACTGCCATCCACCTGATATCGTCTTTGTTGGCTTTTAAGCCCTCTTCGTATTGGATCACGGCGTTGACTAGATCCTAGTGACCGGTAAACCGATCGGACACGTCGTCCTTTAGGCTTGTGCGTAGCTCGCGCAGGACAAGAATTCCCGCGTCTGGTTGAGCGCAATACAGATCTCTGCGTCGGTATCGCTCTGGCGGCAGGCAAAGCTAGATCGGTAGTCGGCACCAGTGCAGAGCCTGCCGTCCATGGGCATGTAGAAGGCCCTTTCGTTCTCTGGTCGTACGCTCTTCGCACTTCGCCCTGTTCGAAGACGGATCCGTCTCGATACTCCTCAACGTTTGCGCCGCCGGCGTGTCCGGCGAGGTCGTGATGCCGGCGGCTTCCTTGAGGCGCTTCACCTGGTCGGCGGCGCGGGTCATCCAGCGCTCGGGGCGGTAGCGACGGACCATCAGCACCGAACACGGCGCGCAGTCAGCGACGATGTCGGGGATCGTCCCGAAGACGATCGTGCGGAACGACCACTCGTGCGAGGCGCCGATGATAGCGGAGGTCATAGGGCTCCGCGTCCATCCGGCTCTCGATGCCCGCCACCACATCGTCGGCGCGGTCTACGTGGTAGAGTACCGGGTTGTAGTCACCAATGATAGCGGCCGTGTCCTTGGCAAGCACGGTATGCTCCCGCGTATCTCCCTACTCTGGCTGCTCCGACTGTGTTTCGGCAGCAGGATCGTGCGCAGCGAGGTATCGGGTCTCGAATTGGTCGACGTGCTCAGCGATTGTGGCGAGCGTTCGCCTTGCCGCGTTCGGGTCTTCGCAGATCCCTGCCACGGCTCTGCGCTGCACCTGATCAAGGGAAAACGACGCGTCGCCCGCCAGCAAGGCCCACTCATCCTCGTACCCGATCAGCACCGACTGGTGTCCGCGCGTATGCCCTGGCGTGGCGACTGCCCGTATAAGGCCGTCGGAGGTGAGCGCGTAGCTCGCCGTGAATGCTCCGAATGCGCCGTCGTTGTAGTCGATGGGCTGAGGCGTGAAGAATGCGGGCCACCGGCACGGGAGCGCCCCTTGCGCCGGCTGCGCCGCCTCGGTGCGGGACAGCATAAACTGCGCGTTCGGGAAATGCGCGAGCCCGCCTGCGTGGTCGGAGTGCAGGTGCGTGAGCACGACCGTGCGGACCTCCTCCGGAGGAATACCGAGCGCGCGAAGCTGAGGCCCCACCTCACGGTCAGCTGCCACGTCGAACCGGAGGAGACGCTCGTATACGAACGCGGTGCCAGGGTCGCATGCGAAATAGTCTGGCTCTGCCGTGCGCGCGGTCTCGCCGGTGTCGACGACGATCAAGCGCTCGGGGTGCTCGATGAGCCAACACGTCACGGGGAGCCACGGCGTCCATCGAGGATCGCAAACGATGGAGGGGAGCCGAAGAAACGACGGGCCGCCATACTCCCGGTGAGCGGCCTTGACAGCGACGGCTCCGGTCCGCAGCGCCGTGACACGCACCGGACCCAGTTCGATCGAGAACGGGACGAACGAAGGAGCCGGCGGAGTGGGGGCACGCACGGTCGAGGCTACGCTACAGCCGCCGATGGTGGTCCCCGCCCCGGCGAGCGCAGCGACGGTGAGGAAGCGACGCCGCCTCACGAGTCGGCCTCCCTATTCCCTGGGCGATGCTCTTCGCCTGAGTCGATTTCTGATCCGGCCTCGACTCCTTGCTCCGCGATGTGGCGAAGTCGAGCCATCGCGAGGGGCAGCGCACGCCGGAATCGCGGCCCGAGACGCCCCCGCAGGAGCCACCCTCCGAATCCCTCAAACGTCACCGCGTGTGTGAATGCTACCGAATCCACCTCACTCAGCGTCCGACGGACGCGTAGCCGCCCCAGAGGCAGCCGGGTCGCCAGCGTGTAGGCCTGCCCTGGCTCCACGTCCTCAATGACGAAACGCGATGAGGGGCCACTCACGGGGGTCAGCCTCCCTTGTGCCCCCTCCCGAAACGGACCGTCGAGCGTCGCCGACACGAGTTCGGTATCCCAGTCGGGCCACGCCGTCACGTCAGTCCAGACGGCCCAGATCGCCGACGCTGGCGCATCGGTGTTGAGCGTGTGGGCAAATGCTCGGTTCGACCCGGCAGCTATGGGGGCGTTTGGGGCGTCGACGCTGCCCGTGGCGCAGCCGACTAGCGCGAGCGAGGAAGTGGTGAGGAGGAGCGTACGCAACATGGTCGGAGGTGTTGACTGAAGACGAGGTCCACCAATAACCGACGTCCCGACGGCGTCTCCCTTCACATCGGGTAACTTCTCCCAGCCTGCTGCCTGACGCTACAACTGCGCCCGCACCCGGCTCATCGACTGCGGTGTCATCCCCAGATACGACGCTACGTAGCGTAGCGGCACGTGCAACAGCACACTTGGATAGTCTCGAACGAAGGCGTCGTAGCGCTCCTTCGCCGAGAGGTAGCGCGCCGCGTCCAGCGCTTCGTCGAGGTAGGCGTAGACGGCGCGGATGTAGGCCTGGCGGAACGAGTTCCACGTCGGACATGCCGCCACGAGCGTCGCATTCGCCTCGGCGCTGAGTTGGCGGACCCGCCCTGCCGTCAGCACTTGCAGCCCCTCACGCGAGGGCAAGGCCGACGAGAAGCTGGTGCTCACCGTAAACAGGAGACCGGGTAGCACGAAGTGCCGCGTGATGTCGAGCCCGTCGGGCGTCTCCGTGTAGAACCGCGCGTACCCGTCGTCCATGAAGTACAACGCTCGGCACACCTGTCCGGGAGCGAGTAGCCTGGCCCCAGGCTTGAAAACGCGCGCCGAGCCCCACGCGGCGCTGATCTGTGCGGCCTCGGTCTCGCTGAGTCGTACGTAGCGCCGGACCAGGGCGAGGAGTTGATCGTCAACCATATGCGCGAGGATGAAGGTGGCACAAAGCTACCCAGCCATCGCTGATAAGCACCTGTGCAATTGTTTTGCGGGACGATGCTCGGCTTGGCACCCCCTGTCCTGCGTCGCCTCCGTTCCTCGAACTGTCCCACTCGCCCGCGAGGGGGACAGCTTGCGCGCCGCCCCTCACGGTATTCAGGGTGGCGTGCAAGCAGGGGGTGAGAGCCGGGCCTCGCCGAGGGGATGTGCCGCAGAACTTATGAACACCTGCTTATCGTTTCGGCAGAGGCGGACTGATCGTAGGAGGCATACGCCTTAGCCTCCTTCAGGCAGCCGCACGTCCAATCGCCCCGTGCGCGCCTGCATCACCATCTGCTGCACCGTGATCGACATGCGCACGCTCGGATCTGTAAGTACCGCGAAGCATGATTCCGCCGTCGCAGAGGGGGTCTTTCCGACGAGTTCAACCGCGCGGTCGTAGCGGCCACACGACGTGGCGAGCAGTTCCGAGCGGACGTCCGTCGTGTCCGCGTCAATGAGGCGATAGCCGTTGGTCACAGCCAAAACGCCATCCGACGGACCGCGCCGTGCTGACTTCGTCGGCGTTCGTTCGACGACCACCATCTCGCCCGGCTCACAGCCGGTCACGAGGAGCAGACAGTCCGAGGCAATGGGCTCGGCGGCAAGCCGGTCCACGGCGGCGGCATAGGTCGGCGCGGTTTCTAGCACCTCACGGATCAGCAGCGCAATAGACGGCGCAAACTGGGCCGGCTCGTCGCTGAGCACGGCATTCAGCGTGATTGCGAAACGTCCGGGGGCCACGCCCGAGAGCACACCGACGAAGCCCGGCCAGCCGAGCGACCGAAACCGCACCACGCCGTCTGTACCAACGAACTCGGTGACCATCGACGTAGTGGAGAGCAGATTC
Organism: Bacteroidota bacterium; assembly: GCA_039027055.1. Lineage (GTDB taxonomy): Bacteria > Bacteroidota > Rhodothermia > Rhodothermales > Rubricoccaceae > JBCBEX01. The sequence continues at coordinate 4,344 of JBCCLD010000312.1, forward strand.
GCTTCCGTCCACCAGTCGAGGTTGCGTGCGTGCAGCGGTCCGTCTGGCGTATCGACGGCGAACGCGGTACACCCGAAGACCGCCTTGACAGCGTCGTAGTAGAGCGACCCGAGTGCGGCCTCCCCGACAGACACGTCCAGGTGCGTAGCCATCGCCTGCATCTCCTCGCGGTAGGCGGCTGGCACGCAGAGAGCGAGGTAGTCGTCCAGAAAGCCCGCGAAGGCATCCACGCCGCCGAGTTCGCGCGTGTAGAGCGTCAGGAGCGCCCGCGCCTGTTCTTGCTGGCGGGGGCTCAGGTGCCACCGCTCCGCAGGCGGCGCGCTCAGATCCACGCGCAGGATGTCAGCTCCCTCCATGCTCAAACAAGTTCTCGACGGTCAGCCCGTCGAAGCCTTCGAAGTCGGCAACGTTGCGCGTCACAAGAACGAGACTCTGCGTGGCTGCAACGGCTGCGATCATCCCGTCGAGCACCGGACGAGGCGTACCGAGCGCAGCCATACGCGCACGCTCCCGGGCCAGCCACTCTGCAGCAACCTGATCGAACGGGAGAATCGGTAGCGTCTGGCGAACGACCTCGTCGAAGTAGCGGTCCAGTTCCGTCCGCCGCTTTCCCGTGAGCCATCGCTCAACGCCGTAGAGGAGTTCGTGCAAGACCGTGCTGGTGAGCGCGCCCTCCGTTTGATGCTGTTGGTAGCGTTCGAGCACGACCGGATTCGGCTGCGGCTTTACCACCTCCGAGATCACATTCGTGTCGAAGAGGTATCGAATCACGAAGTGTCTTCCTCATCCACGAACGGCGTCGGGCGCTCCGCCTCGCGGTCACGTAGCCCCTCGAAAAAGTCGTCCCCGAATGGAGGCGGGCCGTGCTTCTCGACGAAAGCCCGATGGCGTTCCATAAACGACGGGCGCTCCTCCAGCTCCGCGTCGAGCGCGTCTTCGAGGATGTGCGGTGCCTCTTCGTCGGGCGAGCGGTGCTCTGCCTCCGCGCGGGCGCGTAGGCGGGCCATCACGGCGTCGGGCACGTTGGTCAGCGTGAGCGTAGGCATACAGAAAGACAGTGCTGATAGTTGGTCATGCTCTTGTATACGCGCAGCGGCAGACCGTTCAGCTTTTTATGACTAGACGGTCCCACGCCAATCCAGGTACAGACCCGCCAGGACGATAAAACCACCTAAAATGACTCCACCGCAAACAATGCTATAGCAGAATACATAGACCTTGATAGCTCCCCTCCTGGACAGGAGGGGCTGGGGGTGGTCGATCATCGAGCTTCGGCCGGCAACCCCCA
>JBCCLD010000313.1:0-5620 GCA_039027055.1 Bacteroidota bacterium
CGCGGCCCACATAGGCCGCCGAGACGTCAACCCATTCGCGTTCGTCGACCTGAACAGGGATCTGGACCCAGCCGGTGCTGGTGGTCCAAGCGAAACCGACGATGGAGTTGGGCGCCGCCCCGTTGAGAGCAGGAACTTGTTCACCGGTCCGGACGACTTCGGAAGCAGAGGCCGTGGGGGCGACGAGTAGAGCAACGGCGGCGCACAGCGAGAGCGTAACAGCGCGCATCGAAGAGGAGGGGATAACGTGGAGGGGATGCGGTGGAATGGCGGGTGAGCCGACCACAGAGCGATTCCCGTACCGGTCGTGGTGGTGGGGGAAGACCGGAGCGTGAAAAAGCCGCTCTTAAAGAAAACGAAGACGGCGCAAGAACGCAAAGACTGAAAACGCTTTCTCCGACGCTGGGTATCTCCCCCCAGGTCCCAACGCGCGCACGCTCAAAACACGGAGACTCAGCGATTTGGGTTCGAACGCGGGCTGGAACCGGTTTTTCGTCCCCACTCGCCTCGCTGAGGCCCGCCACCGGGTGGGCGTCGGCCTGCCTCACGCACCCAGTTTTTCATAGCGAATACCTGGGTCGAATGGTGCGCTTGCGTGACACCTGCTCCTTTCAAAGGCTACGTTCTTCCCGGCTGTCGCTTCTTTTTCCCATCCATGCCTCTTGTTGCTGCCCCTGCTACCCTGTCGCCGCGCGCGCCTGCTTCCAGGGCTCGGCGCTACCGCGTCAAGGCAATCTGGCCCACGCTCCAGGGCGAGGGCGCATGGGCCGGACGTCCAGCTGTGTTCGTGCGCCTCGTCGGCTGCAACATGTGGTCGGGCTACGAAGCAGATCGCCTACACGCAGCCGAGCGAACGGGAGGCGCGTGCCCCCTGTGGTGTGATACCGACTTCACGAAGGAGGGGAGCCACCGCTACACCGCCGCGGCGCTCGTCGAAGCCATCACCGAGGCGGGCGACCAGGGCGGCACCCCCGTCCGCTTCGTGGTGCTGACCGGCGGCGAGCCACTGCTGCAAGCCGACGCACTCCTCATCGAGGCGCTCCACGCCCGCGGCTTCGAGGTGGCCACGGAGACGAACGGCACGGTGCGCCTCGCCGACGCCTTCACCAACACCGGAGGCACCCTCGTCCCGCCCGACTGGGTGGTGTGCAGCCCTAAGCTGCCTGCCGACCGCCTCGTGATTGAGTGGATGGACGAGCTAAAGCTGGTCGTGCCCGACTACCGCCCGGAGGCCTACGCCGAGGTCGTCGCCCGCGTCCGGCCCCACCGCGTCGGCGTGCACGACCGGCGCTACCTCTGGCTCCAGCCCGAGGACGGCCCGCGCCAGCCCGCCGCTACGCGCCTCGCCGTGAACCTCGCGCTCGCCGACCCACGCTGGCGCGTCTCCGTGCAGACGCACAAGATCCTTGGCGTGGAGTAAGGCGTCGGAGAGACGACAAGTCGGAGAGACGGTGAACGGAACCGGCGCGCCTCGGTACTTTCCGGCAACGCCCACTTTTCTCTCGCCGACCGCCCCGCTCTCATGGCCGACGCCCCCGCCCTCGACAAGCCTGCGCTCCACGCCATCGCCGCGCGCACCCTCCGTGGCCTCACCATCGACGGCGTCGAGCAGGCCAACTCCGGCCACCCCGGCCTCCCGATGGGCATGGCCGACGCCGCCGTCACCCTCTGGGCCGACTTCCTCGCCTTCGACCCCGACGCACCGGACTGGGCCGACCGCGACCGCTTCGTGCTCTCCGCCGGGCACGGCTCGATGCTGCTCTACAGCCTCCTCCACCTCGCAGGCTACGACCTCCCGCTGGAGCAGCTCAAGCAGTTCCGGCAGCTTCACTCTAAGACGGCCGGGCACCCGGAGTACGGCCTCGCGCCCGGCATCGAGACCACGACGGGGCCGCTCGGCCAGGGCATCTCGAACGCCGTCGGCCTCGCGCTCGCCGAGAAGCACCTCGCCGCGACGTTCAACACCGACGGGCACACCATCGTCGACCACTTCACCTACGTCATCGCCTCCGATGGCGACTTGATGGAGGGCGTCTCCAACGAAGCGTGCTCGCTCGCGGGGCACCTCGGCCTCGGCAAGCTCGTCGTGCTCTACGACGACAACGAAGTCACCATTGATGGGCACACCGACCTCTCGTTCTCCGAAGACGTGCCCGGCCGCTACGAGGCGCTCGGCTGGCACGTAATCCGCGGCGTCGACGGGCACGACATGGACGCCGTCGCCGAGGCGATCCGCATGGCGCAGGCCGAGGGCGCTCACCCAACCCTGATCCAGACGAAGACCACCATCGGTTTCGGCAGCCCGAACCTGGCGGGCACCTCGGGCATCCACTCGGACCCACTCGGCGCCGACGAGGTGCGGGCGACGAAGGAACACCTCGGCATCCCGCACGAGCCGACGTTCTACATCCCGACCGGCGCAAAGGCCCTGTTCGAAGACGCCGCCGACCGAGGCCGCGCCCAACATGCCGACTGGACTGCCCGCTTCGAGACCTACCGCGCCGAGCACCCTGGCCTCGCCGCCCGCTTCGAGGCGCAGAGGGCGGGCACCCTCCCCGACGGCTGGGACGCAGGCCTGCCCGTGTTCGACACCGACGCAAAGGGCATGGCGACGCGCGCGGCTAGCGGCGCCGTGCTCGGCGCGCTCGTACCGGCGGTGCCGCAGCTCATCGGTGGCTCGGCCGACCTTACGCCGAGCAACAAGACCCGCACGGCCGACATGCGCGACGTCACGGCATCGGATGCAGGCGGGCGCTACGTTCGCTTCGGCGTCCGCGAGCACGGCATGGGCGCGGTGATGAACGGCCTCACGCTCCACGGCGGCCTCCAAGCCTACGGCGGGACGTTCCTCATCTTCTCGGACTACATGAAGCCGACGATCCGCCTCGCCGCGCTCATGCACCAGCCGGTCCTGTTCGTCTTCACGCACGACTCTATCGGCGTGGGCGAGGACGGCCCGACGCACCAGCCCGTTGAGCAACTTGCGGGGCTGCGGGCGATTCCCAACTTGGCAGTCTTCCGCCCGTGCGACGCCAACGAGACGCGCGAGGCGTGGAAAGCCGCGCTCCTGCGCACCGACGGCCCCTCGGCGTTTGCGTTCACGCGCCAGGGCTGCCCCACGCTCGACCGCACGACGCACGGCTCGGCCGAGGGCGTCCACCAGGGCGGCTACGTGCTCGCCGACTGCGACGGCACGCCGGACGTGCTGCTCATCGGCGCGGGATCGGAGGTGCACCTCTGCCTCGCCGCGCAGGCCGCGCTCAAGACCGGAAGCATCGCTGCGCGCGTCGTCTCGATGCCATGCTGCGAACTGTTCGACGCGCAAGACGCCGCCTACCGCGAATCCGTGCTGCCATCGTCGGTGCGGGCACGCGTGACCGTCGAGGCGGGGAGCACGCTCGGCTGGGGCCGCTACGCCGGGCTCGACGGCGTCACGGTGGGCCTCGACCGCTTCGGCGAGAGCGCGCCCGGCAGCCAGGTGATGAAGGCCCTCGGCTTCACGCCGGAGGCCGTCGCCGCCGCCGCAAAGCAGACGCTCGGTCGGCAGTAGTGTGCCAAGTGGAACGTGACACGTAGAAAGAGCGGCCCAACGGCATGACTAGGTTGATTACACGTGCCACTTGGCACCTGACACGTGGCACGTGTCGGAGCCTCAGACGCCCATGAAGCTGCTCGTTCTAGGCGCGTCGGGCGGCTGTGGGCAATGGCTCTGCCGCCTTGCTACGGAGCGCGGCCATACGGTCCGCGCGCTCGTCCGCGACGGCACGCCGTTCTCGCCGTCGCGGACCACCGAGGTGCTGCGTGGCAGTGTGCTCGACCACGCCGTGCTCGACCGCGCCGTCGAGAGCTGCGACGTGGTCGTCTCCGCGCTTGGCATCAAGCGCAGGGCCGTGTGGAACCCCTGGTCGGCCCCTGCCCCGCCGACCGATCTCACGACGCGCGTCGCCGAGCATTTGGTGGAGGTGCTGCCCCACCACGGCATCGAGCGACTCGTCGCGATCAGCGCCGGTGGCGTGGCTGAGAGCCGAGCGCAGGTGAACCCGCTGTTTCGGACACTGATCGACCGCAGCACCATCGGCGTGGCCTATGCCGACCTCGCCCGTATGGAGCAGGTCCTCGCCGCGAGCGGCCTCGACTGGATGGCCGTCCGCCCCGTGACGCTCGCGCCGGGCAGCCCGACGGGCAACGCGCACCAGGTGGACCACTACGGCCTGATCTCGCGCATCCGACGCAGCGATGTGGCAGCGTACATGCTGGATGCTGTGGTGCAGACCGAGACGTTCCCTGATCGGACGCCGATGATCGCAGGCTAATTGCCAACAAGGCCTGCCACATCGATAAATATGAACGATTTGGACGTTTGTATCTGCCCTAGCGCAAGGTTGTGACAGGTTTGCGATAAAGTCCTGCGCGATGTGCGCCGATGTTGCTAGCGTCGCCGCATCGTCCCTCGCTGCCTGGTCTTAATGCTACGCCTGTTCGCCCTCGTCGCCGCCGCCGTCGCGCTCGTGCTCACCGCGTTCACCGCGCCAATCCTGCCCGCCGACGCGCCGACGCTCCCGGCGACGCCGTTCAACTACGCGAACATCGCGCTCCCGCAGCACCTCAGCGCGCCACCCGTCCAGAACACGGACAACACGCCGGCCACCAACCCGATCACGGACGCCGGGGCCACGCTCGGCCGCGTGCTCTTCTACGACACGCGACTCTCGGCCAACCAAACGGTGTCGTGCGCGACGTGCCACCGGCAGGCCGACGGCTTTTCCGACCCCGAGATTCTCAGCGTCGGGTTCCAGGGAGGCCAGACCGGGCGCCACTCGATGACGCTAGCCTTCGCGCGGTTCTACGACAACGGCCACTTCTTCTGGGACGAGCGCGCCGCGACCCTCGAGGACCAGGTGCTTATGCCGATCCAGGACGACGTCGAGATGGGCATGACGCTCGGCGACGTGCGCGTCCGCCTCGAAGCGACCGACTTCTACGCCGGTCTCTTCGTCGACGCCTTCGGCACCCCCGAGATCACCGACGAGCGGATGAGCCGCGCGCTCGCCCAGTTCGTCCGCTCGATGGTGGCGCCTGCCTCGAAGTTCGACGAGGGCCGCGCCGCCCAGCCGCAGGGGCCACCTGGCGATCCGCTCGACAACTTCACCGCGGAAGAAAACCTCGGCCTCGAACTCTTCTACGGCCGCGCCCGCTGCTCAGCCTGCCACCGCGGCGACCTCCAGGTGGCCGTCGAGGCCCTCAACAACGGCCTCGATGCGGTCACGGTTGACGAGGGTGCCGGGAACGGGCGCTTCAAGACCGGCTCGCTGCGCAACATCGCCGTGACGGCCCCCTACATGCACGACGGCCGGTTCGCCACGCTGGAGCAGGTCGTCGACCACTACGACCGCGGCGTGCAGGCACACCCAAACCTCAGCCCGCCGCTGGTTCGCGGGAACGGCCAGCCGCTACGCCTCAACCTCATCGCGGAGGAGCGCGCCGCGCTCGTGGCGTTCCTGCGCACGCTCACCGACGAGAGCTTCCTCGTCGACGAGCGTTGGTCTGACCCCTTCGCCGAGGTCGTGTCCAACGAGGACGACGCAGCGCAGCCCCACGCCGCAGCGCTGGACGCGGTGTA
>JBCCLD010000314.1:0-5604 GCA_039027055.1 Bacteroidota bacterium
CCCGGAGCGCTTCTTCATCGCGGAGATCGTGCGCGAGCAGATCTTCAAGCAGTTCCGCGACGAGGTCCCCTACTCGGCGCAGGTGAACGTGACCGTCTACGAGGAGCGCGCGGGCCAGAAGGACTTCTGCGACTGCGAGATCGTCGTCGAGCGCGATGCGCAGAAGGGCATCTTGATCGGCAAGCGCGGCGCAGCGCTCAAACGTCTCGGGGCCGCCGCCCGCCGCGAGATCGAGGCCTTCACCGGGCGCGCGCTCTACCTCCAGCTCCACGTCAAGACCCGCGCCGACTGGCGCAACCGCGACGGCTTCCTCCGGAGCTACGGGTCGGGGTCGTAGGTCGCAGGTCGAGGGTCGCAGGTCGAGGGTCGCAGTTCAACGTTGCTCGACCTGTTTCAGTCTCTCCACCGTGTTATGCTGAACTTGGTTCAGCATCTCAGCGATGCACCGGAGCACTGCGGTCGGTAGAGATTGGCTTCGCCGGCCTTCGGCTCTGAGTCAAGCTCAGGATGACATGGATTGAATCATTCGAGCGTGTGCGGAGAATCAGCGTTGCTCGATCTGTAAGCCCAGCCCTTTCGTCACGGCATCACTGAGGTAGTCAGGGAGGTGGTGATCGACGGTAAAGCGGTCGAAATGGCGGCGCTTCGGATAGGTCTTGCGTAGGTCGCGGAAGTAAGCGGCGTGCTCCGTCGAAGGAAGGTCGAGGAGCTTGCGGAAGCGCGCATCGTCGGCGCTGAGATCATAGACTCGACGGAGCAAGTAGCCGACGATGCCATCTGAGAGGTTGCCATCAGGGCCTCCCCAGAACGGTCCTTCGAGCAGGCGCTGGCCATCGGACCCGAGTACGTCTTCCGCGTCCCATTTTGCCGGAATCCTTGCGGGGATGCGACCCGCTTCCTGAGGGTGTGCCTGAAGCCACGCGTCGAGCGCATCCACAAGCATCGTGGTCCCTGCCACTTTGCCGTCGTAGGCGTAGCCCGCGATGTGTGGCGTGGCGACGAGAGCAAGACGAACCAGTTCGGGATCGGGCGTAGGCTCGTTCTCCCACACGTCGAGGATGGCTCCCGCGAGGATGCCGTCCCTAAGCACATCACGGAGTGCCTTGTTGTCGACCACAGCCCCCCGTGCTGCATTGATGAGCAGCACGTTTCGATCAACGCCGCGTCGTTCCAGACGAATAAGCTCACGCAGCCCAATCAGGTGATGCGTTGGATGTGGCCCGTCACGCGTCAGCGGCGTGTGGAGGGTGATGATGTCCGCTTCATCGAGAACCGTCTGTAGGGAAACGAAATCGTGCGGCTCTCCTCGGGCTTCGGCAGCCTCTGAAAGCGGCGGATCGCAGGCGAGGACGCGAAAACCTAGGTGGGGAAGCCGCTTCCGAAGCCGCCCACCGACCTGCCCACAGCCCACGACGCCGACGGTCTTCCCTCTGAAGGCCCACCCTGCCGGACCGCCTTGCATATAGAACAAGGCAGCGAGAACGTATTCCACCACCGATTGGGCGTTCGAGCCGGGCGCGGAGGCGAACGCGATGCCCTGCGACGCGAGCCAGTTGGTGTCGATGTGGTCGGTCCCCGCTGTGGCGGTGCCGACGAAGCGGACGGGGGTGCCCGCGAGCAGGGCCTCGTTCACCGGCGTGACGCTGCGGACGAGCAGGATGTCGGTTTCGGACAGCGTGCCGGGTAGAATTTCTGCGCCCGGACGCACCTCGACGGAGCCGTAGCGGTCGAACGCCTTGTGAAGAAACGGGATGTTGGCATCGGCGAGGAGCCGGAGCGGACGGGGTGGCATGGGCAGTGTGCAATCGAGCGGTCAGGGGTGTGAAAGGCTGTGCACTGGGAGGGACACCTCGGCGGGGCCGGATTGGCCGGAAGCGCTTCGTCCATGGTATGTGCACATCGAGATGGTGTGAAAGCGCACCCGAATCGCTTCATCAAAGCTCCCAACGCCCTCAGGCGCCCGTGCGCCGCCTTGTGAATCGCTCAGAAACGCCCCTCCCGTGCATCCGCACCGTCCGTTGACCGTAGCGCCATGCGGTCTTCATAGCCGTTGTCTCAAAATGGGACCCCCGTCTTCCAGTTTGGTAAGGTCTTGGCAGAGCATGCGGACCATCCTGATGACGCCCCTGTTGGACCGGCCCTCGGTTTGACGCGCCTTTCCCTCGCGTCGTGCGCCGAGCACGCCTCCCGACACTCTCCCAAGAGGCGTTGTTTGTTGAACGAGCACACCTTCGCATGAAGATCTTCACCCGTAAGCCGCGCCTGGGCTTCTACTCGCTGGCCGCGATCGGCATCCTGCCGCTCCTCGCCACGATCATGACACCGGCGGCTGACGACACGGAGACGCTGGTCTCCATTCCGACCGAGCTTTCGGCCCCCATGGTCGAGCGCGTGCCGGACTTCTCCCTCGATGCGGTCTCGGACGATGTCCTCTGGCTCGCCCGCTGCATCTACTCTGAAACCAAACGTGCCGACGAGCAAGAACTCGTCGCCTGGGTCGTCCGCAACCGCGTGGACACCCGCTACCGGGGCCAGGACTCGTACCGTGAGGTTGTCCTCGACCCGTACCAGTTCTCGGCCTTCAACGCCTCCTCGGGCAAGCGGCGCTTCTACGCCTCACTCACGCCCCAGAGCCGGTGGCGCGGCTGGCAAAACGCCCTCCGCATCGCCCACGAGACCTACTGGGCCGACGAGGCCACCCGGCCCTTCTCGAAGCGCACGCGCCACTTCTACAGCGAGCGCTCCATGAAGGACTTCGCCAAGCCGTACTGGGTCGAGGGCTACAGCCCGATCGTACTCCCCAACCACAACATCGACCCCTGGCGCTTCCGCTTCTACAAGAACGTGCGCTAGCGGTCTACCGACACCACCACGGCCAGGCCCTGGGGCGGTCCTCTTCGGAGGGCCGCTTTTTTTCGTGACGATGGATGTCGCGGCGATGGACGATCTTCGACGCCCGCGCGTTCACCCAGCTATGTCCGCCTCACTGCCGCCCCTCTCCCATCGCACCGTCGCGTTCGCCTACGTGGGCGACGTGACGGGGTCGTCGCGGGCGCTGCGGCAGCTGATCGCGCTGACGGAAGCGGGGGCCACCGTCGAGGTGCTGGCGTTCGAAACGAGCCGCACGGGTGTGTTGCCCGACGGGGTCGTGCTCCGCGCCGTGCCCAGGCCCACCGGTGGCGGGCCACGCTTTTTCTGGCAAGCGCATCGGCACTTCGTTAGCGCTGCCCGTGACCTCGCTGCCGATCAGTCCGTGGACCTGTGGCACGCAAGCGACCTCTACACACTCCCGGCGATGGCGCGTGCTGCTCGGCGCACAGGCCGCCCGATCGTCTTCGACAGCCGCGAACTCTACGCCCACCTCGATGCCACCGAGGACGCCCCCCTCAAGCGCTGGCTCTGGCGCACCGTCGAGGCGCGGCATATCCGGCGCGCTGACCTCGTGCTGACGGTCAATGGGGCCATCGCCGACCGGCTCGCGGCGGCGTATGGCATCGCCCGGCCGATGGTGCAGCACAACCTACCGCGCCTCAGTACGGTCCCGCGCACGACGGCGCTCCGCGACACCCTCGGCATCCCCGCCGCCGTGCCGATTTTGCTCTACCAGGGCCTCCTGCGCGTCGGGCGCGGGCTGCCGCAGACGCTGGACGCGCTACGCGACGTGCCGGACGTGGCGCTCGTCGTGATCGGCGAGGGGCCGTTCGAGGCGGAGGCCCGACGCTTAGCCGCGCCGGTGCGGGACCGCGTGCACTTCGTCCCGTTCACGCCCCCCGACGAACTGCCGACGCTTACCGCATCGGCGGACGTAGGCCTCGTGCTCATCGAGCCGCGCACGGAGAGCCTGCGCCTGAGCCTGCCCAACAAGCTCTTCGAGTACCTCGCCGCAGGCCTCCCCGTCGTTGCCTCGGACCTCCCCGAGTTGGGACGCGTAGTGCGCGACTACGGTGTAGGCCTCGCCGTGGACGTGAATGACCGGCCGGCCCTCGTGGACGCACTACGCCGTGTGGCGCACGATGCCGCGCTCCGACGCGACGCGCTGGACTCGATTCCCCAGGTGTTCGACGAATTCAACGCGGAACGGGAGAACGCCGCGTTCGTGGACGCGTACGCCGCGCTGATGTCTCTCCCTTAAGGCTGGGCAAGCGTGCTGCCCGGCTGCAAGCGGCTGGGACAGACCGCCCTCGGCGTTGCGCTGCATCGCCGATGCGGACGCGGCCGAGGCCCGGTCGACATCGTCTGCTTCACGCGCCTTGAGGGCAATCGTCTCACGCGCTTTTGGCCAGAGCCTCCCTTACCAACAGAGCCTCCCTTACCAAACCGCCTCTTAGAGCGGCACGCGATATGCGACGAGTCCGGCGTTCACGCTCTCGGCTTGTGCTCCCCCCACTCTACGTTCCCCACACAGACTCCATCATGTCGTTTTTCCGCTTTGGTTTGCTCGCTGCCTTTCTCGTCCTGGCAGCGCCTACGCAGGCTCAGGACGACGCCGTCCCGAGCGCTCCCGTCGCCACGGACCCGGCAGGCGCGCCGGCGGGCATCAACTGGGTCACCTTCGGCGAGGCGTCGCAGAACGCGCCGCAGGACGGCGACTTCATCCTGCTTGCGGGCTACGCAACGTGGTGCGGCTGGTGTGACAAGATCGACCAGGACGTCTACGGCGACGAGACCGTCCAGGCCTACCTCAACGAGCACTTCCAGTCGGTCCGCGTCAACACGGAGAGCCGCGCCGTGATGCAGTTCGCCGACGCGTCGGTCATGGAGGCGCAGCTGGCCGCCGACCTCGGCATGCGGGGCACCCCGACGACGGTGTTCATGAAGCCGGACGGCTCGCAGCACTGGGTGCTGCCGGGCTACCGCGAGGCCCCGGAGTTCATGCTCGCCCTGCGCTACTTCGCGGAGGGGGCCTACGAGGACGAGTCGTTCGCCGACTTCGTCACCCGCGAGCGCGAAGCCGAAGGCTGATGACCCTCTCCGTCGACCCGCATCCGCTGCTCCATCTCGCCGCGTTCGAGACGACGCTCGCCGCGCCGCTCGGCGAGACGCCCCCACCGGACTGGCTGACCGCGCTGCTCGCTCTTGACGCCGAGGCTCCGGTGCAGCGCTCAGAGACGATCCGCGCCACGTCGCGCAATCTCCTCAGGCACGGTGGCTACAAGCCCACCGGACGCGGCAAGCCCGCGTCGGAATACCTCGTCCGCGCTGCCGAAAACGGCAAGCTCGGCTCGATCAACGCCGTCGTGGACGCCTGCAACGTCGTCTCGCTGCACAGTGGCCTGCCGATCAGCGTCGTAGACCTCGACGGCGCGGCCGCGCCGTTCCGTGTCGGTCTCGCCGAGAACGGCGCGAGCTATGTCTTCAACACCAGCGGGCAGAGCATCGACCTGAGCGGCCTACTCTGCCTGTTTGACAGCGGCGGTCCCTGCGCGAATGGCGTCAAGGACAGCCAGCGCACGAAGACGCACGACGGCACGCGGCGCACCCTCTCGCTCGTCTGGGGCCACCACGAACTCGCTGACCAGGTTGAGGCCGCGACGGCATGGTATCGGAGCCTGCTGGAGAGGCTGGGTGCAACGACTGAGGCGGTTACGCAGGGCTAGGTCACGG
>JBCCLD010000315.1:0-5603 GCA_039027055.1 Bacteroidota bacterium
CGTTGAGCACGGCGCAGGTCTCGAGGCCGGTGGGGGTCTTGTGGGGGTGGGGGTGGTCGAGGGCGAGCTCGGCTTGGGCGAGCTCGGGGACGAGCGTGGCCATGGGCTGGGCGAAGCACACCTCGGCGTATGGGCTGTCGGTTTGTGCTTGAGCAGGTGCTAGGCCGAGAAGAGCTGCGAGTAGAAGTGCTAGAGCGATACGCATGAGCCTCAGCGGTTTTATGACGTGGATTCCCCAACGTACACGCCAACGGTGGTACGTGCGCAATGCGGTTCCGCGTTCGGCCCATGCTGATGCACGTGCTGCGCGTGAATACCCCGGCAAGCCCCCCTGTGGAAGCGGTTGCACCCCGCGCCGCCTACGAACACCGCCTGCCTGGGCTCGTAGTCCGGGGCCGTCGTCGCTCGCCCCTCGTCTTTCAGCGTGGTCTCCCAGCTTGACCCCTACCTCTGCGCCCCGCTCACCGCTCGCTGCCTGGCACCGCGTCCCAATCGGCCTGCGCTACATGGCGGGGTCAGCGTTCTTTTTCAGCCTCATGGCGCTCTTCGTGAAGCTGTCCGGGCAGGCCGGGGTCCCAAGCATGCAGATCGTCTTCGCACGCTGTGCGGTGATGCTCGTGCTCACCTATGCGATGCTCTGGCAGACGGGCGTGACCTCGCGTGGGGTGGACCGGCGCACGCTGTTCCTGCGCGGCTTCTCGGGTTTCACGGCGCTGAGCATCTTCTACTTCGCCCTCACCGAGATCCCCCTTGGCGACGCCGCGACGATCTACAACACCGCACCCGTCCACACGGCTTTGCTCGCCGGGCTGTTTCTCCACGAGCGCGTGCGCCCGGTCGTGCTCGTCGCCATCGCGCTGAGCCTCGTCGGCGTGACGCTCATCGCGAAGCCGTCGTTCGTCTTTTCGAGCATCGAGGCGTCCTACCCGGCGTGGATTGTCTATGCGGCCCTCTGCGGAGCCTTCTTGTCCGGCGCGGCCTACACGTTTGTGCGAAAGCTCAAAGACACCGACCACGCGCTCGTCGTGATCTTGTGGTTCTCGTGGGTGGGCGCGCTTGGGGCGCTGCCGTTCGCGTTCACGGAGGTGCTGGGCCTGGAGGGACGAGGGGCGTTCGCACCGTGGGTGCTCCCGAGCGGACGGACATGGCTGTGGCTCCTGATGGTGGGCGTGATGACGCACATCGCGCAGCTCTGTCTCACGCGCGGGCTGCACCTCGAAGCCGCCGGGCGCGCCTCGGCGGTGGGCTACCTCCAGGTCGTCTTCGCGTTCGTCTGGGGCCTGCTCTTCTTTGGGACTGTGCCCGACGCGCTCACGCTCCTCGGTGCGGGCATCGTGGTAGGCGGCGTGCTGCTCGTGGTGCGCGCGCGCCGATGATCGCCGCAGGCGACGACCGCTGGCGCTAGTGCTGCGACACAAGGAGTAGGTCGGGGCGATGAGGGCGACGTGCGCGGCAAGGCGGCTGAGCCCACCGCGATGGGGTGGAGTAATAACGGGGACATGGCGAGCGAATCCAACACAGCAGCGGGCGGTGCAGGCGCGCCAGAACCCGACAGCATTGCTGTGTCGGAGCACGAAGTACAAACGCGATGAACATGGCGGATCTGCTCGGCGCAAATCGGTCAAATCAGTCCAAACTTCCTGTGTTGAAGGTTGGGTAGTGAACTGCCGACCCGACACAACTTCAGCGTTTGTGTTTAGCCCTGCGTCAAGATCAGCAGCGCGACTGCAACTCCGAAGCTCCCTAGCACGATGAGCATGTAGCCATAGTGCCGGAAGAGCGCCGTCCAGGAGCGCTCGTCGCCGAACACGTCCTCGTCGTCCGGCACATCCGGCTGCCGGACCTCCCAGACCCCGCCAGCGATCAGGCCCAGCGAGACAAGCAAGACCAGCAGCCCCATCATGACGCCGTCCTCATGACGCGGGGCTCCGCAGTTGCTACGCCGTCCCCTTCGCGAAGCGCGCAATCACGCCGTGCGCTACCAGGTCGAGCTTGATGGTCGTGGCGCACCACGGCACCGACCGCTGCGACGACCGGCGCGACTGCAATCGCCGCGGGCCATTCTCGCTGGGCTAGGAGCCTGGGGCGTAGTAGGATATACGTTCTCACGGCTGGGCGCTCACTGCTCCTCTGCAGCACGAATGGCTTCGGCCAGGTGCAGCCCGATCAACCGCGACCCCTCCACCGAAGGATGCACCCGGTCGTCGTCGAAGAGGGCCAGGTCGGCCGGGTCGATTACCACGTCGGCCGAGGCGTAGTAGACGCGGTCGAGGGCGTCGGCCATGCGTTCGAGGCGGGCGTTGAGCGACGCCAACTCGTCCGCGCACCGCGCGAAGCTGGTCTGTTCTCGCGTGGGCGGCAGGTAGTAGCCCATCACGAGCACGCGGCTGCCGTCGTTGACGACGCTACGGACGAAGTCGGGGTACTCGCCCGCTTGGCCATCGTCACTCACCATCGCGTCCAAGGTGCGCTCGCACGGACCGCACCGGCATTCGCCCCCGAGGTCGTTCGCACCGGCATCCATCACGACCCATTCCCATCCGCGGGGCCGGTACTGTGCCCGAATGTCGTAGCCAAGTTCTCCGCGCTTCGCGTTGGTCGCGGGCATGCTCAGCCGGGCCCCCGACACGCCCGCGTTGACCACCGCTCGGTCGAGCTCCGCAGCGATCACGTCGGCGATGGCTGCTTCCTGGTCAGCATTCCACTCCATCACCGAGTCGCCGAGGACGAGCACACTGCCGTCTTCTGTATCCGCCACGATGCGGCTCGCCTCTGCGCAGCCCACCGCACCCACAAGCATGCTGAACGCAAGGAGGACAACGCGCGCGGGTACAGTTCGACGCGTGGGTGCGGCTCGACGCATGGCGACCTGAAGCAGGGTTGGAAGGACCAGATACGTCAAGAAACGAACGCAAGGCGACGCGCAGCGCCCGTGCTTGGCTGCAGGAGGCGATGCTAGTGCACACTCAAGGCGTCGTCTGCGCGTTCGGCTTTGGACGTGACAGGGTAGCTGATTCGGTCAACCACCCCTGTCCCCTCCCCCGCGTTCGCGAGGGCAGGCTCTGTCCAGGAGGGGAACTGCCTTAGCGGCTTCCGTACATGGCTTCAGATATCGCAAAAGACCAGTTGTCCATGCACTAGTGCTGCGGCACAGCAGCGAGTTCCCGGCAAACGCCAGCATCGCGAGGCTCGTGTACAGGGCCAGTCGAACCGGAGGCATTTGACCAGGTCCGGACGCATCGTCGTGGTCTGACTTGACCGTCGGGGCCGATCTGGGGTCTGGACGTGTGTAACTCAAGTTGTGTCCTATCGACGCGCTCCCCAGCTTTATCAGTGTAGGGCATGGGAAGGAGGGAGTTAGGGGGGTGCGTGCTGACCTCGATCCGGTACTCGGGTGCGGGGTACGTACCGCAGAGCCCTGCTGACATCGTATCACCAGTCCGAATCAGTCGCGCGCCTCAACGCGCCTCGGGAGCAGGCGTGCTGGCACCTCGGCGTCCGTCGAGTCGGGCCACTCGGCCTGGAAGTGCCCGCGGTAGCCGAAGAGCGGCCCCCAGCGCTGGTTGGTCACCCGTACGTCGATGCGGAAGCACGCGGCCTCGTCGTCGTACCACTCGCGCACGTCGGCGATGCCCGAGAGCGCCATCGGAAAGCGGAAAGCGACGGGGCCTTCGTAGAACCGCTGCGCGCCCGAGCGCAGCCGCAGCCCGCCCTGCTCATCGACCTCCATCTCGATGTCCACGGCGAGGTGCTGGTGCGTGCCGAGGTAGTCGATGATCCGACCGCGGTCCTCGCTGTAGATCATGTACGCGTCGAACCGGCGAGGGCGGGCACCGCTGAACGTGCGCACCCACGTGACGGTCTCGCGGCCGAGTGGATCGCGGTAAGCGTAGTTCTCGATCGTGAAGGGCACGTCTCGCATGCGGTCGGGAAACATGATATTCCGCCACGTTCCCAGGTAGAGGAACGGGAGCGTGTAGGGCTTGCCGCGCCAGACTTCTTCCATCACGCCGCGCCCAATGGAGGCGCGGGGGCCGTCGCTGCTCAAGCCAAACCGGCGCTGGATCATCGGATGCAGCCGGTCGAAGTCCGACCCGAGGGCACGGCGGTAGATCGAGTTCATGGGGTCGCGTTCGAGCGAGACGAGTTAAGTGGAGAGGGGTTGCGCAGGGTCGGGGCGGATGCGCAGGCAGCGACGGGCCGACGGTAGGTCCGCCCCCGAGAGCCAGGCCACCCCGCACAGGGCGATCACCGCCAGATTCAGCGTCACCGGGTTGAACGCGGCCACGAGGTAGCCGGGCGCCGTCGCCGCGACCGAGGCGAGCGCGACGACCATGAGCGCCGCTGTCAACACGAGGGGCCAGCGCGCGCGCCACAGGACGAAGAGCAGCCCAGCCCAGAGCACCTCAGCCGTCCCGATGGCTTGCACAACGAAGGGGGCCACGGACGGCGACACGCCGCCTGCGAGGACGAGCGCCAGCTCGTCGGGGTGCTGCGCGAGCAGCTTGGGCACGAGGCCATGGTACAAGAAGAGCAGCGCGAGGGCGATCCGAGCCACCGCGTAGGTCTGCGCGCGCCGGACGCTCACCCGAGGCGGGATGCCCTGCTCGATCCAGAGCCGCAGGCAGTCGAAGCTCCACGCCGTCGCCCAGCCCATCGCCGGGCGGAACGCGAACCGGTCGAACGCTCGCCCGACGGCCGCGTGCCGCGTCTTGTAGCTGTACCACGTCAGGAAGCGGACGCCGTCCGGCGTGGGGACGTAGCGCCAGTAGCCGCTGCCCTCGCGGATGAGCGACTTGGGGTCGTTCGAGGAGAACTTGAGCGCCGAGGTGCGGACGCCGTCCGGGGAGCGCTTCTCCGCCACGCTCTCGCCGTCGCCCTCGATGCGCAGCCCGAAGCCGATGCGCGTTGCGTAGCGGAAGCGCTGGTTCTCGTCCGCGCCGTCACGCGGGAGGTAGTGGATCTCGGAGAACCGGAGGTCCCACTGCTCGTGGAGCGCCGGGTCCTGGGTCTTGTCCCACAACTCGTCCATCGAGCCCTGCACGGTGGCTTCGACGTAGATGCCTGCTGCCTCCATAGTCGCTACGCTCCTCGGCGTTCAACCTGCGTGCGGCCGCACTCCTGCTCCAGGGCGCTCATGGCCTCGGCGAAGGCGACGCCCATGCGGACGAACCCCTCCGTGTCGTAGTGCCAGCCGTCGTCGAGGTAGCCCAGAGAGTCTGTGGCCGTGACGAACGAGGCGCACGGGTCGCTCGCCACGATGTCCTGCTGCGCCGCTTGCACCGTCCCGATGAAGTCCATCACCGTGCCGTCGTCTGCCATCCCGGAGTCGGTCACCTTCCCCACCACCACGGGTAGGTCGTCCACGCGCAACGCTGCGCGTAGCAGGTCCATCAGGCGCTCGATGTTCGCGCGGTAGTCGTCGGCGGCCGCCTGGCTGTCGTAAGCGTCGGCCTCGCCCTGCATCCAGACGACCCCGGCGGGGACGAGGCGGTCCAGTGTGCCGTCGCCGTCGATGTCGGCGACGCTGAGCGCGTTCCGTAGGGTTGTGAGCGCGTGGTCGTACTGGTTGATGCCGCCCTCGTCCGTGTAGTCCGGGTGCC
>JBCCLD010000316.1:0-5580 GCA_039027055.1 Bacteroidota bacterium
GCGGATGTCCCATCCGCGCGTCCACGTGTGAAGGTGTCCACGTGTGAAGGTGGGCCTCCTCGTCCACACGGTCAACCGTCCACACGTTCATACCCAACTCTGCAAGCGGAGTTGGTATAAGGTACTGTTTGAGCGCGAGAAATGGACACGCTATCCAAAAAGGCCGTCGGCTAACCCCTGAGAGCGGGGACCCTACCGTGCGTACGACGTGGCACGCGTCTCGCGGATGACCGTCACGCGGATGTGGCCGGGGTACTGCAGCTCCTGCTCAATGCGCGAGGCGATGTCGATGGCGAGCTGCTCGGCGACGGCGTCGGTGACGATGTCGGGCGTCACGATCACGCGGAGTTCGCGGCCCGCCTGGATAGCGTAGACGCGCTCGACGCCCGCGAACGAGTCGGCGATGGCTTCAAGGTTCTTGAGGCGCTGCACATAGTTCTCCAGCGCCTCGCGACGGGCACCGGGACGTGCGCCGCTCACGGCGTCGGCCGCCTGCACCAGCGGAGCGACGAGCGTCGTCATCTCAATCTCGTCGTGGTGCGCGCCGATGGCGTTGACCACATCAGGGTGCTCGCCGTAGCGCCGGGCGAGTTCAGCCCCGGCGAGGGCGTGCGGCTTCTCGAGATTCTCCTCGACGACTTTGCCGATGTCATGCAGCAGCCCCGCGCGGCGGGCCTTGCGCGCGTCGAGGCCCAACTCCGACGCCATCAGCGACGCGAGGCGCGCCGTCTCCTTCGAGTGCATGAGCAGGTTCTGGCCGTACGACGCGCGGTAGCGCATCCGCCCAACGAGGCGAACTAACTCGGGGTGTAGGCCAGGCAGTTCGAGGTCGAGCGCCGCCTCTTCGCCCGCGAGCACGATCTCCTCGTCGAGCTCGACCTGCTTTTGCTCGACGACCTCTTCGATGCGGCCGGGGTGGATGCGGCCGTCCTGGAGGAGCTCGACCATCGAGAGGCGCGCGACCTCGCGGCGGACGGGGTCGAACGCGGAGAGCAAGACGGCCTCGGGCGTGTCGTCCACGATCACCTCGACGCCGGTGGCGGCCTCGAACGCGCGGATGTTGCGGCCCTCGCGCCCGATGATGCGGCCCTTCATGTCGTCCGACTGCAGCGTCACCACCGACACGGTGTTCTCGATGGTGTTCTCGGCAGCGGTCCGCTGGATGGCGGTCAGCACGACCTCGCGAGCGGCCCGCTTGGCCTTCGCCTTCGCCTCGTCGCGGACGTTCTTGACAAGCGCGGCGGCGGAAAGCTTTGCCTCGCGGACGAGTTCGTCATTGAGGCGCCGGAGTGCCTCGCGCTTCGAGACGCCGGACGCGGCCTCCAGCTTGCGGAAGTACTCGTCGGTGAGCCGCTCCAGCCGCTCTTCCTCGCGGGCAATTTTCTCCGCGCGGGCGTCGAGTTCGTGCTCACGAGCCGCGATCTCTTGCTGGCGGCGGCCGAAGGCGGCGGCGTTCTTCTGGACGATGGCGCGGAGGTCTTCGGTCTCGGCCCGGCGCTGCTCGGCCTCGCGGGTGAGCGCGTCGAGCGCGTCGGCCGCCTGCCGGAGCGCGGCCTCGTGTTCCCCGGTGCGCTCGCCCCGCATGTCGATTTGGGCGCGCTGGGCATCTAGCGCCTCCTGTTCGAGACGCTGGCGCTCGCGTACCTCCGTGGCCTTCTGGTCGAGGCGGCGGCGGCGGGCCTTAAGCTCCTTGAGCTTCGCTGTGCTCTCCACCTTCAGCGCTTCGCCCTCGGCGCGGACCCGCTCGGCGCGCGCGCGCGACTCCGCCATACGTTCGGCGAGGGCTTGCCCTTTGAACCAGCGCCCTGCAAGCGCGCCTACCGTGAGCGCAATGACCGCGTCGATGACGAGCAGGAGTACCGTGAATGAGGACATAGTCGAGGGGGTGAGTGGGTGGCTGGAAACCTACGCCATTTCCCTAGCGGTGTTCGAATGGGAACGTTCACCGACCCCCAGGCCCCATGCATGGCCGTGGGCAAAAAAAACGCCCCGCCGGACAACCGACGGGGCATTGAAACCAACCGCAGCGGGGAAAGAGGAACCCTCTCATGCACATGGTGGGGGCCGCCCACGCCCTCTCTGCTTCCACGGTCCCGGTGGGCGAACCCGCGCGGGTGCACGCGCCGAAGCGCGCGTGTGGCCTGCTGGTCAGGCATGAAGGAAGGCTCCCGAGAGGATCATTGTCAGGGTTCTCGTTCGGGGCTACAGCCGGTCGTCCGGACTAGCGCAAGCGCCATGCCGGACCGCACCTGATAGACGATCCCGTGCACGCTGTTCCGCGGACTCGTGCGAAGGCCTGTTGAAGCTGCTCAAAGACGCGAGTGCGTTAGGGTAGCGCCCTAGTCCGCCTCGTCGAGTACGGCATCCAGATGGTGCGCGAGTGCAGCCGTCTCTGCTTCAATCGCCGCGCTCAGTTGCGAAAGCTGTGCCTCGCGGATGTCGAGTTCCTCGGCGAACTGCAGCAGGGCAAGCACGGCTAGCGTAAGGTCAGGCTGGTTCGGGATCTGTCGTTTCAGCTGATTGAGCCGAGCGTTGACATAGTCCGCCAGCGAGCGCGTCAGGGCTTCCTTATCGCCTCGGACCTTGAGCGGGTAGTCGCGGTCGAGAATGCGGACGCGGATGGAGCGCACGTCCGCCGGATGGAGGTCGGGCATGGCTGAGGCGGTGGGCTAGTCAGCGTCAGAAGGAGAGCGGCCGTCTGCAGGCCGGGCGAGTAGGGCGTCGACGGTGGCGAGGAAGCGCTGCACTTGCGAGCGCATCGCCGCGCGGTCGCCTTCGAGCGGGAGCGTGGGGCGGTCTGACTCGTCCATCTCCAACTCGGCAATGCGCTCGGCAAGCCGGATGTTTTCCTCTCGCAGCCGCTCGATCTCCAGCGCCGCGGCCTCCACGCGCGCGCGCAGCCGGGTCAGCCCGTCGAGGTACGGCGCTCGGTTCGCAGGCGTGGGGACGTCCGTAGGCATGAGCGTGGGAGGTGGTACGGACCCTAAAGGTACGGCGTCGCGCCGAGGAAGAAAACGGCGTAGCGCGAACGGACGAGCCGCGGAGACGGAGAAACGGGGAGGTGTGGGTTCGGGAAGCAAGCAGGCACCAATCCACTCACCGTCTCGTCCCCTCTCCGGTTCTTCGTCTCGTGCTACCCTCGTAGCGTAGCGTCGTGTTCGCGGGTGAGTTGCTTCAGGATGCCCTTCATCTGTTTGTCGACCTGCTTGTCGGTGAGCGTGCGGTCGGCTCCGAACCGGAGCGCAAAAGCGACGGACTTCTGCCCAGCCTCGATGCGCTCGCCTTCGTAGAGGTCGAACACGCGGGCGTCTTGCAGGAGCTTGCCGCCCGCTTTGCGCACGGTCTGCAGCATCGGTCCGACGGGCTCGCCGGACGCGACGGCCACGGCAAGATCGCGCTCGACCACGGGGAAGCGGCTGATCGGCTCGTAGCGGCCGCCGAGACGCTTCGCAGCGCGCCTCACGAGCGCGTCCCAGTCGAGCTCAGCAAAGAAGACCGGCTGTTGGAGGGCAAGCTGCTCCATGAGCGCATCCGACACCCGCGCAATGGTGCCAACGAAGACTCCACCGCCGCGTCCGGGCAGCTTCAGGTCGAGGCGGTAGGCGAGCAACTCATCGCCCGACGTGATGGCTTCAGTGAACACGCTCGTGCTGTCGAGGGGAAGACCGAGGCTGTCGAGGACGTGCGCGACGACGCCTTTCACGTCGTAGAAGTCGACGGCGCGGGCGGCGTGGTCCCACCCAGCGTCCTGCACGCGACCGCTCATCCCGATGATCAGGTTCGTGCGCTCACGGTAGCCTTCCACCGGCGACTCCGCCGTGCGAGCGGCGTCGGTGGTGCGGCCGTAGACGTGGCCGAACTCGGCGAGGCGGAGCGCGCCCGCACCGCGGTTCTGGTTGTACGCTATCGCCGTGAGCAGGCCTGGCAGCAGGCTCGAGCGCAGCACTGCCATCTCTTCCGACTGCGGGTTGAGCGTCGCCGCGACCGTCCACGGGGCGCCCACGAGCGACTCCGCGGCAAACTGCTCGGCGACGGCGTGCGGCAGCAGCGAGTTGGTGTAGACCTCGCGGAAGCCCAGCCCGACGAGGTGCCGGAGCGCACGGTGGCGCAGCGCGATGCTCGGCGGGAGCGGCTGCGGGCGCAGCGGCACCAGCGTGCGGTCCGGCTGCGGAATGTTGTTGTAGCCGTAGAGCCGTGCGACTTCCTCGACGAGGTCGATCTCGCGCTCGATGTCGGGGCGGTACGTCGGGACAGTGCAGCGTAGCGCCGCCTCTTCCGCGGACTCGGCCGCCTCCTCCGGCGTCTCGCCCAGCAGCACGCCCTCGGCGAAGGCCGCGAGCGTTGTGCCCGCGTCGTCGTCCACGGCGATGCCGATGGCACTCAGGAGCCGGACGATCTCGTCGGCTGCAATGTCCACCCCGAGCACCTGCGCAACGCGCGTCGGACGCAGCGAGAGCACGCGCGGCGCGATGGGCGTAGGATAGGCGTCCACGACGCCGGGGACGATCTCGCCACCGGCCAACTCGGCGATGAGCGCAGCGGCCCGCGCAGCCGCTCGGACCGAGCCGTTCGGGTCGATACCGCGCTCGAAGCGGTACGACGCGTTCGTCTGGAGCCCGAGGCCCTTCGCGGCGCGGCGGATCGTGACGGGGTCAAAGTAGGCGCTCTCCAGCAGCACGTTCGTGGTGCCGTCGGACACCTCGGAGTTCTGCCCGCCCATGATGCCCGCGATGGCGACCGAGCGCGCGGCGTCGCAGATCATCAGCGTGTGCTCGGGAAGCTTCCGCTCGACGTCGTCGAGGGTGGTGAACGTCTCACCAGGCTCGGACATGCGCACGCGGATCGTGCTCTCCCGAGCACGTCCATCGGGGCCGTCAGTACCGGCGAGGAGGTCGGCGTCGAAGGCGTGGAGCGGCTGGCCGAGTTCGAAGAGGACGTAGTTCGTCACGTCCACGACGTTGTTGATCGGGCGCTCGCCGATGGCTTCGAGGCGGCGCCTGAGCCACGCGGGCGACTCGCCGACGGTGACGCCGCGAATGAGCATCGCCGTGTAGCGAGGGCAGCCTGCCACGTCCTCAATCTCGACGCCGACGTGCTCGGCAACAGCACCACCCGCCTCGGGCTCGTCCACGACGGGCGGCGCGAGGTGCTGGTGCGTCACCGCCGCCACGTCGCGCGCCACGCCGAGATGGCTCGTCGCGTCGGGGCGGTTGGGCGTGATCGCGATCTCGATGACCGTGTCGCGCTCGGCGAGGCCCTGCGCTTCGAGGTAGTCGGCGAACGGGGTTCCGACCTCGGCGCTTTCGTCCAGCACGAGGATGCCGTCGTGGTCGTCGCCCAGGCCGAGTTCGTCCTCGGCGCAGATCATCCCAAACGACACCTGGCCGCGGATCTTGCCCTTCTTGATCTGGACCGGCTCCTTCGTGTGCGGGTCCTTGCGCGACGGCAGCATCAGCGTCGTCCCGACCGTCGCGACGGGCACCTTCTGCCCTGCCGCCACATTCGGCGCGCCGCAGACGATCTGCACCGGCTCGCCGTCCGCGTTGAGCGCACCGAGATCGACCGTGCACAGCGTGAGCC
>JBCCLD010000317.1:0-5574 GCA_039027055.1 Bacteroidota bacterium
CGACCCTCTGGCCGTCGCGCCGCGCCGAGGTGCTCTATCCCGCCGTCAACCTCGCGCGCTTCGACGCGGATGCGCTGCCCTCTGTCGCGGACGTGCGTGCGAAGCTCGATTTGCCGACGGACGCCTTCGTCGCGGGCATCGTGGGACGACTCCAGCAGTGGAAGGGGATCCACGTCTTCGTCGAGGCGGTGGCACAGGTCGCGCAGGCGCATCCCGACGCGGTGTTCGTGGTCGTCGGCGGGCCGCACTTTTCAGAGCCATCCTATCCGGGGGAACTCGCGGCCCTCGCCGAGCAGCACGGCGTCGCCGACCCGCTGCGCTTCGTCGGGCATCAACCGAACGTGCCGGAATGGATGAATGCCTTTGACGTGCTCGTGCACGCCTCGACGGGTCCCGAGCCGTTTGGCATGGTAATTTTAGAGGGCATGGCGCTGGGTAAGCCCGTCGTTGCCACAGCGCACGGCGGCCCGCTCGAAATCGTGACGCCGGAGTCCGGGCTGCTCGTCCCGCCTGGCAAGCCTGCCGCCCTCGCTGACGTGCTGCGTGGCCTTGCTGACGACCCAGCCGCGCGCGCGCGCCTCGCCAACGGGGCTCGTGCCCGCGCCGCTCAGTTCAGCACCGAGCGCCTTGCCCGCGGCGCTGCCACACTCGTCCGCCGCCATCTTGCCTGACTCACCGCCATGAGCAGCCTCCTATGAGTTCTCTCACAGCCAACCTTCGCCTCAGCCCGTCCCAGTGGACGGCGCTCAAGCCCGTGCTCATCACGCTGGGTGTGGCGCTGTTTTGCGGGTGGGCGGTCGCCACGGAGCAAGCCCGGCTCGCGATTGCGGGCGGCATGCTCTTCGCCCTCATCGCCGCTGGCAGCGTCACGCCGCGCCTCATGATCGTGGTGCTGCTCGGGATTCTGTGCTTCCTCGGCGACTTCCGCCGGTTCATCACGATCACGTATCCGAACTCGGGGCAGGACCCGATTCTGCTCGTCCCCCCGCTTGTGGTGGGGCTGATGGTCGCGTCGCTCGTGGCCACGAAGTCGCTGCGGTTCGACAGCGCGCTCTCGAAGTGGGTCGTGGCGCTGCTGATCCTGATGACGCTTCAGATCCTAAACCCGGCGCAGGGCGGTATGAGCGTCGGCATCGCAGGCACGCTCTTCACCATCGTGCCGGTGTGCTGGTTCTGGCTCGGGCAGATCTACGCGACCGAGGAGATGATCAACAAGCTTGTTCTCGTCGCGATGCCGGTCATCGCCGTGCTCGCGGGCATCTTAGGGCTCTACCAGGTGTTCGTCGGCTTCCTACCGTTCGAGCAGGAGTGGATCGACACGGAGGGCTACTCCTCGCTCTGGGTGGCCAGCGACGTGGTCCGGCCGTTCTCCTGGTTCACGGCGGCGTCGGAGTACGCGGGCTTCCTGATGATGGCGATCGTAGCGCTCTGGGCGATGGTGTCCACGCGCAAGCGCCTCGACCTGCTGCCCGTCGTAGCATTCCTGGTCATCGCGCTGTTCCTGATAGGAAGCCGCGGCCCCATCGTGAAAGTGCTCGCGCTCGTCCCGCTCGTCTGGGCGATCACGAGCCAAAGCGCAGCGTCGTGGGTGCCGAGGCTCGTGCTCGCGGTGGTCATCACGATTGGCGCGGCGGGCTATAGCCTCACGGCGGTCTCGTCGATGGAGATGGAGAGCGGGGCGGCCGACGTGCTCGTGGGCCGCAATGCCGACGGCCTCCTCAATCCGATGGATGCCGAGACCTCCACCGTCGGCAAGCACGGCGACATGATGGAGCGCGGGTTCATCTCCGGCTTCTCGACGCCGCTCGGCCTGGGCCTTGGCTCCACGACCCCGGCCGCGAAGAAATTCGGCGGCAACCGCAAGTCGAGCGAAATCGACTACACGAACCTCATCCTCTCGCTCGGCCTCATGGGCATGGTGATCTACGGCGGCATCCTGCTGCTGGTCGGGTGGAATGCGTTCTGGTACTACCTCCAGGTGCGAACCACGCTCGCCTTGGCGATCGGCGGCATGCTGCTCATCCACATCGGCGGCTGGACGCGCGGGACGGAGTATTTCCTAGCGGCGTGGTGCTGGTTCCTCATCGGTGCGCTCGACCAGTTTACCACGAAACGCCGACAGGAACTCGAGGCCGAAAAGGCCATGCTGGACGAGGAAGAGGACGATCCCAGACTCGTGCTTGCCTAGCCCCACGTCCATACTCCTGGCAGAGCGACGCCACCACCACCACCTCTTGCTTCGAGCACCAAGCTCGGCTAGCGTCGACCCCCTCCCTCCACCTCGATGCACCTTGCCCTTGTCACTCACAATCTGATCCGCGGCGACGGCCAGGGCCGTGTCAACGCCGAGATCGCGCACGCGCTCGTCGATACCGGGCACGCCGTGACCCTCGTCGCCGCCCGCGTGGACGACGCGCTCGCGGCCCGCGACGCCGTGACGTGGCAGCGCATCGAACCCGGGCGCGGGCCGACGCAGCTCGTCAAGAACCACGTCTTCGCCCGCCGCAGCGCCCGGTGGCTGGAGGCGCATCGCTCCGCGTTTGACCTCGTCGTGGCCAACGGCTTCGTCACGTTCGCCCCCGCCGACGTCAACGTGGCGCACTTCGTTCATGGCGCGTGGCTGCGCTCGCCTGTCCACGTCTCGAAGCTGCGCGGCGGCGTCTTCGGAGCCTACCACAAGCTCTACACAAGCGTCAACGCACGCCTCGAACGTCGTGCCTTCGCCGCGGCGAAGCGCGTGGTTGCCGTGGCCGAGCGGGTGCGGGACGAGCTGGTCGATATCGGCGTGCCCCCAGAAAAAATCACCGTCGTCAACAACGGCGTCGATATCGAGGAATTTCGACCCGCTGGACCGCGTAGTGCATCGATGGCCCCGGAGGACCGGCGCGCGCTCGGGCTGCCCGGCACGAAGCCCGTGGCACTCTTCGTGGGCGACATCCGCACGCCGCGCAAGAACCTCGACGGGGCGCTCCGTGCCCTAGCCCGCCTCGTCGATACGGGCGCGTCTGAGCTGCGGCTTGCCGTAGCCGGACGCGTCGCAGGCAGTCCGTACCCGCAGCTCGCCAAGGACCTCGGCATCAGCAACCACGTCCTGTTCCTCGACTTCCGCCGCGACCTCCCCGCGCTCATGCGCGCGGCCGACTTCGTGGTGTTTCCCTCGCGCTACGACCCGTTCGGCCTGGTGGTCACCGAGGCGATGGCGTCTGCGAAGCCCATCGTCACCGCATCCACGGCGGGCGCTGCGGCGCTGGTGGCACCCGAGGCGGGCATGGTCCTAGCCGATCCCGACGACGTGGTCGGCTTGGCCGACGCCATGTTCAGGCTCACGACCGATGCAGGGCTGCGTGAACGGATGGGCCAGGCAGGGCGCTCCATCGCCGAGCAGCACACCTGGGCGCACATGGCACATGCCTACGTTGCCGTCTTCGAAGCGGTCGCTGCTGGCCGTGCGCCGGGTGTGCCGATGCAGGTGGTCCGCGAAGCTGCGGCGAATCCGACGGCACCCGTGGCCTCCGGCTCGTGAATCCGGCGCATTTCTTGGTAGCCTTGCTGCGTCGCAATCCCGCCCTGTCCCCGCAAACGATTTTCCCATGACGCGCAACGTTGTGACCGGCAGTAGTACACGTTGCGTGATGCGTGTGCGGTCCGCATCGGACTTGGAGCACGTAGCACGCGACACGGTCAAAAAGACTTCGTTGCTCAGCATCGAGGGAAGACGATGAACCCGCGCCGTCTCATCTTCGACCTTCGCACCCGGCTCTCGTCGGACGTGTCCCTCTTCTGGCTCTACCAGCCCTACATCTGGTGGGACCAGATCAAGTCGGGTCTACGCTACGGGGCCGACGACGCCCGGGAGCATCGCCTCCGCGCCGACACGGAACTCGTGATCGACGGCTTCCAGGGCTCGGCCAACTCATACGCCGCCGATCTCTTTAAGAGCTGGCAGACGCGCGCCGTGTCGATGTCGCACCACATGCACGCGGCGGCGCAGATCGTCCGCGCCGTGCGCCGTGAACTGCCGACCGTGGTGACGATTCGCGAGCCTGGCAAGGCGGTCCTCTCTACGACCGCGCGGTGGCCGCACCTCGACGTGGCGCAGGTGCTCAACGGCTACATCGCCTTCTACCGCGCGCTGCTGCCGGTGGCCGACGGTCTCGTGCTGAGCCCGTTCGCGCGCACGATCCACGACTTCGGCGGCGTCATCGCCGAGGTCAACGCCCGCTACGGTACCGCCTTCGCCGCAGGACCTGCGCTCTCGGGCGACGGGGCCAGCGCCGAGGTGGAGTCGATACGGGCCGCGCGTAAGGCAACCAGCCCGGAGCAAGAGCGCTGCCGTGCCGAGAAGCAAGCCGACCTCGAGCGCAGCATCGACCTCCTGGCCCGGGCCGATGCCGTCTATGCTGCGCTCGTTGATGCGTGCGGCGTGACGCCAGAGCCCGCGCCCCTCTCCTAAGCCCTTCCCGCTATGCTGCCGAGTCCTGCTGCCCCGCCAGTGTCGCCGCGCAACCCTGCGACGCTCCTCACGCTTCAAATCGGCATGGGCTGGTTTCCTGAGCAGGCGGGCGGGCTCAACCGGATGTACTACCACCTGATGGATGCGCTGCCCGAGGCAGGCGTGGGTGTGCATGGCATCGTGGCGGGCTCGACGGGACTTGCCGCGCAGACGCACGGCCGCGTCCGGGCCTGCGCTCGCGCCGACGCGCCCATGGCCACGCGGCTCTGGCAGGCACGCACGACAGGCCGCCGCATGCTCCAGGCGCTCCGTCCGGATGTGCTCGTGAGTCACTTCGCGCTCTACACCGCCCCGCTCCTGGGCGCGATGAGCGACCAGCCGCTCGTGGTGCACTTTCACGGACCATGGTCGGCCGAAGGGGCCGTCGAGGGCGCGTCTGGTCTGGCCGCGCGGGCCAAGTGGGAGCTCGAACAGCAGGTCTACCGCCGCGCCGACCGATTCATCGTCCTCTCGGAGGCGTTTCGCGACGTGCTCCACAGCCGCTACGGCGTAGCACTCGACAAGATCGAGATCATTCCTGGCGGCGTCGATGCGGCGGCGTTCGACTCTACTCTCAGTCGAAAAGAAGCGCGCGAGTTGCTGGGCTGGGCCTCGGACCGCCCGACGGTGCTCGCCGTGCGTCGTCTTCAGCCCCGGATGGGTCTGGAAGGGCTGATCGAAGCGGTCGAGACGGTGCGTCGGCAGGTGCCCGACGTGCAGGTGATGATCGCAGGCAAAGGCGCGCTCGCCGAGACGCTCCAGGCGCAGATCGAGGCGCGCGGGCTTTCCGAACACGTGCGGCTCCTCGGCTTCCTGCCCGACGCGGACCTCCCGCTCGCCTACCGCGCCGCCGACGTGAGCATCGTCCCGACGGTCGCGCTCGAAGGCTTCGGGCTCATCACCATCGAGTCGCTTGCAGCAGGCACGCCGGTGCTCGTGACGCCCGTCGGCGGCCTCCCCGAGACGGTACGCGGCCTCGACGCCTCGCTCATCCTTGACGATGCCAGGCCTGCTACGGTCGCCGACGCGCTCGCGGGAGCACTCACCGGAGCCCGTCCGCTGCCCGATGCCGCCGCCTGCCA
>JBCCLD010000318.1:0-5569 GCA_039027055.1 Bacteroidota bacterium
CAGCACGAGGCGGAAGCCGTCCGGGTGCACCGCGCGGTCGAGTTCGGTCCACGTCTCGCCGTCGTACTCGACCGCGCCGTCCCGCTCGCGCAGGGTCCGCGTGCCCATGCCCCCGGAGGAGCCGTCGGGTTCGACGTAGCGCAGCGCGAGGCGCACGCCGCCGCGCCGCAGGGTGCGCCCGCTCGCCGCGATGGTCAGGGTCGCCCGGCTGGTGTCGTCGCCGTAGTCGGTGTAGGTGAGCGTGCCGGTCCAGTCGCCCGCGAGGGCCTCGAAGGGGAGCGCGGCGTCGGCGTCGCCAGAAGCCGGTGCCGGTGCCGTCTCGGGCGCGGGCATCGGCTCGGGGGCACGGGTCAGGAACGCCAGCGCGGCTTCCAGCTCAGGGTCGCGCCCCGCGACGAGCGCCGCAACGTCGGGCTCGACGAGCACATCCGGGACCACGCCACGGTCGGGGCCAGGCGTGAGGGGACGGCTCCCGATCAGCGGGATGTCCACCACCAAGCCCGTGTGCGGTAGTTCGAGGAACACGATCTGCCCCCCGTTAATGCCCTTCAGATTCCCACCCGTCGTCTGCCCGACGAGCGGCGCGATGCCGGTCCGCTGGATCGCGTCAGCCAGGAGGAAGGTGGCCGACGACGGGCCCACATCGAGCAGCACCGCCGTGCGGCCGTCGAAGGCGTCGGGCGCGGGCGCGACTGGGATCGGCTGCGGCGGGGCGAACGCAAAGGTGCCGTCGCCCTGCGGGGTGACCTGGTCGCCGAGGTCGTAGAAGTCGTCGGCCCACGAGCGGAGGTGCGGGCGGAGGGGGTCCGGAATCGACTGGTAGGCGGTCATGCTGCCCCACAGGGTGACCTCCAGCGGCTCCGCGATGAGGTGGGTGTAGAGTAGCACCGCCGCGTCGTTCATGCCGCCGCCGTTGCCGCGCAGGTCCACGACGAGCCGCTCCGCCCCGCGCTCGCGGAACGTCTGGAACGCGCCCGTGAGCCACGCCGCGTAGTCGAGGTCCATGCTGAACGTGGCGAACGAGCCGATGCGGAGATACGCCGTGCCGTCGTCGAGCACATCGTAGTGGAGGAGGTCGTCGCGGGAACGGGGCAGGTCGGGGTCGCGCGCCCAGAGCGTGTCACGACGGGCGTCGGCGGTCATGCGCGGCACCGAGAGCGCCTGCTCGGCGCCGTCGGGCGTGCGAACGCTGAGCGCGAGGTCGCCCTCGGGCGCGAAGTGCTGGCTGTAGACTACATCGAAGCGCTCCGCGGGCGCGACGAGGTCGCCCACCTGGAGGAGCCCGATGCGCTTGGCGTCGTTGCTGCCATCGGCGGAGGTGTAGGGCATCAGCACAGCGATCACCTCGGACACGGGACGCCCGTCGAGCGCCAACACCTCGGTGCCCACGGGCAGCACCTGGTCCGGCGTCGCGTCGCCGGTGACGAGCATCCGCGCAGTTGTGCCTTCGGGGATGAGGCGGAAGGTGAACGGGACGCGGTCGGCGCGCTCGTAGAGGAGCGTCTCGGTGTAGGCCGTCTGGTTGTACAGGCTCACCTGCGTGTGCCCATCGCGGATGGCCGCCACGGCACGAACGAGCGGGAGGTAGACCGCCGACACGGGGATCGCATCGCCGTAGGTCACGGCGAGGTCGCGGGCGTCGCGCGTGAGCCGGTCGACGATGGCAGCGAGGTCCGCGTCCGTGTTGTGGAGGGTGAGGCCGGGGTGCAAGGCCTCCATCGCCTCCTGGAGGAGGGCGAGGTCTTCGCCGAGTTGGGCGGGCGTGACGGTGCGCTCGGGGGCAGCGGCCTGCGGGTCGCCGAGGGGGGTCGGCTGGGCGTGTGCCGTGGCCGTGGCGAGCGCGGCGGTAAGAAGCAGGCCGGAGAGAAACAGGCTGGAGAGGAGCAGGCCGGAGAGGAGCAGAGGGAGCGGCGAGAAGCGTAGCATGGGTCGTACCGGGGTTGATGAGACGCTGCCAACATGGGCAGCCTCCCCCCGGCCCGTCGTCTCACGGAACGGATGAGACGCGAAAACGGCGGCTCACGACGCGAGCAGCGGCAGGGCCGCGGCGCGGTACTGCGTGGGCGTGCACCCGGCGACCTGCTTGAAGGCGCGGTTGAACGTGGCCTTCGAGGCAAACCCCGCGTCCAGAGCAATCTGGAGCACCGACGCCTCGGCCTGGTCGGGGTCGGCGAGCCCCCGCTGCGCCTCCGCTACGCGCAGCCCGTTGACGTACTCGGTGTAGCCGAGGCCAAGGCCCTCGTTGAGCACGAGCGAGAGCTCCTTTTCGCTCAGCCGCAGCGCGTCGGCGAGGGTGCCGAGCGAGAGCGTCGGATCGAGGTAGGGGTGCGTGGTCGCCACGTGGTCGCGGAGGCGCGCCGTGTGGTGTGCGAGGTCGTCCGGCGTCATCCCGTAGCGTTCGCGCCGCGCCGGCTTCGGCGGTGCGGTGGGCTCCATCACCGATGAGGTCGCCCGTGGTGCGAGCCCCCCCTGCGCGAGGCCCCCCTGCGCGAGGCTGCGGACGAAGCCCGTGAACGTCACCCAGTAGAGCATGGCGGCGTAGGTCAGCGTCGCCCCGAGGTCGAGCCAGGCGAGGACGCCTGCGGGCAGGGCCTCCACGACCACCGGCGTCACGAGCGACGACTCCATCGCGAGCGCCACGGCGAGGATGACCACCGCCCCCGCGATGAGCCGCCTCAGCCAGCGCACGAGATCGAGCGGGGCGGCTGGGCGCTGCGTCAGCCGCCAGCACGCCAGCAGGTAGCCCCCGAAGCTCG
Source organism: Bacteroidota bacterium (assembly GCA_039027055.1). Classification (GTDB taxonomy): domain Bacteria; phylum Bacteroidota; class Rhodothermia; order Rhodothermales; family Rubricoccaceae; genus JBCBEX01. The sequence goes on from JBCCLD010000318.1 coordinate 2,757, forward strand.
CGACGAAGATCAGCGTGTCGAGTTGGCTGTAGACCTGGCCGAACGACGACCGCCAGTACGCCCCCTTGACCGCGATGGGGGCGAAGCCAATCGCCACCTGATGCACCACTTGGAACGCCGGGAGGACCGCGTGCGCCAGGTCGGGGCGATGGAGCCCGCGCTCGGGCACGAGGCGCTGCCGGACGAAGAGGTAGAGCAGCGGGCCCAGCGCGTAGGTGTAGACGAGCGGGAGGATCCAGAAGTGATCGCTGAGCCGGTGGAGGCGCAGCGTGCCGTTGAGTTCGTTGGCGAGGGTGAGCGCCCCCGCGATGAGGAAGCCCCCGAGGCACCACCGGGCGACGCGCTGGGCGTCGCGCCGCAGCAGCAGCCCACCGCCCACGATGAGACCGAGCACGACGGCTCCTCCGCCGAAGAGGGCCGCGAGCAAATCGAGGATGGGGAGGTCGAGCGTCACGACGTGCCCTACGGGCGCGCAGCGGCGAGGTTACCGCGTGATCCCCAGGCAGAGGCGACCGCGCGTACCGAGACGCTCTCCTCTGTTTCCTTACCACCTCGTGCTTGTCATGCGTACCCTCTTTGTTCTTCTCACCCTCACCCTGCTGGCGCTCCCCACCCAGGCCCAGCCCACGGGGGTCTCCGGCCTCGACCTCGGCAGTGGCCGCATCACGGGCGTGTCGGGCCTCGACCTCGGCAGCGGTCGCGCCGTGGACTTCGGGCTCATCCGCGAGGCTGTCCTCACCGACGCGCAGATGGAGCTCGTCAAGGGCGACCGCGACCTTGCTGCGCTCTTCCGCGTCACCGGCGACAACACCGTCGCCGCAGCACGAGGACTCACCCTCTACGGAAGTACGGACCGAGATGGCGGCTGCAGCGAGACCGTCCTCTGCATCATCCTGATCGGCGGCGGGGTCATGCACGTCCCGTTCTCCGGCGACGGCGGCTTGGGCGGAACGCGCCTATCGTTCCTCATGCCGCAGCAACTCGGCGTGAGCGAGGAGCAGGCCGAGGTGATCGGGAACGGCCCGATGGCCGACCACCTCCGCATCGACGGCGGGTCGGTCACGGGTGGACGCGACGCAACGCTCTTCAGCACGAATCAGCGGGGCGACTGCAGGGCGGGGGCCTGCCTCATCGGCCTGGAGCAGGACGGCTTCCTCTCCATGTGGGCCGTGCCGTAGCGGTCGCGGCGAACCTAGCGCGGGGCTGCGCGTCAGGGAAAACGCTCCCCTCACCACGCTAGCCTGTCTGCTTATGCAACCCACCGATGCCGTCCTCGACTTCGAGCAGGACGTGATCGCGGCCAGCCACGAACGCCCCGTCCTCGTCGACTTCTGGGCCCCGTGGTGCGGCCCCTGCCGCGTGCTCGGCCCCACGCTCGACCGGCTCGACGCGGAGACCGAGGCATGGTCGCTCGTGAAGGTCAACACCGACCAGCACCAGTCCCTCTCAGCGCGCTACCAGATCCGGGGTATTCCTGCGGTGAAGCTCTTCGCTGGCGGCGAGGTGGTGGCTGAGTTCACAGGCGCGCTCCCCGAGCCAACGCTGCGCCGCTGGCTCGCCGACCACCTCCCGAGCCGCCTGAAGGCGCTCCTCGCCGAGGCCACCGCGCTCCTCGACGCGGGCGACCGCACCGCCGCACTGCCGCTCCTCGAAACCGCGCACGCTGAGGACACGGCCCACCCCGACGCGCGCGTCCAGCTTGCCCGCGCCGTGGTCCTCGACGATGCCGACCGCGCCCGCACGCTCGTGGACGGCCAGCACACGCAGACCGCCGAGGGCGTCCGCGCGCTCGCCGACCTCCTCCAGCGCGACCCCGCGACGCTGGCCGAGGCGCCAGTTCGCCCCCTCTACGCCGAGGCCCTCACCGCGCTCCAGCAGGGCGACGCCGACGCCGCGCTCGCCCGGTTCATCGAGGTCGTCGTCCAGGACCGCAGCTACGACGCCGACGGGGCCCGCCGCGCCTGCCTCGCCCTCTTCGCCACGCTGGGCGAAGCCCACCCCGTCGTCCAGAAGCACCGCCCTGTCTTCAATCGCTCGCTCTACTGAGTGCCGCCGTGGACCGTTTTTCCGTGACGCCGTGGGGCTGCTCGCGTGAGATCACGGCATCACGGATCCACGGCAACACAGCCCCACGCTTATGCCCCTCTACACCGCCCGCCTCCCTGTCCGCTGGGGCGACCAGGACGCCTTCGGCCACGTCAACAACGCGGTCTACTTCACCTACCTCGAACAGGCGCGCATCGAGGCGATGGAGCGGCTGGACCTGCCATGGGTGACCAAGACCTACGGCCCCGTGCTCGTCGCGGCGGCGTGCGAGTTCAAGCGCCCCATCAAGGCCCCGGCGACGGTGCTCGTCCACGTGGACGCCGAGCCGCCGGGGCGCACATCGCTGACCAACCGCTACGTGCTCACGCTGGAGAGCGACCCCGACACGGTCTACGCAACGGGCACCTCGACGATGGTGTGGATCGACCGGGCGACGGAGCGGCCGGTCGCGCTGCCGGACGTGCTCCGCGCTGCCGTCTTGGAGCACCTGGGGACTGCGCCGACCGATGGCTGACGTACCACCCGACCCGAGCGCGTGGCCGGAGCTGCAGCTCCGCAGCTTCGCGGTGCGCGTCCCGCCCACCTTCAGCGAGGTCAAGCAGTTCCGCTACGGGGAGTCCCTCCAGGTCGGCCCGCCGGACGACGTGCACGCCTGGCTCGACATCGACCACCGCAACAGCTATCGCCTGCGGGGGGACGCCGACGACTGGCGCGTGCGTTTCGAGGAGGACCTCATCGACGCGCTCACCGACATCTACGCGACGGTC
>JBCCLD010000319.1:0-5541 GCA_039027055.1 Bacteroidota bacterium
CCCAGTCACTGCACGTTCACTCAGGCCTCGCTGTTCAAGCCGACGTACCGGAGGACGGTCTCTACCGTCGCCGAAGCGCTTTGGGCTTACCAAGGATTACGTGGAGGCGATACGCGTCCTGGACATCCGCTGAAGAACGTAGCTTGGTGCGCAGTCGGGCCAGGGCATCTGCTGCGCTGCGCCCCGGTTGCTCTGAGGCAGACGAGTAGGGGGCGCGGTTCCGTCCCGACGACGACCAAGGCGAAGGCTGACGTGCACCCGACGCACGGTTGTCTGGCAGACTCGACGGCTCATACGTGTGGAAGCGCTCAGGCAGCGTGTCGCGGGGGGCTTCATAGTTGTTGCCGCTCTGCTGCTCGAAGTCCTCGCCGTGTTGAAAGGTGGGACTGTATGCGTCTCCCTTGGTTTCGATCGGAGTCGCCTCCGAAAGAGCAGGGGGCTCACTGACCACGACCTCAGGTTCCTCCCTGGGCTGACTGGCTTCGCGCAGGGCCTCTTGAATCTGCCGGAGTGCATCTTCGAACGTCGTGGGCCGCTCTGTACGCTCTCCAGTCTCAGGGTCGAGAGCCACCTCTTCGCTCTCCTCCACAGGCGGACGACCGCCCGTACGGCGCTGTCCGACCAACGAGCCAACGAACTGCAGAAGCAGGAAGACGAGGAAGATGAGCAGGCCGATGTTCTCGAAGAAGAAGTCCATAGCGCAGGCCAATCAGGGAAGCAAGGAGCAAGGATACGCCTCGAGCCAAGCCCGGTGCCGTTTGCTTGGCGAAAATGGTGCTGCGTCGTATCGTGCAGCTAGGTTCGACACGGCTTCGTCCACCGACGTACCTTACTCCTTCCGCCTTCGCGGCGCTCACCTCCGCACGACTCAGCCTGCACGACCATGTCCCTCAGCGTAAGCGAACAGTACCACGCCGCCGTCATCGCCATCAAAGGCAAGTTCTTCGGCAGCCGCGACGGCGATGAGTACAAGCAGACGATCACCGACCTCAAAGGCCAGGGCAAGACCAATATCGTCATTGACTTTGCCAAGACTGACCTAATGGATTCCTCGGGAATCGGGGTGCTAATCAAGAGCGCCGCCGACGTCCGCGACGCCGGAGGCGACATCGTCCTCGCGAACCTGGAGGAGCGTGTCAAGAACCTCTTCATCATGACTCGCCTGCTGGGTCCAGTCTTCAAGGATTACGACTCCGTCTCGGAGGCAGCCAACAGCTTCGCACAGGGCTAGGCGGCCACCGTTGCAAACAAAAGCGGGGTACCTCGGTGATTCGAGGTACCCCGCTTTTGTTTGGGCCGAGGAGTTCTGAAGACTCACGCCTCCGTCCCGCTCGAAGCTGAAGCGGAACCACCGCCTGATGAAGTCTCGGACTTCGATCCTGAACCGGACCCCGAGTCAGAAGATGCTGCAGTCGCCGTGTCCGAAGTCTTGCTTGTCTCCCGAGGGTTTGACCCTTTGCGAGCGTAGTCGGTGAGGTAAAACCCATCGCCTTTGAAGATCAACCCAGCACCGCCCCCGATCACGCGCGTCACCTTCTGGCCGGTCTCAGGATCCACCGACAAGGGCTCATCGGACATGCGCTGGAACACATCGAACGTGGTGCCGTCTTCGCGGCGATACTCGTAGGTGGGCATGTATTTAACGGGAGCAATAGGGGAGTCCTACACAGAAAACAACGACGATGTACCGAAGCTGGATCGGGCGGTTCCTTGGGGTATTGGGGCCAGCCCAGCGCCAGTTGCCCGATCGCGTCAACGTAGACGAGCGGCAAGCCTACGCCCCGCGGAGCCGTTGAGGGCCATCGCTCGACACCCAGATCAGGGTTCTCCCCACACCCCTATGCCTGCCAATCCCGACGAGGTGAGGTCGTAGAAGGCGCGCGGTCCGTCTACTTTGTAGATGGCAACCGTATCGACCTGTCCATCGACACAACCTGACCTATGGCAACCCCGAATCTCCTCCACGCCAACGGCATCACGGTCCAGCAGATTGTCCGCAACGCTGCACCGGCACGGCTCTACGAGGAAGCGCTCCGGTTCGACGAAGGCGCTGCGATCATGTCAACGGGCGCCCTTGCACTCCGCTCGGGCAAGAAAACAGGCCGAAGCCCATCGGATAAGCGCGTCGTCACGGGCGCGGAGAGCGACGCCGACATCTGGTGGGGCGACGTCAACATTAAACTCGACGAACGGGTCTTCCTGATCAATCACGAGCGAGCGATTGACTACCTCAACACGCAGGAACGCCTCTATGTCGTGGACGGCTTCGCTGGGTGGGATCCGGAGCATCGCCTCAAGGTCCGCATCATCTGCTCGCGCCCCTACCATGCGCTCTTCATGCATAACATGCTCATCCGTCCGTCGAAGGATGAGCTCGAGCACTTCGGCACGCCCGACTTCGTAGTCTACAACGCAGGGGCATTCCCGGCGAACCGCTACACCTCGGGTATGACGTCCACAACGAGTGTCGATGTGTGCTTCGAGCGCAACGAGATGGTGATCCTCGGCACGATGTACGCGGGCGAGATGAAGAAGGGCGTCTTCACGGTCATGAACTATCTCATGCCGAAAAAGGGCATCCTCTCGATGCACTGCTCTTGCAATCAGGGCTACGAAAACGGCAAGGCGACGGGTGACGTGTCGCTCTTCTTCGGGCTGTCTGGGACGGGCAAGACGACCCTGTCCGCCGACCCGAACCGCGCGCTCATCGGCGACGACGAGCACTGCTGGGACGACGACGGCGTCTTCAACATCGAGGGCGGCTGCTACGCCAAGGCGATCGACCTCTCTGAGGAGTCCGAGCCTGAAATTTTCCGCGCGATTCAGTACGGCACCGTCCTGGAGAATGTCGTCTACAACCCGGACACCCGGGAAGTCGATTACACAGACGTCTCCATCACGCAGAACACCCGCGCGTCCTACCCGATCGAGTACATCGACAACGCGAAGATCCCCTGCGTAGCTACGCACCCGACGAACGTGATTTTCCTCACGGCCGACGCCTTCGGGGTTCTGCCGCCCGTGGCCAAGCTCACCCCTGAGCAGGCGATGTACCACTTCATCAGCGGCTACACCGCCAAGGTCGCCGGGACGGAGATGGGCGTCACAGAGCCGCAGGCGACGTTCTCCGCTTGCTTCGGTGCGCCCTTCATGGTTTGGCACCCATCGAAGTATGCGGAGCTGCTCGCGGAGAAGATCGAACGCCACGGCTCTGATGTTTGGCTCGTGAACACGGGCTGGACCGGCGGAGCCCACGGCACAGGCCACCGTATGAAGCTCGCCCACACCCGTGCCATCATCGACGCCATCCACGACGGCTCGCTGGCACAGGCACCGACGGTCACGGACCCGATCTTCGGCGTCGCTGTCCCGACGGTGTGTGCAGGCGTGCCTGACGAGGTGCTAGTCCCGCGCAACACGTGGGCACATAAGGACGCCTACGACCAGCAGGCGGCCAAGCTGGCCCAGTTGTTCATCGACAACTTCGAGCAGTTTCGCGAAGACGCCAGCGATGCGATCTTGAACGCCGCGCCGAGGGTGCCAGAAGTGGCCTAGCCAGTTGCCAACAGACCAGAACGAGATCCGGGATCGTGGCGGACGCGCTGCGATCCCAATTCGTATTGATGGGGGGGCTCTCACTTTGGATTGGTCTTTGACCGACAAGGCGACGCGAATCTTCAGGAGCGAGGTGGGAAGCATCCGCAGCATTGCGAGCAGCCTTCCACGCTCTGGGTTTCGTGCTCACCCCAAGAGGCCACCTTTTCTCCCTGCCGCTATGTTGTTCTGGTACCGCGAAGTGCTCTCGAAGTACGCCGATTTTTCAGGTCGTGCTCGACGCCGCGAATTCTGGATGTTCCACCTCGCCAATCTCGTCATCGTGTTGCCCGTGCTCGTGCTAGGGGTGGTGAGCGCGGAAATGCTAGGCGAGGGCAGTGGCCTCGTGGTGACGTGGGGCCTCTACGCCTTTTATGGGATTTACGTACTCGCGATGTTCATCCCACAGCTGGCCGTATCGGTACGACGCCTCCACGATTTGGGCAAGAGCGGGTGGTGGATGCTACTCACGTTCGTGCCATTCGGCTCGTGGGTGCTGCTGGTCTTTTTTGTGCAGGATGGCACAGACGGGGACAACGTCTACGGCCCCGACCCGAAAGGCTTCGCCGACCTCCGTAAACGCGTCGACGAACTGGCTGGCGAGTCGTACTTCTCCGACAACGTCTACGAGCAGAGCGCCCGCTACCGCGCGATCTAGCATTCGATGGAACCCACGCAGGTGAGCACGTCCAAAGCTCTACTCGGTGCGGTCCAGGCTGAGGGTATAGCCTTCCGGTGGACAGGGACAAGATGCACGATCAAGCGGGCAATGAGGGTCTGGTCGAGGGCGATACCTGACAGGAAGTGCTAGATGAGGCGTAGTTGGAGGCCGCAAACACGGCAGGATTGAGCGCGAGGGCAACTTGCGCGGGGGGGTGGTGCGCACGAGGACGAGTGCCAGCACGAAGGCGGCAATGAAGCGGCAGCGGGCGCGATAAATGGGGAGATGAGCTTGTAGGGCGTGGTATGAAGCAGTAGACTCGGGCACAGATAGGGGTCGGGGGAGCCTGCTTTTGCTTTGGTGAGCTTCAAGCTACCTTGCATTAGCTTCCGGTCCTGTTTTGTCGTGTACCTAGGTCAATTGCTATGATGCTTGTGCGCCATCTGATCGTCGTCCTCTTCATCGCTCATACAAGTCCTCTATCGCTTGCTCAGTCCGTCGAGTTTGAACCGCTCAGCAGCAGAGACTTGGGGATCACCTTCACGCTGGATATTACAGACGGGGAGATTCTGGCCTGCGGGAGCGACGCTCAACGATTTAGCCTGGCAACGATGTCGTGGACGACAGTGCTGCCAGGTCCACTCGAGTTTGGCGGATGCTCGACCGGGACGCAAAGCTGGGCCTGGGGAGGACAACGTGCGTGGGCCGCAGACCTCGGAGGTGGCGCATGGAGTACCATCCCCCTTCCTGAGTTCACCGGAAACGAACTCGTGCGCTGGATCTCGGATCTTGGCGACGAGATCTATCTGAGTACCGAGATCGAAGATGGGCTTGATGGAAGCGATGGCCGACTCTACCGATCAGAGCGCCCAGCACTGGCATGGATGCTCGTGAGTGAAGGCCCTAGCGGATTTCTACCTCGCGCCGTCTCGAACATCCGTCGCCTCCGGAGCGGACGGTTGGTCGGTTCGTTGAGTGGTGCGTTCGAAGGACTGCAGCTGGCGTACTCCGACGAAGGTGGCGCATCGTGGTTCGAAGCGGATGCCACCCGTGGCTACGGAGTCATTATCCAATACGGTGAGCGGTTCATCGCTGCCGAACCATGGTTCTACGAGCCAGAATTCCGGCTCATGCAGACCACCGATGGCGCGACGTGGACGCAACTTGGCGACATCAACGCCCACGACGTGGTAGCAGCGTCAGATGGGTCCTTGTTCGCCATCTCGTTCACCGAACTCTTTCGCTCCCTAGACGGAGAGTTGGGAATCCGTTGGCTCCTCTGCGGG
>JBCCLD010000320.1:0-5531 GCA_039027055.1 Bacteroidota bacterium
AAGTTCATGGCGGTGCCGCCCTGGGCCTCGGCGAGGACCTTGGTGATGGCGGCGGTGAGGGTGGTCTTGCCGTGGTCGACGTGGCCGATGGTGCCGACGTTGACGTGGGGCTTGGTGCGCTGGAACGTTTCCTTAGCCATAACTGGTGTTGGTTTCGCCCCGATTGGGGAGCGTCTGGGTTAGCGGAAGTGGACGCTCCCGCGTCCGGGGGGTTGTCAGGTTGGATTGCGCGGCGGCGGCCAGGCTCGCGCCTAGGCGACCATCGCGGACTTGGAGGCGACGATCTCGTCGGCAATCGACTTCGGCGTCTCCTCGTAGTGGTCGAACTGCATCGAGTAGAGCGCGCGGCCCTGCGTGATCGAGCGGAGGTCGGTCGAGTAGCCGAACATCTCCGAGAGCGGGACCATCGCCTTGATGACCTGCGCGTCGTTGCGCTGGCCCATCGACTCGATGCGGCCGCGGCGGGAGTTGAGGTCGCCGATCACGTCGCCCATGTACTCTTCGGGCGTGATCACCTCGACGTCCATGTACGGCTCCATGATGACCGGCTTGGCGCGGCGGGCGGCCTCGCGGAAGGCCATGCGGCCCGCGATCTCGAACGACATCTGGTCGGAGTCGACCGCGTGGAACTTGCCGTCGTAGAGGCGCGCCTTGATGCCCTCGATCGGGTAGCCCGCGAGCGGGCCCTGGTCGAGCGCGCTGGCGATGCCCTTCTCCACCGACGGGATGAACTCGCGCGGGATGGACCCGCCCTTGATCTCGTCGATGAACTCGAAGCCGACGCCGTCGTCGGTCGGGATGAACTCGACCTCGACGTGCGCGAACTGGCCGCGGCCGCCGGACTGCTTCTTGTGCGTGTACTTGTGGTCCACGGACGACGTGATCGCCTCGCGGTAGGCCACCTGCGGGCGGCCGACGTTGGCCTCGACCTTAAACTCGCGCTTGAGGCGGTCCACGATGATTTCGAGGTGGAGCTCGCCCATGCCCGCGATCAGCGTCTGGCCGGTCTCCTCGTCGGTGGACACCTTGAACGTGGGGTCCTCCTCGGCGAGCTTCTGCAGGCCGGTGCCGAGCTTGTCGATGTCGGCCTTGGTCTTCGGCTCGATGGCGATGCGGATGACGGGCTCGGGGAAGTCCATCGACTCCAGCACGACGAGGTCGTTGGGGTCGCAGAGCGTGTCGCCCGTCTTGGTCTGCTTGAGGCCGACGATGGCGCAGATGTCGCCCGCCTTGACCTGGCTCACGTCCTCACGCGTGTTGGCGTGCATGAACATGAGGCGGCCGGCGCGCTCCTTCTTCTCGTTGGTCGCGTTGATGAGCGAGTCGCCCTTGTTGAGCGTGCCCGAGTAGATGCGCGCGAAGGTGAGGCGGCCGACGTAGGGGTCGGTCGCGATCTTGAACGCGATGGCCGCGAGCGGGCCGTCGGGGTCGGGGAGGCGCGTGACCTCCTCCTCGCTACGCGGGCGGTTGCCCGTGAGCGGCGGCACGTCGAGCGGGCTCGGGAGGTAGTCGATGACGCCGTCGAGGAGGCGCTGGACGCCCTTGTTCTTGAAGGCGGAGCCGCAGAAGACGGGCGTGATGTCGATCGAGAGCGTGGCCTCGCGGACGACGCGCTTGATGTCCTCGGGGGCGATGGTCTCGCCTTCGAGGTACTGCATCAGCAGGTCGTCATCGTGCTCGGCGACGGCCTCCAGGAGGTTGATGCGCCACTTGCGCGCGACCGTGCGGAGGTCGTCGGGCACCTCGATCTCGTCCCAGGTGGCACCCTGCGTCGAGTCGTCCCAGACGATGGCCTTGTTCTCGATCAGGTCGATGACGCCGCGGAACATGCCGCCTTCGCCGATCGGGATTTGGACCGGGACGGCGTTGGCGCTCAGGCGCTCGTTCATCATCTGAACGGCGTTGGCGAAGTCCGCGCCGGTGCGGTCCATCTTGTTGACGAACGCGATGCGCGGGACGCTGTACTTGTTCATCTGGCGCCACACCGTCTCCGACTGCGGCTCGACGCCGCCGACGGAGCAGAAGAGCGCGATGGCGCCGTCGAGCACGCGGAGGGCACGCTCCACCTCCACGGTGAAGTCGACGTGCCCGGGCGTGTCGATGATGTTGATGCGGTGGTCCTTCCACTCAGCAGTGGTCGCGGCCGACGTGATCGTGATGCCGCGCTCCTTTTCCTGCTCCATCCAGTCCATCGTGGCGCCGCCCTCGTGGACTTCGCCGATGCGGTGGGTGCGCCCGGTGTAGTAGAGGATGCGCTCGGTCGTCGTCGTCTTGCCCGCGTCGATGTGGGCCGAGATGCCGATGTTGCGCGTCCGCTCAAGCGAGAATGATTTGCCGGTGAGGCTCATGACAGTGTCGTGGTTGGGTGCGGCGGGAGGGGTGCGTCTAGCAGACCTCGTATGCCGGACCCGCAGGTTCGTTCACAGGGGAACGGGTAAGAAATTGCGAAGGGCAAGCCCTTCAGTATCGCCGTTCTGGCGACCGACTCAAGCGCGTGCGATCAGAATCGGCTCTGTTAGAAACGGAAGTGAGAGAACGCCTTGTTGGCCTCGGCCATGCGGTGCGTGTCGTCCTTCTTCTTGACCGCGTTGCCCTCGCCGCGGCTCGCTGCGAGGATCTCGGCAGCGAGGCGGTTGGTCATGCTCTTGTCGCCGCGGGCGCGGGCGAACTGGATGAGCCAGCGGAAGGCGAGCGAGGTCCGACGCTCGGGACGCACCTCGATGGGCACCTGGTAGGTCGCGCCGCCGACGCGGCGGCTGCGGACCTCCACGAGCGGGGCGATGTTGTTGATCGCCTTGCGGAAGATGTCTACGCCCGGCTCGCCGGTGCGCTCCTCGACGGTGTCGAACGCACCGTATACGATCTTCTGGGCGAGGCTCCGCTTACCGTCGCGCATGATGGCGGAGATGAACTTGGCGACGGTCACGTCCCCGTAGATCGGATCAGGGACCGGAATCCGCTTTTCGGCTTGCTTTCTACGCATAGTCGGTGGTCGCTATTCTTTTGTCATTGGCCCCCTGTCGGTTCTCCGACGGTGCGCCCCAATCAGGGACGAGGGGCCAACAACCCATGACGAAAAGGCTACTTCTTCGGCTTCTTAGCGCCGTACTTGGAGCGGCTCTGCTTGCGGTCGGCGACGCCGGCCGTGTCGAGCGCGCCGCGCACGATGTGGTACTTCACACCGGGGAGGTCTTTTACACGCCCGCCGCGCACGAGCACGATCGAGTGCTCCTGGAGGTTGTGGCCTTCGCCGGGGATGTAGGCGATCACCTCGATCCCGTTGGTAAGGCGAACCTTCGCCACCTTGCGAAGGGCCGAGTTCGGCTTCTTGGGGGTCGTCGTGTAGACGCGGGTGCAGACGCCGCGCCGCTGCGGGTTGCCTTGGAGGGCCCGCGCGGTCTTCTTCGCCTTCTTGGGGGTGCGGCCCTTGCGGACCAGCTGCTGAATCGTAGGCACGCCGTACGAGAGGTCAGTTTCTTGGGGGTGCGCCCGGCGAATCCGGGAGCGGAAGTGGTTGTCTTACGAGCAAACTTTGGCGCGAAGACAGGAAAGGAAGGTACGAAGCTTACCGAGGCCTACCAACGGAAGCGCTGTGCATAAACCGCGAAGGGGCGGTTTCAGGCTGTATCAGCCTTTCCCGCAGGACACAAGGTGGTATTCTGGTCTATATCGATTATCTTCGAGCTACATCCCCTCTCCACAAACGAGCCGCCCCACCCTCGGTTCGGATGAAGCGGCCTGGATGGCACACAGGAGGCCGCGCACGGGAATGTGCTCAGATGCTGAACGAGACGCCTCGTCCGCTGGACTCGAACCCCTCTGTTTCAGGAAACGGATCGGAGTCGCCGCATTCGCACGTCCACGGGTCGCAGATGTCCATGCAGTCCGCACAGGAGCAGTCGTCATCCGTAGGCGGGTCGTCCGTAGGCGGGCCATCCTTCGGAGGGTCGTCCTTCGGAGGGTCGTCGGCCGGGGGATCGTCGTTCCCGCTCAGCGGCATCAGGAAGCCGCGCGTGGTGCTGCCGCTCCGTAGCAAGAACTCACGCAAGTACTCCGGGGCAGGCACGAGCCCCGTGCCGACAAAGGTGTCCCCGTCACGCTCGACCTCGATAATACGGTCGGCGAGACTGTGCCGACCCAGCCCGGGCGTGCTACGGGGTGCCGTGAAGAACACGGCGCTGAGATTGCGCGCCCAGGCTGCACGCCCGCCGCGCTCCACGGGCATGACCGTGACGCGTGCCTGACGCAGCGCGCCAGACCGGGAGCGGTATTCCACCTGCACGGTGTGCGTGCTCTGGACGATCGTGAATGAGACGGGAGGCTCCGAAATCGACGGAGCAGCGCCCGTGTAGGCAGCCGGAGCCACGGCGGTGAGAGCGAAAACGAGCGCTCCCGCCATGAGAAGACGAACGAGCATGACAAACGGGAGGTAGGTGGTACGAATCAGCGCCTCGTGGGACGACGCTCTTATCTCCGTACGCGCACCTCCTGCTTGGTACAGGTCACACGTTCGGCTCGGCCTGATCCGGCTCCACCTGATCCGGCTCTACCTGATCAGGCTCCACCACCGCACCATCACCGCCGCTGACCGCATCGAGGTCAGACTGCGGTCCCCGGTCATAGATCGGCCGCCTGAAGGGCCGCTCGCCGAGCACCTCCTTGAGGTCGTTCTCGTTGAGCACCTCCTTCTCCAGGAGCGCCTGGGCAAGCGCCTCGAACTCGTCGTTGCGTTCGCGGAGCAGCCGGTGCGCCCGCTCGTGCACACCGTCGACGATGGCCCGGACCTCCGCGTCAATCAACTCGGCAGTCTTGTCTGAGTACGGCTTGTAGAACGACGTCTGTTGCTCGCCCTGCCCCGGATCGAAATTCAGGTGCCCGACCTTCTCGCTCATGCCCAGCCTGACCACCATCAGGTACGCCGTCCCTGTGATACGGCGGAGGTCATCGTACGCACCGGACGACAAGTGATCGAATTTGATCTCCTCGGCGACGCGCCCGCCCATGGTCATGGTCATCCGGTCGATGTATGCCTGCTCAATGGTGATGTAGCGCTCGTCGGGCAGGTACTGCGCGAAGCCCAGTGCAGCTAGCCCACGCGGGACGATGGAGACCTTGACGACGGGGTCGGTGTGCTCCAGGAACCAGCCGAGGACGGCGTGCCCGGCCTCGTGGTAGGCGACGATCTTCTTCTCCTCGGGCGAGATGAGCTTGTTCTTCTTCTCCAGCCCGCCGATCACGCGGTCGATGGCGCGCTCGAAGTCCTCCATCTCGATGGCGTCCTTGTCGCTGCGTGCGGCGAGGAGCGCGGCCTCGTTGCAGACGTTGGCAATCTCGGCCCCGGCGAAGCCCGGCGTCATGTTGGCAAGCATCTCCATGTCCACCTGGTCGCCCAGCTTGAGGTTGCGCGTGTGGACGCGGAAGATGGCCGCGCGCTGGATGCGATCGGGGCGGTCGACCATGATCTGCCGGTCGAAGCGGCCGGGGCGCAGGAGCGCCGAGTCGAGCACGTCGGGGCGGTTGGTGGCCGCCAT
>JBCCLD010000321.1:0-5523 GCA_039027055.1 Bacteroidota bacterium
GAACTCGACCGTGCCCGCGCCCGCGTAGTCCACAGCCAGCGCGCCGTTGACGGCGGCCTCGCCCATCTTCGTGCGCAGGGCGTCGTCCACGACCGGGGAGGGCGCTTCTTCGAGCAGCTTCTGGTGGCGGCGCTGGATGGAGCACTCGCGCTCGCCGAGGTGGATCACCCCGCCCTGGCCGTCGCCCATGAGTTGAATCTCGATGTGGCGCGGCTCCTCCACGAACTTCTCGATGTAGACGGCCCCGTTGCCGAACGCCGACTGCGCCTCGTTGCTCGCGGTGCGGTACTGCGTCTCGAGTTCCTTCTCCTCGCGGACCATGCGCATGCCGCGCCCGCCGCCGCCCGCCGAGGCCTTGATCATCACCGGGTAGCCGATCTCGGCTGCGACGCGCTTCGCCTCGTCCACGGTCTCGACGACGCCCTCCGAGCCGGGCACCACCGGCACGCCCGCCGCGCGCATCGTGTCCTTGGCGACGCTCTTGTCGCCCATCTTGCGGATGGTGCTCGCCTTCGGGCCGATCCAGATGAGGCCGTTGTCCTTGACGATGCCCGCGAACTCGGCGTTTTCGGAGAGGAAGCCGTAGCCGGGGTGGATGGCGTCCGCGCCCGTGACCTCGGCGGCCGCGATGATGCGGTCCATGCGGAGGTAGCTCTGGCTCGACGGCGGGGGGCCGATGCAGACGGCCTCGTCGGCGAAGCGCACGGCGAGCGAGTCGCGGTCGGCGGTCGAGTAGACGACGACGGTCCGGAGGCCGATCTCGCGGCACGTCCGGATGATCCGCAGCGCGATCTCTCCCCGGTTGGCAATCAGAACCTTTTCCATGTGCGCTACGCTAGCGGAAGTCTCGGCGCCTCCCAATCAAAAATCGTAAGTCCCAACTCATCCAATCACGAACAGCGGCTGGTCGAACTCGACCGGCTCGGCGTTGTCGACGAGGATCTGCTTGACGGTGCCGCTCACCTCGGCCTCGATCTCGTTCATGAGCTTCATCGCCTCGATGATGCAGAGCGTGTCGCCCTTCTTGACGGCGCTGCCGACGGCCACGAAGGCGTCGGAGTCGGGCGAGGGGGCGCTGTAGAACGTGCCGACGATGGGCGCGCGGACGAGGGTGCCCTCGACAGGCGCGTCGCTGGCGGCAGGCGCCGCTTCGGGCGTGGCGGGGGCTGGTGGGGCTGGTGGGGCAGCCGGTGGGGCGCCGGTCGGCGGGACCTGCACCGGGTAGGCGGGCGGGTAGCCTGTGGGGAACGGGAACGCCTGGGGGGCGGTCATCGCGCCGCTGCCCATCGCCGGGGCCGCCATGGGCTGCGGCATCATGTAGGGCATCGGCGGGGCGCCCATCGGCTGATAGGACACCTGCGGCGCATGCTTGCGCACGACGATGCGCACGCCACTCTCCTCGACTTCGACTTCGGCGACGCCGCTCTCGTTGACGAGGCGGATCAGATCCTGGATGCGGGTCAGGTCCATCGGGCGCAGGGGGTGAGATGAGCGAGGGGGAGATGAGGGGCGCAAGCAGAGGGGCGAGCCAGGAGGCGGCTAGGAGCCGGTGCTTACGCGCTCAATGTACGAGCCGTCGGTGGTATCCACGCGGATCACGTCGCCCTCGTTGAGGAAGAGCGGCACGTTGACGACGGCCCCGCTCTCGAGCGTGGCGGGCTTGGTCGCGCCGGTGGCCGTGTCGCCCTTGAGGCCGGGATCGGTCTGCGTGATCGCCAGGCGGACGTGCCGCGGGATCTCGACGGAGAGCGGCTCGTCGGTGGCGGCGTTCACGAGCAGGTCGATCTCGCCGCCCTCCTTGATAAACTCGCGCCCGTCGACCTGCTTCGCAGGCAGCGAGGTCTGCTCGTAGGTGTCGGTGTTCATGAGGTGGAGGCCGAGGTCGTCCTCGTAGAGGAACTGGTAGGAGCGGCGCTCGACGCGGGCCTCGTCGACCTTCTCGCCCGCGCGAAAGACGTTGTCGACGACCTTGCCGGAGCGGACGTTCTTGAGCTTGGTGCGCACGAACGCGCCACCCTTGCCGGGCTTGACGTGGAGGAACTCGACGATGCTCCAGATATCGCCGTTCCAGAAAAAGGTGAAGCCGTTGCGGAAGTCCTGGGTCGAAGCCATGCCTGGCGGGTAGGGGATGTGGTGCAAAAGGGATAGACTGGACAATATATCCAGTCTGCCGAAGGGCATTCACCGGGGCCGATCCCCATTCCGGAACCCGGTACGCCTGCCCGTATACTTGCACGCTCTTAATGGCCCCTTCGCACGGTCCCCCGCCAACCCGCTGTGCGACGCAGCCCCCCTTACGTTCCGTTCGATTTCGCCCCGGTTTCCATGCCTCCAGCTCTACGTGCTCCCCTGATCGCCTTGGCGGCGCTCGCGCTCCTCGCCGCCCCGCCCGTCGCCGCCCAAAACGTTACCGTCGAGAGCGACGGGAGCGTGATGCTCCGCGAGGCGGCCCCGCTCACCCAGTCGGTCGCGCGCCAGCAGGCGCTCGCGGCCCAGCCGTCGTGGGAAGCCTTCCGCGAGGAGCACGGCTCGTGGGTGGCGCTCTGGAACGAGCGCACCGGCACCCCGCACCGCGCCTTCGGGCCGTCTGCCGGGATCCCGGGCGTCGGGCGCATCTCCGCGGACAACGCCGACGCGGCGGCCGAGCAGTTCGTGCGCGCCAACGCCGAGGTCTTCCAGGTGGACATGGAGGACCTCCGCCTCGTCGGGTCCGTCGAGGCCGACCGCCGCTTCTATGTCTCCTACGTGCAGACCCACGCGGGCTTCGACGTGCTGCGCTCGGAGGTCGAGCTGCGCCTCTTCGAGAACGGCCGCGTGATGGCCTTCGGAGCCGAGACCTACGCCGACATCGAGGTCAACACGATGCCAGCGCTCTCTGCCGACGCGGCGCGCCTAGCAGCCACCGACGGCCTCGCCTTCGACCCGGCCACCGACCGCACCACCACCGAAGGGCGCCTCGCGATCTTGCCGCTTCGCGCCGAAGGCGAGCGCTTCGGCTTCGACTACCACCTCGTCTACGACGTCCGCGTCGAGACGGCCAACCCTGAAGGCCGCTACGTCACCTACGTAGACGCCCAGACCGGCGAGGTGCACTGGCGTCACAACCTCGTGGTGAACCACGACTACCCTACCACGATGTCGGTGACGATGGAGCGGGCTGGGCAGCACGGCGCCCCGCTCGCGACGGCTCCGCTCGCCTACCCCTACACGCCCACGCACGCTGACACGCCCACGCACGCTGACGCGCATGACCACGCAGGCGCGCATGACCACGCTGGCACGCATACCCATGCCGGCGCACATGCCCACGCAGCCTCAGCCACGGAGTTCACGGGGTCGGTCGCGGGTACCATCCAGCCCTACGACCCCTTCGACCCCCTGGAAGAGCAGGTCTTCGAGAAGCTCAACGTGAACGTCGGCGGGACGGTGATCACCACGGACGCCACGGGCGCGTTCACCTTCGACGTGGACGAGCCGGTCACAATCTCGGCGCGGCTGTCCGGGCCGTTCATCGACGCGGACAACGAGGCTGCGGACGACGCGCGCATCGAGTTCGAGTTTGACCCGGCCACTGATGTAGCCCCAGCCATCATCTGGGACGACAGCAACTCGGACCTCGCCGAGCGGATGGTGCTCTACCACGGCAACCTCATCCACACGTTCAACAAGGAGCTTGACCCTGGCTTCATCGGCCTCGACTACCAGATGCCCGCCGTCGTCAACATCGACGATGCGTGCAACGCCTTCTGGAACGGGACGAGCATCAACTTCTTCCGCGCCGGGGGCAGCTGCCCCAACACAGCGCAGATGCCGTCGGTGATCTACCACGAGTACGGCCACGGCGTCAACCAGTACCAGTATGACCAGGCCGACGACGGCGTCATCAACGGCTCGTCGTTCATGTCGAACCGGGCCATCAACGAGGGCATGGCCGACGTGCAGTCGATGCTCATCGAGGACTTGCCGATCATCGGCTCAGGCTTCTTCGGCAACGGCTCCACGCTGCGCGAGATGACCGACCCGTTCCTCTACCCGGACACCTACACGGGCGGGCTCTCCAACAACCTTGCCGGAGCCTACCAGGATAGCCAGATCCTCTCGGGGGCGTTCTGGGACACGCGCGTGGCCATCGGCGGCCCTGAAGGCATCGAGGTGATGCGCCGCATCGCCCACTTCGCGCGCTACGGCCGCCCAGACGACCCCACGACGACGTTCGTGGCGCTCGGCGAGTTCTTCCTCGAAGCGCTCGTCGCAGACGATGACGACGGAGACCTCACCAACGGCACCCCGAACTTTGACGGCATCGTAGCGGGCTTCACCGGGCGCGGCATTGGGCTCAACCTCTACGTCCCGGGCACCTTCGACCACGACGCGCTCGAAGACACCGACGACATCGCGAATCCCTACACGGTCGCCTTCGAGGTGGACCCGGTGGCGGGCGGCGCGGACAACGTGCGCGTGGTCTACACCACGGACAACTTCGTGACCACCCAGGAAGTCGTCCCGACCGAGACCAGCAACAACGAGTTCGAGGCGCTCATCCCGGCGCAGCCGCGTGGCACGCTCGTGCGCTACTACATCGAGGTGGACTACTTCACCGCCACCGAGCCGCTCATCCTGCCCGGCACGGAGGTCGACGTCGCCTACGCCTTCGCCGTGGGCATGGAAGAGGTGCTCTTCGACGACGCCGAGGAAGACCGCGGTTGGGCGATCGGCGCGGACGACGACACGGCCACCAAGGGTATCTGGGAGCGCGCTGACCCGGAGCGCACGCAGGAGAACGGCCTGGACGTACAGCCCGCCCGCGACCACACGCCGGGTGCGGGCCGTGACGCCTACGTCACGGATCCGATCGCCGGGGCCAGTGCGGGTGCCGGCGACGTGGACGGTGGCAAGACCACCCTGATCTCGCCCTTCCTCGACCTTCGCGGCTACGGCAACCCCGTCATCCGCTACTGGAAGTACTACACCAACGACCGCGGCAACTCGCCCGGCCTCGACGTGTGGCGCGTCGACATCACGAGCGACAATGGCGAGACGTGGATTCCCGTGGAGGCTACGACCCGCTCGACCAACGCCTGGGAGCCGGTCCTCATCCAGGTCGCCGACTACATGGATCCCTACACGGTCGTCCGGCTTCGCTTCATCGCGGAGGACGCCTCGCCGGGCTCGATCGTGGAGGCGCTCGTGGATGACCTCCAGATCCTGAGCAACCCCGAGGCCGTCGATGCCGAGGACGATGCCGTGGGCACCCCGGCCACGTTCGCGCTGCGCGGCAACTACCCGAACCCGTTCGCGTCCGCGACGCAGCTCGCGTTCGACCTGCCCGAGCGTGCCGACGTGCAGCTCGTGGTGTTCGACGTGATGGGCCGCGCCGTGCAGACGTTGACAGACCAGCCCTACGCGGCAGGCCGCCACACCGTCGACTTCGACGCGAGCAGCCTGGCGGGTGGCACCTACTTCGCCCGGATCACCGCCGGTGAGTTCGTGGCGACGCACAAGATGGTGGTGCTGCGCTAGCCC
>JBCCLD010000322.1:0-5488 GCA_039027055.1 Bacteroidota bacterium
GTGCCCGCGCTCCTCCTTCGGCCACAGCTTGCCGGTCGGGTGGAACTGCACGAACTCCATGTCGCGCAGCGGCACACCGGCCTCGTAGGCCAGCGCCTGCGCGTCACCCGTGTTCTCCTCGGGACGCGACGACGAGCGGATGTAGACCGACGTGTGCCCACCCGCCGCGAGGATCACGGCGCGGGCGTGGAAGACGAGCGGCTCGCCCGTGTTCATGTCGTAGCCGACCGCGCCGACCGCGCGCCCGTCGTTCACGAGGAGCTTCGTGATGAACGTGTCTTGGCGATAGGGGATGGCGAGGCGCTTCGCCTGGGCGACGAGCGCTTCGAGGATCGCGCGGCCCGTGATGTCGCCCTTGAAGCAGGTGCGGCGGAACGACTGCGCGCCGAAGTAGCGCTGGTTGATCTTGCCGTCCTCGGTCTTCGAGAAGTCGGCCCCCCAGCGGTCGAGCTCGCGGATGCGCGCCGGGGCATTGCGCGCGAGCGTCTCGACGGCCTGCGCGTGGTTGACGTAGTGCCCTTCGTTGATGGTGTCGGCCGCGTGGATGTCCCAGCGGTCGTCCGGGTCGAGGCTGCCGAGGGCGGCGTTGATGCCGCCGGCGGCCCAGACGGTGTGGGCGTCGCCGTGCTTGCGCTTGCCGAGGACAAGCACCTCAATGTCGCGCTCGGCGAGTTCGATGGCAGCACGGAGCCCCGCCGCGCCCGCGCCGATGATGAGGACGTCGGAGGTGACGACGGTGGTGCCTGTGACCGTCGGATGGTCAGCAGAAATAGGCATGAGAATGAAAGACGATGTGTTCGGAAGGGGGTCCCTTCACGAACAGGAGCCGTCACCCAGAGGTCCGGTCCAGACCGGTCTTCATTCGGCTTCCGAAACGGCCGCACACGCCCTCCTTAAACCCGTTTGCAGGTCTCGTCCTATTCGGCCATGCTCATCTTCTCCAAGAGCCGAACGAGCGCGCGCTGCTCGTCCAAGTCGAGCGGCGCGAGCATCTCGGCGGCAGCCTGCCGGTAGACTGCATCCTCGTCGGCATGGACCTGCACACCCTGCTCGGTAAGCTCCACGAGCCAGACGCGGCGGTCGGTTTCGCTACGACGGCGGCGGACGAGCCCCTGGTCCTCTAGCCGATCTACGAGGGGGGTGACGGCGCTCTGTCGGACGCCGAGGCGCTCAGCAACCTCGCCCATACGTACGGCCCCGTGCAAACCCAGCACGCCGATGGCCAGCAGCTCCTGCTTGCTCAGCGCGCTGTGGGCGGCCCCGCGCGCGCCAGCCAACTCCGTCATGCGCAGGGCGACGCGCCGGATGGCGTCGCTGAAGACGTCGAGCGAGGTGGGGTCGATGGGCATGGCAGGGAGAGGACGTGGAGGGCCAAGATCGGCACGGACGCATCCAAATTGGAAAAGGTTTGATTATTGAAACATCCGAAATGGGAAGCGGTTCGGTACGGCACGCACCTGCCTACTCACTGCTGGTATCGCCTCATGTCCACGCCCATCACGGACGCCCCCGTCCTCGTCACCGGCCTCACCGGCTACGTCGGCTCCTACCTCACCGCCGACCTCCTGCGCCGGGGCTACCCCGTCCGCGGGACGATGCGCAACGCGAAGAAGTTCGAGCGCGTCCGCGCCGCGATCGCCGAGCACGCGCCCATCGAGAGGCTCACAGTCGCCGAGGCCGACCTCCTGGATGCAGACTCGTGGCACGCGGCCGTGCAAGGGGTGACGCACGTGCACCACGTCGCCTCGCCGTTCTTCATCGTCCAGCCCGACGACCCGGACGAGATGATCGTGCCGGCTCGCGAGGGCACGCTCAACGTACTCCGCGCCGCCACCTCGGCCGGTGTGCAGCGCGTCGTGCTCACCTCCTCGCTCGTGGCCGTCGCCTATGGACTGAAGGCCGCCCCGGCCACCCCGCTCGACGAGACGCACTGGACGGACACGACCGTCTCGGACGATGTGACGCCGTACATCCTCAGCAAGACGATCGCCGAGCGCGCCGCGTGGGACTACGTCCGCGATACGCCCGGCGCGCCAGAGCTAGCGACGGTCAACCCGAGCCTTGTTCTGGGGCCGCTCATGACCGACAACCTTAGCGCCTCGCACGTGGTCGTGTCGAAGATGATGAAAGGTGAGATCCCCGGCGCGCCGAAGATCGGCTTCGAGGTGGTCGATGTCCGCGACGTGGCCGACCTCCACATCCGCGCCATGGAGGCCCCCGAGGCGGCGGGCGAGCGCTACCTCGCCGCGGGAGGCTACCGCTCCTTCAAGCAGGTCGCCGACGCTGTCCGCGACGCCGCCCCGGCGTACCGCAAGAAGCTCCCCAAGTTCGAGCTGCCCGACTTCGGGGTGCGCCTCTTCGCGCTCGTCGACAAGGAGGCGCGCAACACGCTCTTCGAACTCGGCAAGCGCCGCATCGTCACCAACGCGAAGGCGCGCGGCCTCGGCTGGACGCCGCGGTCGCCGGAGGAGGCCATCGCCGCCAGTGCCCAGTCGCTCATCGAGCAGGGAGCCGTGTAGGGAGCGACCGGTCCGGGGGCATCGCCTGCTTCGCGCGCCTTGGCTGCCCGGTTTTCGCTCGTTTTGTCTTTGCCCAACCTCACGGGCAGGCTCTGAAAAGGGTAGATCTCATTAATTGAAGCAGTTCAAAAGTAGAATTAGACGCTTGGGTGGCCCTGGCTGCGTTCCTGAATTGCCCCTATCTAGCAGGAGATTAGTGGGTCAATGAGGGCTAAAACAGACTATTTAGAGCCATATCGAGAATAGTTGTGAACTAGATGGAAGTAATTCGTATGTTTGAATCGCTTCAAAAAGGGCTTCCAGACAGTCTATTTCAGACGGAGGCTCATCTTCATCCACGAACACCAAAGCCATGATTAAGAGCGCTACTTCCTGCGGGCTGCTCGCGCTGGTGCTCCTCCTCGCCGGAGGGGCCGCCTGGGCCCAGGGATCCATCGACGATGACTTCATCGTTTTCGTCAATGGCCCGAACGTTGTCATCCCAGAGAGCGACCTCGCTACCGTCAACGACCCCCTTGAGCCGACGTCGGGCAACAAGGTAGCCCGCTTCGACTATGCCGACTTCTCCTCCGTTCGCGTGGTAGGCTGGCAGCGCGATCTCGGCACAGACCTGTCTGCCCTGATCAGCGACGACGCAGCCGGAGCGCAGTACAATCTCTACGTGCGCGTGCTCTCTGGCCCGGAGAACCTCGGCAAGGCGGTGGGTCTCGTCTTCTTCGATTCCACGACGGACCCAGCGCTCTCGCGAGAAGAAATCGAGGGCGGCGCCGAAGCCGACTTGGAATTCCGGGCGTTCTGGCCGTTCCCCGACGAGGCGCACGATGGCACCTGGAAAGACTACGCGATCCCGTTACCGCCGAGCACCATCGCTGCACTCGACTCGGCTAAGGTTGGCAAGGACGTGGACGGCAACGACCTCGGCTTCGAGTTCGACCCGCTCGCGGCCAACTGGTCCTACACCGGCGGCTGGAATAATGGGGGGAGCTACGGATACGGAGAGCCGGGCGGCTTCTCACCCGCCAGCACCGACCCGCTCTTCGAAGAGTTCGGCTGGGCAGCCACCCACGCGTTCGCCGTGTTCTTCGACAACAACCAGGGGGGAGAGACTGTCTACCTGGACGACGTCTACATCGCGACGGAGCCGCTCGATCTGTCGATCGCGGAGAACCCACCCGCTCCGATGTCCGGTGTCTCCTTCGACGCGACGGGGCGCACCAACACCGTGTCATGGACGCCGAACACGGACTTCGGAGGCTACAGCGTCTACGCGAGCGACAGTCCGATCACCGATCCAGCTGCTGGCGGGGTTGTCAAGCTAGGCTCCTTCGCGTTCGATGCGGCCGCGTTCGCCCTGGAGCACCGCTATGAACTGCCCCACCCCTCACTCGGGCAGGAACCCCTCTACTACGCCGTCACGAGCCTGAGCCAGTTCGGCGTGGAGAACTTCGACGTGTCGAGCAGTTCCGGAAGTGTCACCAACGCAGACTTAGACCAGCAGCCGTTTATCATCGGGCTGACCGACGACGAGGCGAACACGATCTTCACGAACATCGCGAACGGCATCGTGAGCGACGCGGGCTTTCCTGAGGGCTACCCGACCTTCTTTATCGACAACAGGCACAGCCAGATCAGCGAGCCTCCGGGGTCGGAACTGCCCGCCGACAGCGACATCAGCGCACGGGTCCGCTTGGCCTATTCGAGCTTCAACGAGCTCTACGTCTACGCCGAGTTCACCGACGATGCCACACAGTTCGGACTCGAAGGTGTAAACAATGGCGGCGATGCCTGGCAGTTCGACAGCTTCGAGATCGGCTGGGGCAACTACGACGTGAACGACGTGCCGGGCGGGTCTACGATCGTCGGGTCGCCGCACGTCGACATGCAACGGGGCGAATTCGCTGACTACCAGCTTCGCCTCGCCCCCCTCCAGGACGGCGCTGGCGAGATCGTAACCACCGCGACGCAAGTCGACTGGAGCCTGTTTGGCCCGCCTCAAAACGGCATCACGATCTCGGAGAAGACCGACACGGGCTGGGCGCTCCTGAGCGTGATCGGCCTGGCGGGCATCCAGGCCGACGGGGACGCCGTCTTGCCGCCGCCTGGGGCCGATGAGATCCGGTATGTCCCGATGGAACTCTCCGTCAACGACGCGGACAACGGCGAGTCGAACCGCGAGAACCAGATCTCCTGGGGGCTCAAGCCGAATCACACCAACCAGTGGTGGAACACGCCGGCGCAGTGGCCCACCGTGGCGCTCGCCGGACGCAACACGGCGATGCCGGTGGCAGGCGAAGACGACGCCCAGGTCGCGACGTTTGCGCTGGAGGCGAACTACCCCAACCCGTTCTCGCAGGCGACCCACATCGCCTACACGCTGCCCGAGGCGGCCGAGGTGACCGTGGAGGTGTTCGATGTGCTGGGCCGCCGCGTGGCGGTGCTGGTAGACGGCGCCAGGGTTGCAGGCGCGCACACGGCTACCCTGGATGCGCAGGGCCTGGCGAGCGGCCTCTACCTCTACCGCCTCACGGCGGGCAAGCGCACGGCCGTCGAACAGATGATGGTGATCAAGTAGCTGGGCCGATGCGGGCAACTGGCCCGATGCAGGTCAACCCGGGTGGGAGGTATCCCGAGAGGGCGCGCCTCCCACCCGTACTGTGCATCCGCACCCGTCATACCATGTCCGCCTGATGAGTTGCAATGGTGTCATCCTGCCCCCAACCGTCTACAGGGCGGTTCAGAGTCTCTGGCGATTGTGGTGTTTCGAGGCATCGCTGAGATGCTGAATCAAGTTCAGCATGACAAGGTCGAAAGTTTGCAGCCGGAGTTGGTAAGCAGGCGTGCAGAAGTTCTGCGGTATATCGGCACGGGGAGGCACGGTCGGCTCCCCCCGCTTGTACGCCTGCGACGGCGCACAAGCTGTCCCCCTCATCCGTGAGGGGGACAGTCCGAGGAGCGGAGTTCGACAGAAC
>JBCCLD010000323.1:0-5462 GCA_039027055.1 Bacteroidota bacterium
ACCGCTTCATCTTGTCATGCTCCGTGCTATCTCGGTCAACCACCCCTGTCCCGAAAAGACAGGCAACCCCGCAGCGCAGTGCGCTGCCCTGTCCAGAGCCTGCCCTCGCGAAAGCGGGGGAGGGGACCTCCAAGCGCGGCTTCGAGGCCAATACGAGCCGACCGTCTCGACGGGTCACAGTACTAGCGTAGTGGGTG
This sequence comes from Bacteroidota bacterium, assembly GCA_039027055.1. Taxonomy (GTDB): domain Bacteria; phylum Bacteroidota; class Rhodothermia; order Rhodothermales; family Rubricoccaceae; genus JBCBEX01. The sequence goes on from JBCCLD010000323.1 coordinate 198, forward strand.
CGTAGCTTCGGGCTAACCGTCACGGCGCCCTGCTTTCTCATGAACTGCTCCCCGTCCACGAGCCCCCTAACGACCTCCGCCTGCGGCTCGCACGCGCCTCGCGTGCTCCCGAGCGCAGCCGCCTCGGTGTCGGGGACATCGGAATCGGAGGCTGCTCGGAAAACGTGGCAGTAGGTCGAGGCTAGACCTAGTCCGAGAGCGGACCTACACCGGTCATCTCATAGAGGGTGAACGTCTCGACGGCCCCGTCGGTCGCCTCCATGTAGGCCTTAAGGTGCGGCGCGTTCATGTGCGTCTGCCACAACTGGCGCGTGGTCCAGTTCTCGTAGAACATGAAGTGGGCTGGGTTCTCGTTGTCCACGTGCAAGTCATACTGGATGCAGCCCTCCTCGGCCCGTGTGATCGGGATGAGCTTCTCTAGCTCAGCGCGGACGTGGGCAGCGCGGTCGGCCTTGGCGTGGATGTGAGCGACGATGGTGAGCATGGGAGGTCGGGTAGCTAATGTGAGGTTCGTGGGAGGCCCGCTCGCGGGTCAGGTAGCGGCTTAAGCGGCGTCGCGGGCGAGGGTGACCTTGCCGACGGCGGCTCCAGACTCGGCATGGGCATGGGCGTCGGCGGCGTCGAACAGGCCGAAGCGCCGGTCGTCGAGCAGGGGACGCAGCTGGCCCGCCGCGACGAGGCGCGCGGCTTCGCGGAGGGCGTCGCCGTGGCGCGCGCGGCCCTGGCCGCTCAGCATCGGCAGCAGCATGAACACGACGTGCAGCGACAGCCCCTTCATGTGCATCGGCGTCAGGTCGAGCGCCTGGCTCGACGTGGTCGTGACGACGTGCCCGTTCGGCCGCACCGCTCCAAACGCCGTCGCGATGTTGCGGCCGCCGACCGTGTCGAAGACGACGTCGAACCCCGCGCCGCCCGTCACGCGCGCGACGAGCGCCTCGGTCGTCTCGGCGCGGTAGTTCGAGACGTGGTCCGCCCCGAGGTCGCGGACCGTCTGGCCCTTCTCCTCTGATGAAGCTGTTGCCGTGACCTCCGCGCCGCGGGCCTTGGCGAGCTGCACCGCCATGTGCCCGACGCCGCCCGTCCCGCCGTAGACGAGCACGCGCGTGCCCTCGCTCACATTCGCCTTGGTCCAGGCGAGTCCTTCCCACGCCGTCAGCCAGACGAGCGGGAGCGCCGCGGCCTCGCGGAACGAGAGCGACGGCGGCTTCGGGGCGAGGAGCGCCGGGTCGCAGACCATGTAGTCGGCGAGCGCGCCCTGGAGCGATCCCTCGGCCCCGGCGATGCCGCCCGCGCAGCCGAAGACGGCGTCCCCGACCGCGAAGCCCGGCACGTCGGCACCAACGGCCACGACGGTCCCGGCGACGTCCATGTGGTGCACGCGGGGGAGGTCGGGCGCGAGCATCGCGGCGGCTCCGTCGCGGATCTTGTAGTCGACGGGGTTGACGCTCGTCGCCTCGACGCGGACCAGGACGCGGTCGGGGCCGGGCGTGGGCGTGTCAATCGTCGTGACGCGGAAGGCCGAGGGCGCGCCGAAGTCGTCGAGGACAACGGCGGTCATGGTCGCGGGCAGGTCGGGCATGGCGAGAGGGCGATGGCGTAGGCTTGGAGTGTGGACGTATGCAGGTGTGCACGCGAGCGACGAAGCCGCGTTAACAGCGCGTGCGTGGGTCGGGAGGGATGGAACCGAAACGCCCTACATCCGGTCCATCGATTGTTTTCATCCAACCCATTCGCTCTGATTATGGACTTCGGTACGCTTGACTTGCGCCACCTGCGCCTCGTCCGTGCCATCGTGGAAGAGGGGACGCTGACGGCCGCCGCGGAGCGCCTGACCCTCTCGCAGCCCGCCCTCTCGCACCAACTCCGCGACGTGGAGGACCGCCTCGGCATCGTCCTCTTCGAGCGGCGCGGGCGGTCGCTCGTGCTGACCGAAGCCGGGGCGCGCGTGCTCGACTCGGCGCGCGTCGTGCTCGCCGAGGTGCAGCGCGCCGAGGCCGACCTCGCCGTGCTAGCGGCGGGCCGCAGCGGCACGCTCCGCGTGACCGCCGAGTGCTACACGACCTACCACTGGCTCCCGCCCGTGCTCAGCACGTTCCGCGCCGGCTGGCCGCTCGTCGACGTCGAGATCGCCGCCGGGGCGTCGGAGCGACCGGGGACCGCCCTGCGCGAGCGGGCCGTCGATGTGGCGCTCCTCACCACCACCGACAGCCTCGACGACCTCCGCCTCGTCGAGTTGTTCGAGGACGAGGTGGTCGCGGTCGTGGCCGAGGGCCACCCGTGGGCCGCGCAGCCGTGGGTGGAGGCCACCGACTTCGAGGGGGCGCACATTTTTGTCTGGCACGACTGCACCGAGCGCGACTGCGTGCTGAGCCTCGTCGCCGAGGCGGGGGCCATGCCGGGGCGCGTCACCCCCGTCCCGCTCTCGACCGAGGGCGCCGTCGGGATGGTCCGCGCCGGGATGGGCGTCACCGCGATGGCGCGCTGGGCCGTGGCGCCGTACCTGGAGCGCGGCGGCCTCGCCATCGTCCCCGTGACCGAATCGGGCGTACGGCGGCGGTGGTACGCTGCGACGCGCAACGGCGCGGAGCCCGCCTACGTCCAGGCGTTCGTCGACGTGCTCACGCGCATCAACGTGGCTACGGGCGCGTTCCGTGGCGAGGAGGAGGCGCAGGCAGCGTAGCGCCGAAAGGGTGGCGTATTCTGCTCGGCGCACCACCACATCTCGCTCTATCTTCTTCGGCTCATGTCTGCATCGTCCCTATCCCGAATCGCGTTCGCCGTGCTGCTGGCGAGCCTTCTGGTGCCCGCCGCGCACGCCCAGACAGCTGGGGGCGAGGTCGGCTATGACGAGAGCCTTGAGGCCATCTCGCCCTCCGGTGAAACGCCCGGCGCGGGGCTGGCGGGGAGCGACCCGGCCGACATCGGGCGCTACCTGCTTGCGCAGAACGGCGGCGTGAGCGGCGCGCGGCTCTCGCCCGACGGCGAGACGGTCGCGTTCCTGTGGTCGATCACGGGCGAGGCGCAGGTGTGGACGATGCCCGCGACGGGCGGCCAGCCGCAGCGCCTCACCTACGGCACCGGCATCCGGTTCTTCCGCTGGACGCCCGGCGGCGACCTCCTGTATGGGGCCGACGACGACGGCAACGAGCAGGAAGCCTACTTCCGCATCAACGCCGCGGGCACCGACGAGCGGCGCGTGCTCCCGGCCGTCAGCGGCGGCTTCCGCGCCTTCGGCGACTTCCTCGCGGACGACACCATCGCCTACGCCTCCACCGAGCGCAACCGCCTCGATTTTGATCTTTACGTGGCAGACCTCGGTACCGGCAGCGCGGAGGAGGACGAGCCTCGGCTTGTCTTCGAAGGCACCTTCGGCTTCTTCGTCCGCAGCGTCTCGCCGGACGGGCGCTACGCCGTCGTGAGCGAGACGGTCGGCGAGGACTCGGACAACCTCTACCTCCTCGACCTCCAGACCGGCGACCTTGACCCGATCTCGAAGCCGGAGCGGCGCGCCAACCACACGCGTGGCGGCATCGCCTGGGCCCCCGACGGCTCCGGCTTCTACCTCGCCACCAACCGCGACCGCGACTTCGCAGCGCTGGCGTTCTATCGCATCGACGCCAACGATGAGGATGGGGGCTTCGAAACCATCGAAATGCCGGAGGGCGATGTGCCCCAGGGTGACATAGAGGCCGTCCGGCTCTGCGGTGAGGGCAGACGCACCCTCGTGTGGAGCGTCAACGACGGCGGCTACAGCCGACTCCACGCTCGCAATCTGAGCGCTGAGACCAACGCGATGCTCGACGTACCCGACCTGCCGGAGGGCGTCTACGGCCTGCACTGCACGCCCGGATCGGACCGGCTGGCGATCACGGTCAACGGCTGGCGGACGCCCGGCAGCGTCGTCGTATGGGACCTCGCGAGCGGCAACGTGCACGCCCCGTTCACGGCGAGCCTCGGCGGCCTCGACCCGGACCGGCTCGTCCGCCCGCAGAGCATCACGCTGCCCGCCCGCGACGGCGTGACCGTGCAGGGCCTGCTCTACCTCCCCGACGACGCCTCGCGCGCTGCTGCCGGTACCGACGACGGCCCACCGCCCGTGGTGTTCTTCGTCCACGGCGGCCCGACGGCGCAGTCGCGGCCCACCTTCGACCCCGTCGTGCAGGTCCACGTCGACCGCGGGCTGGCCGTCTTCGAGCCCAACGTGCGCGGCTCGACGGGCTTCGGCCACACCTACGTCACGCTCGACGACCAGGAGCGCCGCCTCGACTCCGTGCGCGACCTCGTGGACATGCTCACGTGGCTGGGCGAGCAAGGCTTGGTGGACGCCGACCGCGCCGCCGTGGTGGGCGGCTCCTACGGCGGCTATGCCGTCAACGCCGTGCTGGCGGCCTACCCCGGCCACTTCGCCGCCGGGGCCGCGCTCTACGGCGTGGCCGACTGGGTGACCGCGCTCGAAGTGGCCTCGCCCGGCCTCAAAGCCTCCGACCGCATCGAGTACGGCGACATCACCGAGCCGCGCTGGCGGGCCTTCTACGAGGAGCACTCGCCCATCCGCCAGGCCGACCGCATCGACGTGCCGGTGCTGTATTCGCACGGCGCCCGCGACCCCCGCATCGACATCGCCGAGACGGAGGTGATGGTGCGCACCCTGCGCGCGCGCAGCGTGCCCGCCCCGTATGTGCGCTTCCTCGACGAGGGGCACGGCTGGCGCAAGCTCGCCAACCGGCTGTTCTACTATCGCTACCAGGCTGCCTTCCTGGAGGACGTGCTCGGCACGGGGGGGGCTCCAGGAAAATAATCATCTCCAAGAAGATTCTATCGGTAGATGCTTTGGAGTGCCAAGGCTGAGGCGTATTATTCTAGTCAATTAGATCGAACCCTAAGATACTCTCCAAATGCACCTCTATTTAGTTTGCAATTAGATATTTTCGCTATAAAATTGTTTATCAAAACGTATTGTAAAACTTGAGAAGAACAAACATTTTCAAGTAAAATGACAAATGTGATTATAGTTCTTGAAATAATTATACTCGTGGCAGTGCTTATAGGGCTTCGAAAAGAAAAATATTCGAATGTTCGAAAAGTATTTATTATGTGGATAGTATTCGGGGTGATATTATCTTTAACTCCGATCATATTTGCTGCAATCGTGATGTGGCTTAAAGATTCGAGTATAAAGTTGCATGAGCTATGGCGGCAGGGCGAGCTTTTTCTTCTCGGAGTAGCCGTTGGAACGGCTGCGCTCGGGAATTTAATTGCAAGCGA
>JBCCLD010000324.1:0-5457 GCA_039027055.1 Bacteroidota bacterium
ATATTCGAGACGATGAGGCCCTTCAGATGCTGCTGGTGAGCCAGCGCATACTCCAGCGCGAGCAGTCCGCCCCACGATTGCCCGAAGAGGAAGAAGTTGTCCGGCGTCAGCCCGAGCGCCTGCCGCACCTGCTCCACCTCCTCGACGAAGCGGGCCGTGTCCCAGAGGCGATCGTCGTCGGGCTGGTCGCTGTAGTGCGAGCCGAGTTGGTCGTAGTAGTAGTACTCGATGGCAGCCTCGGGGAAGAAGCTGTCGAAGACCTCGTAGAGCTCGTGCGTCATGCCGGGGCCGCCGTGGAGCAGCAGCACCTTGATGCGGGGGTTGTTGCCCACGCGCTTCGTCCACACGCGGAAGGTGCCGTGGGGCGTGGTGACGGGGAGCATGCGGACGCCGCCCGTCAGGACGTCAGTGCGGTCAGTGCGGTCGAAGTAGGTGGCGAGGCGGTCCATAGCAGAGATGAGGGGAAGGAGAAGGAGGCAAAAGCCCCACCGCCGGGGTACGACGGTGGGGCTTGAGTGTGTAGGCGAGAGCGGAGCAGCCTAGCCGCCTACGTTCTCGGTAGCCGGGATGGGGAACTGGTCCCACACGTTGTCGGCCTCGACGACGTTGCCATCCCTATCGGTCCGCTCCTGGCGGTCGATCGGTAGCGTGCTGAGGCGGTCGTAGCGCCGGGCGTCTACCCAGCGATGCCCCTCACCATAGAGCTCGTAGCGCCGCTGACGGAGCATCTCGTCAAGGACTGCGCTCTGATCCGTAGCCCCGCTGTAGTCCGAGAGACCCGCTGCGTTGCGGATCGTGTTGAGGTCGGCAATGGCTCCGGCGAGGTCGCCGGTCTGCGCGCGAGCCTCGGCGCGGAGCAGCACTAGCTCAGCGTTGCGCGTGACCGGGATCGCGTCCGTGACGGACTTGTACCGGAAGAAGCTGAACTGGGAAGCCAGTTCGTCGAACGAGGATACCGTAGGCTCGCCATCGTCGCCGAGCCGCTGCTCCACTTTATCAATGCGCATATCTCCCTGCTCAATCTCGTTGGCGTAGCTCGGGTGGGCTAGGATGGCGTCACCGACTGCGTTGGTAGGCGGAAAGAAGACCGGGTTGGTCAAGTCACCGCCGCCCGTGGAGAAGAGGTGGGCGACACCCGATCCAAGGTCGCCGACCCCAATCCCGTCCACGTCGAACGCGTCGGTGAGAAGTGTGAGCACCCGCGCGAAGTCACCCTGGTAGGCTGCTACTCGGGCGGCAATCGCTCGGTTCATGTAGGTAATGTCTACCGTTGTGCCGAAGAAGGACGCGCTCCCACTGAGATCACCGTTCGCCTCATCGAGCAACGCGGTGATCTGAGCGAGTGAGGTTGCGTAGCTCTCAACAGGTCCGGCCACCTCTTCTCCAGCGTCGATGAACCGCAGTCCGTTCTCGAACGTCAGGTTGAGGTTGAGTAAGTACTGGTAGGCCTTCCACGTCTTCGCGTAGCCACGGGCGTAGCTGGCCTCCTCAGCGCTGAGGCGATCCACCGCGTTGTCAAGCGCGGCGTTGGACTCCACGAGCTGAAGCAGAATGTTGGCATTGCGAACGACCCGATACCTCGCGTTCCAGGGACGCGTGATGTAGAACGTGTTGTTGTCGAGCACGGATGTGCCCCGACCGAGCAGGTCGCCGGTGAAGCGGGGATCGGCAGCGCTGGTCCGCCAGTATTCCCGCCCGATCACGCCCACGTTGATGAGGTAGAGGTCGATGTCAACCCGCGAGGCGGCCTCGATGCCGAGGGCGACGGCGGAGAGGTTTTCGACGGAGGGGTCGGCGAGGATGTCTTCGAGCGCGGGGCCGTTGGGGCTCGACTCGTCGTCGACGGTGAATAGATCGCAGCCGGCAAGACTCCCCACAAGGAGGAGCACCATTGCGGCGCGTAGTGTTTGGACTTTCATGTTTTTAAGTGCGATGGCGTTCGGTACAAGGGTCAAGGAGCGTTCTTCCATGATGAGTCGGCGCTAGAGGCCGAAGCTGATGTGGAAGAGGAAGCTCCGGGACGAGGGGAACGGGGTCACCTCGACACCGGTCGCCACGGGCTGCGTGCCGAAGTTGTTCACCTCGGGGTCGTAGCTCTTGTAGGGGGTGAAGACGAACGCGTTGTTGGCCGAGACGCCCACGCTGAGGCCGCGCACCTGCGGCAAGTAGCGCCCGACAGCCTCGTCAGGGACCGTGTAGTAGAGCCCGATCTCGCGGATCTTGAGGTAGGAGGCGTCCTGCACGAACTGCCGGGCCGAGACGCCGAGTTGGGAGAGCCGCTCCCCAGCATTCTCGTCGAAGTCGGGGCTGGTGCCGCCCAGGTCGGTGAGCAGCTCCGAGAGGTTGAGGTTGTCCCCGCCCTTCTTCCAGTGCGCGAAGATGGTCAGGCGCAGGTTCTTGAAGAGCGTCACGTCGTTGAGGAACGACATCTGGAAGTCCGGGGCCGCATCGCCGAGCACGAACACGCCGTCCGCACTGCCGTCGCCGTCGATGTCGTCGATGCCGATGATCTGCGTGGGGCTCTGGCCCTCCTCGATCTGGATCGAGCCGAGGGTGTTGCCGAAGCCACCGCCGAGGGCTCGGAAGGACGGCACGGTCAACTCCGTCACCTCGGCGTCGTTCGTCCAGAAGTTGGTGCGCGTCACCCAGCGCACCGTGCGGGTGTTGACCGGGATCAGGCTCAGGCCGACCTCGAAGCCCGTGTTGGTGAGCTGTCCGCCGTTGAGCGTCTCCAGGGTGAAGCCCGAGGACGGCTCCACCTCGCGGGTGAGCAGCAGGTCGTCGATCACCTTGCGGTAGACCGTGAACTCGAGGTTGGCGCGGCCGTCGAAACCAGCCACGTCGAAGCCTCCTTCGATCTCCGTGGCACGCTCAGGCTCCACGTCGGGGAAGCCCCGCTGCCCGCCGATGATGATGCCCAGGCCGCCGCCCACGGCAATCGGGTTGAAGATGGTGAACTTCGAACCGAAGGCGGCCGTGTTGCCCGTCTGGCCGAACGCCACCCGGAGCTTCGCCTGGTCGAGCAGGTCGACGTTCCAGAACGGGAACTCGGCGAGGTTGGCGGCGAGCGACGCCTTCGGATAGAAGTAGAGCTCATCGACATCTCCGTTGAGCGACGAGCGCTCGGCGCGGAAGCCGAGCGTGGCCACGACTCGATCGGCGTAGTTCACCTCTTCTTGGACGAAGAACGCCCGATCGTCCTGGACGAGCCGCTGCTGGTTGGTCTGGAGCGACGCTGCCAGGTCCACGTTGAACTGGTCCGGCACGAGACCAGCGCCGACGCTTGTGACGATGTCCTGGTCCTGGGTGAACGCGGTGAAGCCCGCCTGCGTGGTAAAGAAGACGTTTGGCTCCGGGAGAGAGAGCGTGTGGACGAGTGCGCCACGGATGTTGGCGTTGAGGTTGTTGGTACGCCCCTGGATGCTCTGACCGGGCAGGCCCGCTCCTTCATAGAATTGGAGCTCTTCGGGGAAGCGGGCGTCCTGATCAAGGTTGAAGAAGTCCGCGCCGCCCTCGAGGATGGCCTGGAGCCCCTGCGTGTTTTGCTGGAAGACGTTGTAGGTGATCCGCCCAGAGGCAATCACGCGGTTGGTGGTCTCCTCGATGGAAGCGAGGTCGCGCACCTGGAAGGGATTCGACGTGTTGAACGGGTGGTCCGGGTAGGTGCCGTCCTCGTTCGGTAGGATATCGATAAAGCTCGGCGTAGCTGTCAGCGAGACGCCGAAGGTCGTGCCCGAGTTGTCGTTGCCCGTGAGACCGCGCAGGGCTGTCGAGCGGACGTAGTTGGCCGTCACGTCGGCGGAGAACTTGCTCGAAAAGCGATGCGTGATGTTGACGCGCGCTGACTGCTTCTCGTAGCCGGTGTTCTCGATGATGCCCTCGTCGTCCTTGATCAGGCCCGAGACGAAGAACTGGGTGCGGTCGTTGCCGCCCGAGGCCGAGAGGGAAGTCGTCGAGAGCAGCCCCGCGTTGCCGTAGAACTCGTCCTCATAGTCGATGAAGGCTCCGCCTGTCTCGTTGAAGAGGTCCCGGATCTCCTGCTGCCCTGCCTGGAACTCGGCGATCTCTGCAGGGGTGGCGTCATCGCGAGGGGCGGACGGGCCGTACTGCGCGACGGCGGTCTCTTCCGTGAAACGCCGCGTGCCTACCTTGTTGACGATGGTGGTGAAGCCGAGCGACTGACGCACGCTAAACTGGACGCCGCCCCCTGCATTGCCACGCTTGGTCTGGATGATGACCACGCCGTTGGAGGCGCGCGCGCCGTAGATCGCCGCGGCGGACGGCCCCTTCAGGATCTCAATCGACTCGACGTCCTCAGGGTTCAGGTCCGCGATGCGGTTGGCGGGCTGGTCCTGGCTGGAGGCGTTGCCACCGGCCGCTGCGGCCGTGACGGCGTTGACGCCGTTCGAGATGGCGTCGTTGTTGAGGATCACGCCGTCGACGATGAAGAGCGGCTGGCTCTCGCCGTTGATCGTCGTGATGCCGCGCAGCTTGACCGCGATGCCGCCACCGGGCGCTCCCGTGTTTGAGGTGATGACGCCGCCGGTGATCTTGCCGCTGATCGCGCCGTCGAGCGTCTGCGGCGTCGAGATCTCGGCGAGTTCGCGCGCGGAGATCGTCTCGACCGAGCTGGCGAGGTTGGAGCGCTTCACCGACGAGGCAAGGCCGCTCACCACCACCTCGTCGATGCCGAGCACGTCCTCCTGGAGGCGGACATCGAGCGTGATGGTCCCTGAGGCTTCGGGAATGCTCACCTCGCGCGTGCGATAGCCCACAAAGGTGACTTCGAGGAGGCTCGCCGCCGGGCTGAGCTCGAGTTCGTAGCGCCCGTTGATGTCGGTCGTCGTCCCGATTTGGGTACCAACGATGCGGACGTTAGCGCCGGGGAGTGTTTCGCCGGTCTCAGCGTCGGTGACTTGGCCGTTCACCGTGAGCGGTCTGTCCTGGGCATAGGTAGTAGGGGCGAGGAGCGCGATAGCCAGAGCGATCACGATCCTCCATCCGTAGTGGCGGGTCATGGTTGGGGTCCTGGTGGTGAGGCGAGAGCGTCGTCCTGCGCTGCAGTGACGCGCCGATGAGGGGCGGTGGAGAGGGGAGTGCCGTCAGTGCAGCACCATGAGATCAGTGCAGCATCACGAGATGTGCACACCATGTTAAGAAACAGTGACCCTTAATTGCCATCTTGGCTCACTTTTGCCCCTATGTCCCACTTTTTGGATCCCCTGCTGCTATCAATGCTGCTCTCGCCGGAGCGGGGCCTGCCCAAAGGAGCAGGCCCCACCGCCGGAGCAGTGGGGCCTGGGCTGACCCTGGCGAGGTCATCCTTGAGGACTCATGGGAGCAAGCTAGCCCCAGGGGGTGACAGGGTATGTCACCCAGTATGAACAAGAGTGGACTTAGTCCATCATCTTGCGGAGGAAGGCCGGGACATCGGGATCGTCCTTGCGGATGCGCTCG
>JBCCLD010000325.1:0-5441 GCA_039027055.1 Bacteroidota bacterium
AGACGGAGGCGCGGCTCGCCACCGCCGTCGGCGCGTTCGCGTCGCTCGCGCTCGTGGTGGCGTGCCTCGGGCTCTTCGGCCTCGCCACGTTCACGATCCAGCGGCGGACGAAGGAGATCGGCGTGCGCAAGGTGCTCGGCGCATCCGTGCCCGGCCTCGTGCGGCTGCTCGCCCGCGACTTCGTGCTACTCGTCGCCGTGGCCTTCGCCGTGGCCGCCCCGGCGGCCTGGCTAGGGCTGCGGGCCTGGCTCGACGGCTTCGCCTACCGCGTGGACCTCTCCGCGACGCCGCTACTCGGAGCTGGCATCCTCGCGCTCGCGATTGCGCTCGGGACGGTCGGCGTACAGGCATGGCGCGCGGCGTCCTCGGATCCGGTGAACGCGCTGCGGACGGAGGTTTGAAGGTTTGAGAGGTGCCAGCCTAGCCGCCCAACGGCAAGCTAATTCGGACACACGCCCACACGCCGCCCCGGCGTCTCTCACACCAAATCCGGAAGCATCGTTGCGATGGGTCGCCAGCTTCGAGGCCGGCTTTGGGTGTGAACGTATGCAGCGCGGAGGTCCCATCCTCCCGTCCACGTGTGAAGGTGTCCACGTGTGAAGGTGGGTCTCCTCGTCCACACGGTCAACCGTCCACACGTTACATACCCAACTCTGCAAGCGGAGTTGGTATCACACGCCTCAGCGGATCGGCACCTCGACAGCGCGGGTCGTCCCGTCGAACTCGAAGCGGGCGTCCTCCCACGTCGGCGGTCCAAAGCGACCGCGCGCGCCGTTCGAAAACCCGTACGCTTCCGACGGAATGCCGAACAGTCCCTGGTCCATCGTGCCGTCGTCGTTCTCGTCGTGGAACGCTGCGACGGCGTAGTCGCCCACGGCGAGGCTGTCAAGGACCCAGACGGCACGGCCATCCACGACCGGTAGCACCGTAGCGCGTACGGCGGTGTTCGTAAACGTTGCTTCGGAGTCGAACAGGGCGATACGTACAGCGCCGTCGTCGTTCTCCATGCCCGTGAGCACGACGCGCACGGTGCCGACTTCCTGCTGTGGAAGCGTACCGAGGAGGACCGGCGTTGCGAGAAGAAGAAGCAGGTAGCGAAGGGGGGTGACCATGGTAGCAAGCTAGTTCGGGCTCGGACCCACATAGCCGACTGGCGGCTGGGGTTGGTAACGCGAGCCGTCCGGCCTAGCTGCCCGGACATGCGTGGGCGCCAACGCCGTGCGACGGTCGAGTCCTATGTTGGGCCTTCCGCCCTGCCCTGCTGCCTCGCCCTCTCCGCTTCCCTCATGGCTGTCCGTCTGTTGCTCGTCCTGGTCCTGCTCTCGTTCACGTCGCCCATCGCGCGTGCGCAGGTGTCGGCCACGCCGCCACCGGTACGCGCTGACAGCGGGATGGTCGTGGCCGCGGAACGGCACGCGGCCGAAGCCGGGCTGGAAGTGCTGCGCGCGGGCGGCAACGCCGTCGATGCCGCCGTAGCGACGGGCTTCGCGCTGGCGGTGACGTTCCCTGTCGCGGGCAACATCGGCGGGGGGGGCTTCATGGTCATCCGACAGCCTGACGGCACCGCGACGACGTTCGACTACCGGGAAACAGCACCCGCTGCCGCCACGCGCGACATGTTCCTCGACTCGACGGGCGTCTTCGTGCCGGAGCGCTCGCAGCGCGGCTACCTGGCCTCGGGCGTACCGGGGAGCGTGGCCGGGCTCCTCCAGGCGCACGAGCGCTACGGCCGCCTCCCGCTCGCCGACGTGCTCGCGCCCGCGATCCGCCTCGCCGCCGAGGGCTTTCCGCTGAGCCGCCGCCAGGCCGCGCGCTTCACGTTCTACCGCCCCCGCTTTTCTTCCTTTGAGGGCACCGCGCGCTACTTCGTGAACACGAGCGCGCCCGACAGCAGCTATGCCGAGGATCATCGGTTCGTGCAGGGCGACCTCGCCGACGTGCTTCGGCGCATTCGTGACGAGGGCCGCGATGGGTTCTACCGGGGTGAGACCGCCGATCTCATCGTCGAGGAGATGCAGCGCGGCGGCGGGCTCATCACGCATGACGACCTCGCGAGCTACCGCGCCGTCGAGCGCGCCCCGGTCGTGGGGGCGTACCGCGGCCACCGCATTCTCTCGATGCCGCCGCCGTCGTCTGGGGGCGTGGCGCTGGTGCAGCTGCTCCGCGCCGTCGAGCCGTACGACCTCCGCGCAATGGGCTTCAATTCCAGCGCGACGATCCACCTCCAGGCCGAGGCGATGCGCCGCGTTTACGCCGACCGTGCCGAGTGGCTCGGCGACCCCGACTTCACGCCCGTCCCCATCGACGCGCTCACGAGCGTGGACTACGTCCGCGACCGCATGGCCGACTTCAATCCCTACCGCGCCGACACGAGCGAGACGGTGACGTACGGCGACCCGCACGCAGGCGAGTCTGCCGAGACGACCCACTACTCTGTCGTGGACGCCGACGGCATGGCGGTGAGCACGACGACGACGCTCAACGGCGGCTATGGCTCGCTGGTGGTCGTGGACGGCGCCGGGTTCTTCCTCAACAACGAGATGGACGACTTCGCCGCCGCGCCCGGCGTGCCCAACATGTTCGGGCTCGTCGGCTCCGAGGCGAATGCGGTCGCTCCCGGCAAGCGCATGCTCTCGTCGATGACGCCGACCATCGTGGAAGATCCAGACGGGCGGCTGCAGATGGTAATCGGCTCGCCCGGCGGCGCCCGCATCATCACGACGGTCTTCCAGGTGATCCTCAACACCCTCGACCACGGCATGGACATCCAGGCGGCCGTTGCGGCCCCGCGCGTCCACCACCAGTGGCTCCCCGACCTGCTCTTTGCCGAGGACCGCGCCCTCGCAGCCGACGTGGCGACGGCGCTCCGGCAGCGCGGCTGGACGCTCGGCGAGGGCCGCCGCTGGAGCCGCGCCGACGGCATCGTGGTCGCCTACGAAGAGACGGAGGCCGTCGTCGACCCCTCGGGGCTCACCAACGGCGAGGCCCAGCAAACCCGACGCGTACTCCTCGGCGGAGCTGACCCACGCGGGGAGGACGTGGCGGTCGGATTTTGAGGGTTTGAGGGTTTGAGGGTTTGAAAGGTGCTGACCTGGCTGCCCGGCGCCAAGCCATTTCGGACCTATTCCGAGCGCGTCCTCCCACACGCCCGTAGGCGTCGTAACCCTGCTCATGGGCGAGTCGTAGGGCACGGACGCCCTGCTCCCTATGCCTCGCTTTTCTCCCCAGGACGCCGACCTGCGCCGCTTCATTGAAGCCTACTGGATCCTCGATGCCCGGCATGGCCTCGTCCTCAGCCCTGAACCCGTCCACACGTTTCCCTCGCTTGCTGCAGAGATCGTGCTGGGGCTGCGTGGCGCACTCGTCCTGTACTACCACGGACGACGCATCGCGGTGCACGAGAGCATCGCATTCGGCTACATCGACGGCGGGCTGACAGTGGACGCGCGAGGCGTCGAGCGGGCCGTCGTGGTGACGCTGCAGGCGCAGGGGCTGGCGGCGCTCGCACCCTTCACAGCAGTGCCGCCGCCCACGTTTGCCGACCAGGCGGTCGTCCCGGCCAAGGACCTCTTCGGCAAGGCCCTCGCCCCCCTCGAACGCCACCTCGCCACCTGTGCCCCGGACCGTATCGCGCCGCTCCTCGACACCTGGCTCCGTGCGCGCCTCGATGCCCGTCGGGCCGGTGTCGTCGTCGAGATCGCCTCCACGCTTCGACCGGATACGACCGTGGCCGACCTGACGCGGCGCACCGGGCTGTCCTACAGCAGCCTCGCGCGACATTTCCGAGCCGCCTGCGGGCTGACGCCCAAGCGCTACCTTCGTCGCCACCGCTTCCGCCACGTCCTCGAGGCCCTGCCCAGCCGCGCCGCTACTGACTGGCTCGACTTCGTTACGAGGTTCGGCTACCACGACCAGTCGCACCTCATCCGCGACGTTCGGCATTTCACCGGCCTTACGCCGACGGCGCTGCACGCCCTCGCTACCGCCCCCCCCGTAGGCGACGAGGATCAAAGCCGGTCTGTGACGAAAATCTACAAGGCATGACCGGCCTCCAGGCCCGATGTTGACGCTGCCAAGTCTGGTAGATGGATCGAGCCGAGCATGACGTGCTGTCTCCAGACGTGCTGTCTCCAGACGTGAGTGTGCAGGGGTGAACGTATGCACGTGTGAATGTGCCGCAGCCTCAGCCTCGCATCGACCCCTACGTCCACACGTTTTCACGTCCACACCGAAGCATGCTCTACCTCGAAGGCCTCTCGAAGGTCTACCCCGGCCCAGTCCGCGCGCTCAGCGATGTGACGCTCACGATCCCGCGCGGGATGTTCGGCCTGCTCGGCCCCAACGGTGCGGGCAAGTCGACCCTCATGAAGATCCTCGCAGGGCTGCTGGAGCCGACGGCGGGCCGCGTGACGTTCGATGGCGTCGACGTGACGGCACACCCGGAGCGGCTGTGGCCGCGCCTCGGCTACCTCCCGCAGGCGTTCGGCTTCTACCCCAATCTCACGGGCGAGGCGATGCTGCGGCATGTCCTCCGCCTAAAAGGCGTGCAGGCACCCGGCCATCAGGGGCGGAGCGGCGAAAAGAGGCTGGCAGCCGCGCTCCTGGAGCGGGTCAACCTCACAGGCGCTGCCAAGCGCAAAGTGAAGACCTACTCCGGCGGCATGCGGCAGCGCCTCGGCATCGCGCAGGCGCTCGCGGGCGACCCCACCCTGCTCATCGTCGACGAGCCCACGGCGGGCCTCGACCCGGAGGAGCGGCTGCGGCTCTACCGCCTCCTCGCCGACCTCGCCGCCGACCGCGTCGTGCTCCTCTCGACGCACCTCGTGGACGACGTGGCGATGCTCTGCCCGCGCTTCGCCGTGATGCGCCAGGGCCGCCTCATCGCCGAGACAACGCCCGCCGAGGCCCTCGCCCGCCTCGACGGCGCGCTCTTCGAGGGCACCGCGCGCGGCGCTGACTTCCCGAGTGACCGCCCGCCCTACGCCGGGCAGATCGCCCGCGCCTACCTCGTCGCTGGGGAGCACCGCCTCCGCCTCCACCTCCCCCACGGCGACGCGCCCGAGGGCTTCCGCCCCGTCACGCCGACGCTGGAGGACGCCTACCTGGTGCTGATGAACGAGGCCGCCCGCGCTGCCAATGCTTCGCACGAGGTGGCGGCGTGAGGCGGGCTGCGCAACGCGGCTGTAAGCTCCCCTCCTGGACCGAGCCTGCCCTCGCGAACGCGAGGGGGTGCTGGGAGTGGTCGAATGACCGGGCACGGTATCAAATCGTGCTCGGTAGGTCTACCCCCTCTAACTCCCCCTGTCCAGGCTGGTAAGGGTAGGCTTTCACAAAAACGATGTCATTCTGAGCGAGCGTAGCGAGTCGAAGCATCTCCGGGCCAGCACCCAAGCCTCTTCTTGACCTGGAGATACGACGTAGATCCCCCACGTCCGCGAGGG
>JBCCLD010000326.1:0-5435 GCA_039027055.1 Bacteroidota bacterium
GGCCACCACCGCAGCAGCCGCCATTGCTGCAGGCACCGCCGCAACGAACACCGGGGCCAGCCGAAGGCGACCTGCCCGCTGAGCAACGCGTGGCGTCCCCTGTGCCACACATGAGTGACCCCGCGACGCCGAACACAGCCCCGTCGGTAGTGCCAGCGGTGGTAGGGGGCGAAGACACCGGGTCTGAGGCCCTGGCGTCGCCCAGCCCGGCACGACGCTGGGCGATGGCGCTCGTGCTGATCCTGGTGAGCGCCGCGTTGGGCGTGACCCTGGCCGATTCGACTGGCCTGGTCGACGTCGCAGCGGAACGGAGCGGCGACTTGCTGCTCCTGGTGGCCGAGCGGGGCCTCGACGTGGAACCAGACCGAGAGATCGCTGACCGGGACGCCGCGCGTGACTTCGTCCGGGCCGAGACGGGGCTGCGCATCCAGCCGCCTCGGCTCGACGGGCCGGTACTCACGGGCGCGGGCGTCGCGCTGTTCGCCGGAGGCTTTCCCGTGCCGCTGTTCGTCGTCGACGTCGCTGGCACAGCGGTGCCGGTCTACGCGGTCACCTACGCCCACCTCGATTCTGCCGACGGCGCGGTGACGTTGGCGCGGCCCATCGCCAACCGCATCGTGGCGCGCAACGTGCACGTGCAGCCGCTCGGCCCGGCGGCCGAAGACGTGCTGACGGCACTCGTGTGGCGCGACCGCGCGACGATCTACGTCGCGCTCACCGACGACCCCGAGGCCGTCGTCGATCGCATCCAACTTTGAGCCGACCTGTGATGAAACATCGCGTGCGTGTGGGACTCGGCCTGCTGAGCCTAGGTGCGGTGCTCGCGGTCGGGTGCGGCTCCACGGAGTCGACCAGGGATACGTCCGGTGCCGGAGCGGGGCCTGCCGCGGTAGAATCTGCTGTAGCAACGCCAACGGATCCCGAACCCGACGCAGGCCCTGCGGTCGCAACCAGGACGAGAGCCGAGACAGAGGCTCAGGTCGAGGCGGCGGTACAGTACGCGTTTGGCTTGGAGGCGACCCTCTTCGCCGATGCCGACGCTGTCGCTTCGAAGGCCGAGGTGGCGGCCCACTTCCGGCAGGGCTTTGCCACGTCCCTGGCCGATGACCTCGCGGCCTACCTGTGGGACCGTGACCGTCTCCGCACCGGTGCCCCCACGCTCGTGCCTCCTGCCAACGTAGTCCTTCTGGCGGCCGGCGGGGCGACCGCGACCGCCTACTTCGAGACACCGCCTGCCCTGCGCCAGACGTGGGAGTTGGCCCGCTACACGCGCGTGGAGTTGGAGCGGCGCGGGTCGCGCTGGCTCGTGACCGCGACCTCGCAGCGAGACACGCGCCCGCGCTGAGCCGATGACCACCCTCGCCCACGGCCTTCTTCGCCACATCCTGGACGAGACTGAGCGTCGGCTACGGCGCTCCTGGACAGGTCTGCGCCTGCCGGACTTTGGCTATCGGACTTTGGCTATCGGACTTTGGCTCTACCCACGGACACCTCCTCGATGCCGCGCAGAAACGTGGTGTCGTCGTGGTGGACGTCGAACGGGAGCCGGCGCTGCGGGACCTGGTGCACGGACGAGGCTGAGAAGTCGTGCCCTCGTTGGACGCTGTGGACGGCGCGGTCGACGTGGTGTAGTTCCTCGACTCCCCCTACTACCTCCACGATCCGATCGCGGTGCTTGCTGCCGTCCGCACGAGCCTCAGGCCCGGCGGCCTCGCCGTCGCCCGAGTGACCAACCGCGATCCCCTCGTTCGCTGCGTGATACGCTTTCAATTCGCTGATGTCAGGATCGCCGAGGAGGTGTTGCGTATTGCGTGTTGACCTCTCACTACCGGACACTTTTTTCAAGGCACCCCTCTCACGATGCTGAACACGCTGGGTACCTCCCATCGCCAAGGTCTGGTCATGCTGAACGGGATTCTTGTCATGCTGAACGGGATTCTTGTCATGCTGAACGGGATTGAGCATCTCAGCCAGGCAACAGCGTACCTGAGTCGTCATACCAACTCCGGCTGCAAACTTTCGACCTTGTCATGCTGAACTTGATTCAGCATCTCAGCGATGCCTCGAAACACCACAATCGCCAGAGATCCTGGACCGCCCTGTAGACGGTTGGGGGCAGGATGACACTATCGCAACTCATCAGGCGGACTTGGTATCAGAGATCCCGAAACCGCAGGCTCACGCCCGTAATCAAGCGGGATGACATAGACCGGGCCTATGGGCCAGAGCGCGCCGTTGTAAGCACCGTCAAGAAAACGTGTACGGTAGTGAGATACGCAACACGCAACTCAGAGCCATACTGACATCGTGACGGCGAATCCATATCATACCAAATTCGGAAGTATCGTTGCGATTGGGCCCCAACTTCGAGGCCGGGTTTGGGTGTGAACGTATGCAGCGCGGATGTCCCCTCCGCGCGTCCACGTGTGAAGGTGGTTCTCCTCGTCCACACGGTCAACCGTCCACACGTTCAACCGTCCACACGTTCATACCCAACTCTGCAAGCGGGGTTGGTATAAAGCCCGACTTGCAGGGCGATGCACGTATTCGTTTCTCGGTCACGTCGCTCACGAGCACATTGCAACGGGCCGGGTTCGACGCTATCGAGATTCGACCGGACGTTGGGGTAGGGAAGCGACTATGCTCGCATCGGGCTCGGTTTTATCGGCCCGGTGGATTGACGTCCCGACTCGTGGGTTTCCGACGGGTCTTTACGCCGGGGCTATTCGCCAGGGCGCGCGTGCCAGCTTCAGCGTAGGTCGTTCGTAGCTTTCCGGGTTCCCAGCGAGGCGCGTCCTAGTGCTGCGACCCTGCAATTCTGTCGGGTTCTGGCGCGCCTGCACCGCCCGCTGCGGTGTTGGCTTCGCTCGCCATCGACCCGACCTACTCCTTGTGTCGCAGCACTAGCGCGGCGTGTCCTCGACTACCCCCTCACGTCTATGCCCTCCGAGAGCCGCCGCTGGTTCGCCTTGCTCCTCGCCGACGCGACGGTGGTGTACCTCGCCTTCGTCGGGGCGCTCGTGCTACGGACGGGGCGCGCCGTGTGGCTGCCGAGCACGGTGGGCTACGAGGCGACGTTCGCCATCACGGCCCTCGTGTCGCTGGCCGCGCTGATCGCTGCGCGGGGGTACGCACAGGCCCCCTGGACGATGCGGCTCGGTGACTACGCGCGGCTCGCCAAGGCGCTCGTCGTTGGTGGCATCGTGGCGGTCGGGATCGACTACCTCGCGGGGCCCTTCCGGATGCCGATGCGCGGCATCGTGGCGGGGCAGTGGCTGCTCACGCTCGTCGGCGTGCTCGGCGTACGCATCGCCGTGCGGCTGGCGGTGGAGCGCTGGCCCAAGCTCGCGGGCGACCTCCTGCCGGTGCCGCTCACGCTCCACCACCTCTTCGACCGCCCCGACCCGACCGTGGACCGCCCGGCACTCGTGCGCTACCTCGCGCCGCGCACCGTCCTCG
Source organism: Bacteroidota bacterium (assembly GCA_039027055.1). Classification (GTDB taxonomy): domain Bacteria; phylum Bacteroidota; class Rhodothermia; order Rhodothermales; family Rubricoccaceae; genus JBCBEX01. The sequence goes on from JBCCLD010000326.1 coordinate 3,460, forward strand.
TCACCGGCGCAGGCGGCTCCGTCGGCTCCGAACTGGCACGCCAGCTAGCTACGCTGGGGCCTGCCCGCCTCGTCCTCGTCGACATCGCCGAGTTGGGCCTCTTCAACCTCGAACCACAGCTCACGGGCTACGACGGCGACCTCGCGCTCCGCATCGCCGACCTCCGCGACGTACAGGCCGTGGACCGGCTGCTCGTGACATACCAGCCCGACGTGGTGCTGCACGCAGCGGCCTACAAGCACGTCCCGCTCATGGAGGCGCACCCGCGCGAGGCGTTTGCCAACAATACGCTCGCGACGGCCCGGCTCGTGCGCGCCTGCGAGGCGGCCCGCGTTGAGCAGTTCGTGTTTATCTCCACCGACAAGGCCGTCGCACCCTCCAGCGTGCTCGGCACGACGAAGCGGCTCGCCGAGTGGGCCGTCCGTGCAGGCGGGCGCACGATGCGGCGCAAGGCCGTGCGCTTTGGCAACGTGTTTGGCAGCCAGGGGTCTGTGGTTCCGCGCTTCGTCAAGCAGATCGAGGCGGGCGGCCCCGTCACGGTGACGCACCCGGAGATGACGCGCTACTTCATGTCGACCGAGGAAGCCGCCACGCTCGTCCTCCACACGCTCGTCCTCGACGAGGCCCCGCTGTTCCTGCTGCGGATGGGCGAGCCGATGCGGATCGTGGACCTCGCCGAGCGGCTCATCCGCCACCTCGCCCCAGGCCAGGACATCGCCCTCGAGTTCACGGGCACCCGGCCTGGCGAGAAGCTCCACGAGCAGCTCTGGGAGCCCGACGAACGCCCGACCGAGACGCGCCACCCGGCCATCCTCGGCCTCACGAGCACGCCCCCGCTCAGCCACGCCGAACTCGACGCACTCCTCCACGACCTGGCGGCTCTCGACGAGGCCGATGCGCTCCGGACCGCGCTGCAACGTGCCGCCCAGCAGCACGCCTAGATGTACCCGCGGACGTCACGGCCGCTCGCGCTCGATCTCAGCATCGATCTCAGCGAAGTAGCGCGCGGGGTCGAGGAACGCACCGGATCGGCCGCGTACGCCGAGCCAGAGCGCGCGGGCATTCCAGCGGAGCCGCGTCCGCCACGCCCAGCCGAGACGCCGCGCGGCGAGGGCGTCGGTGACGAGGTAGCCCGCATGCAGCGCAGCGTGCCGCCACCGACGCCGGCCCCAGCCGAGACGTTGCCAGACGAGGTGGCGGTTGCGGACGTAGTAGACCCGCTTCCAGTGCGCCCGGTCGGGCCAGAGGTCGAGCGCGGGCGTGCCGGTGAGCCAGCCCTTGAGCGCGGAGCGGACCGGCACCGTGCCAGTGGGCGGCGGCACTTGCCGGCGTAGCCCCGCGTCCGGCAAGAGCGCTGCCGCGTCGGGACCGAGTGCGTGGTACACCGCGATGGCGAAGTGCGTGTCGTCGGCTGTGATGAACAGGCCCGGATCGGGCTGAGCGGCCGGGCTGAGCGGCCCCGCGGCCTCCAGCGCGCGGCGATGCACGAGCGGGCCCTCGAACGTGAAGAGGTCCGTGGCGCACCAGCGCGGCGGCGACGCGGGGGCGGCGGGCGCGTCGAGCGAAGACGGACCGTCGAGCGGGACGTAGCGCTGTGCGCGGTCGTCGAGGCGATGCTCGGCGCGGCGGACGGTGCCGTCGGCCTCGCGTCGCTCCGGGACGACGACGGCGCTCCCGCTAGCCTCGGCGACGGCGAGGAGCAAGGCGAGGCAGTCCGGCTCGGGCACCACATCGTCGTCCATCACCCAGACAAAGTCGAAAGGGCGGCCGTCGTGGGTGGCCCGGTGCGCGTGGGCCAGCCCGGCGTGGAAGCCCCCGGCGGAGCCTGTGTTGCGGTCCAGCTGCAGGTGCTCCACCGTCGGACGTTTCTCGCCGAGATCCATCCGACGGTGGAGCACCTGCAGCTGGACCGCAACACAGGCTCCGCCGGGGGCTTCCACGCCGGGCTGGCCCACGCGCACCGGGCCACCCACGAC
>JBCCLD010000327.1:0-5410 GCA_039027055.1 Bacteroidota bacterium
CGTTTGCGTCTCCGAAAGGCGCACGAGGAGCGCGATCCCGTAGGATCGAGTGACGAGTGGACCCCCCATTCTGTAGAGGTGGGCGGAGGCCGAACGGAGGCCGTGAGCACCGATCAGACCGATTGTCCACACGCCCTAGCCGACAATGAACGGCGCGATGATATCCAGGACGTCCTCCATCGTCAGCGGCTCGTCGTAGGCGTCGGGCAAGCTGATGTTGATGCGCAGGTTGAGCGCGCTGATGAACTGGCGCCCTTCGTCTTCCCCGTTGTAGATGCGGTCGAAGGCGGGCACGCCTGTCGTGTTCTCCGCGCGGTTGATCCACGGGTCGGAGCTGCGTAGCCCGCGCACAAACGCCGCATGGCGCGCCTCGACCGAGTGGATGCGCAAGGCGGCATCGAGCACGTCGGTACCGATCAGGTTGGCGACCTGGCCCTTGTAGGCCCGCACGCCGAGGTCCTCGAACGCCTGTGCGAGCCGGAGGAAGTCCGGGTCGGACCCGAAGCTCCCGAACGGGTCGAACAGCCCGCCCGCCGTGAAGTCGAACGTCGGCGCGGAGACGGCGTCAGCCCCGAGGACGCTGCGCAGGAAGCTGACGTGCGCCTGTTCGTGGGCCTCGATGACCTCGAAGATGACCTCCTCCCTCGACGAGGCCACGTTGGACGCGATGAGCTGGCGGTAGAACTCCGCTTCGAGGTATTCGAGCGTGAGCGCGAAGTTGAGCACCTCGGTGACGGTAGGCGGCGTGGTCTGCCCGAAGACGGGGCGGACGGCCGCGGCCAGCGCGAGCGGCACCGACGTGAGGGCGACCCGGGCACCGAGCGCCCCCGCTTGGCGGAGGGCACCACGCCGGTCCACAGCCTCGCTGGCGAGCGCGTGGAGGTGGTCCTCGTCGAGCAGGCCGAGCACCGAGGCGTCTGAGGAAGAGGTAGGCATGGCTTAGCTAGGAAGGTTGACCGCCTGTAGCGGAGCCGTGAAGAAAGCAGCGGCGAGGTCGAGCACCTCGGCCAGGGACCGGGTGCGTTCGAGGCCCGTCGCCGGGTCGATGGCCTCCGTCGCCGGGTCCACCTCGGCCCCGATGGTGAAGGGCGTCTCGGCGCTGATCAGCGACCGGATGGCGGTGGCGTGCCGCGCCTCCACGGAGACGATCTTGCCAAGGATGGTGAGCCAGTCGGGATCGCTCACCTGGAGCGCGGCGGCGTTGTAGGCGGCCACGCTGAGGTCTTCGAGCTGCTGCGCGGTCGCCAGCACCGACGCCCGGCTGGTGAAGTCCACCGTGCGGAAGTCGACGCGCAGCGCCGGGATCGCGTCCTGCCCCGCGGACTCTACGGCCTCACGCAGGAAGCGGCGGTGGTCGTTCTCGTGGGCGAGGATGGCGCTCAACAACGCCTGCTCGTCGTCCTGCACGCCCACATACGGCGTCTGCGTGGTGGTGGTGTAGAGGGCCCCCTGCGCCTGGGCGATCGCGAGCGCGAAGTTGAGCGCCCCGAAGTCGTTGGCGAAGTCAAACACCACCGCCTCGTCGTTGAATTCAACGCCAGGGTCGTCGGAGTCGCATGCGGCGAGCGCGCCCGCGGTCACGGCGACGCCGCCGAACTGGAGGAAGCGGCGGCGGCTCAGTACGGGCGAGCCGTCGGCGTGGGAAGAGGAGGGAGGCATCGAGCGGGGCGGTGTGCGGACGCGGCTGAAAAGCCGTGCGACGGACGAGTACGAGAGGCGCGCAGGTGGTGTCCACAGGGGAACAGGCGGCTGGACCAGCGCCCGCAAATCTAAGGCCGGACCGTCAGGCGCCTCAGCCGCCACGCAGATACGCGAGCGAATCCGGCGTGAAGGGGACCGTCTGCGCGTTTCCCTCTGGTAGGGCGAAGTCCGCGCGGAAGCGGGCCGCGTCGCAGGTGTTGCCTACGATGAGCATGGCAAACTGGGCGGGCGAGATCGGCAGCAGCCCCGCGCGCCCTGCGGTGTTGACGGCCAGCCGGGCGAGCCACAGCGGCTGGTGCAGCTTCGGCTTCGGCTTGATGCCCGCGCCCCGTGCGATGCGGTCCACCGTCTCGTCGAACGTGATGCGCTCCGCCCCGGCGACGCAGTAGGCCTGCCCATGTGCCGCGTCCAGCGTGACGGCCTGCGCGAACGCCGCCGCCACCTCGGTGACGTGGATCGGCTGCAGCTCGTACTGCCCATCTCCGAGGATCGGGAGGACGGGGAACGGCTTGATGAGATCGCGCCAGAGCTGCGAGCAAAATTCGGGACGGCCCAGTCCAGGGTCGCCGAAGATCACCGACGGGCGGAAGATCACGACATGGTCGAAGCCCGCGGCACGGACCGCCTCCTCGCCCGCCCACTTCGACGTCTGGTAGGCCGAGACACCGTCCGGCGCGGCCCCGTTGGCGCTCATGTGCACAAACCGCGCGATGCCCGCCGCCTTCGCTGCCGCGACGATGTTGACGGTGCCTTCGTAGTGGATCCGCTCAAAGGTGACGCCGCGCGACGGGGTCTCTTCGATGATGCCAACAAGGTGGACGACGCCGTCGCAACCCGCCATGGCCGGGTCGAGCGTGTCGGGCTTCAGGATGTCACCCTGGACGACCTCGACGCCGTCGCGTCCGCGCACGTCGAGGCCCTCTACTGAGCCTCGGACCAGGCAGCGTAGCGTGTGGCCCGCGTCGAGGAGTGCCTTGGAGACGTAGGTGCCAACGAAGCCGGTGCCGCCGGTGAGGAGGAGACGCATGGTGGGGGGCGAGGGTCGCAGATCGAGGGTCGCAGATCGAGGGTCGGATTCTGAGGCGTTGCAGCCAGGAGCGACGCCTCGCCAACCGGGCCTCATACGCTTTCAGTTCGTCAATGTCCGGACAGCCGAGGAGGTGTTGCGGGCTGACCTCGATCCGATAGGCAACACGGAGCTGTGCTGACATCGGTGAATTGAAAGCGTATCACAGGTTACGGCGGACGAAGGGGAAGCAGAAGCCATGAAGGCGAGACATGCTCGCAGGACGATATACATGCCTCGACCCTCGACTCCCGACTCAGGACCTACGACCCAGGACCTGAGACCGTGGCAGCGATCCGTGCGGCGGTGTCGGCGAAGGGGCGGAACGTGCAGCCGAGGTCGGCGCGAGCCTTGGCATTGCTGTAGCGGAACGTCCGCGAGGCCATCCGCACCGACTCGCGGGTGATCGACGAGGGGCGGCGCGTCACGGCGGCCCCGGCCTCCATCAGCGTCGCTGCGGCCATCGCGAGGCGGGGCGACAGCGTGCGTTTCGGCGGCGCCACGCCAAGCGCTATGGCGAGCGTGTCGATGAGCGCGCGCCACGACAGGTTCTCGCCGCCAAGGACGTAGCGCTCGCCCGTTACGCCGTCGGCCATCGCCCGGCGCATCCCGTCGGCCACGTCTTCCACGTCGACCACGCACGTCGCGCCTGCAGGCACCGCGGGCAGCTTGCGGTCGCGCACCTGCTCGACGACCTGCATCGTGTTCTCGCCGGGCCGTCCGGGGCCGAAGATCACCGCCGGGTTGACCAGCACGGCGTCGAGCCCCTCGGCGATGGCGCGCTGCACTTCGAGCTCGGCCAGGTACTTACTCTCGGCGTAGGCCGTGTTGAGCTTCGAGGGTGCCCACGTGGCTGTCTCGTCGAGGGGCTTGCCGTTAGAACCAGCGTTCGCCTCCGAGCGTCCGAGCGCGGCGATGCTCGACACGTGGACGAGGCGCCGGACGCCCGCCGCGCGCGCGGCGTCGGCGACGTAGGCGGTGCCCCGGACGTTGACGCGGTGGAGCGGCTCGGCGTCCTTTGCGCCGCCGAAGCCCACGTAGGCGGCCGCATGGTAGACTGCCTCGATACCGTCCAGGGCCGCCGCGACGCTGGCCCGGTCGGTCACGTCGCCGACCGCGTGCTCGACCGTGTGGGCGGTGTCGCCGAGGAGGTCGAGCCGCGAGGTGGAGCGGCGCAGGATGCGGACCGGCTCGCCCGCAGCGGTGAGGTGGCGGACGAGCGTCGCGCCCAGGAAGCCGGTGGCACCGGTGACGAGGAGCATGGGAGGACGTGGGCGGGTGTGAAGGTATGAAGGTATGGACGTGGGAAGGGACACGAGGTCCGTTCGGGAGCACCACGCCCCCTGTACTCTTCACGCATCCCTCGGCCCGCACGAGCGTCGCACTTTCATACGTTCCCCCTCGCGTTCCTCCACACCGCGCTGCGCGTGCTCAACCCGGACCTTCTGCTCTACGCCTACCGGACCGGCCTCTTCCCGATGGCCGATCCCGACGAGGACGACCAGATCTACTGGTACGCCCCGGACCCACGCGCCGTGATGCCGCTCGACGCCTTCCACGTGCCCCACAACACGGCCAAGCGCGTCCGCCAGCAGGCCTTCGACGTGGTCGTGGACGCAGCCTTTGAGGCCACGATCCGCGCGTGTGCCGCCCCGGCGCGGGGCCGCATGACGACCTGGATCTCCGAGGAGATCATCAGCGCGTATTGCGAACTCCACCGGCTTGGCCACGCACACAGCGTCGAAGTATGGCAGGACGGGCGGCTCGTGGGCGGCCTCTACGGCGTGGCGCTGCGCGGCGCGTTCTTCGGCGAGTCGATGTTCCACCGCGTCCGTGACGCGTCGAAGGTGGCGCTGGTGCACCTCGTCGCGCGGCTGCGGCGCGGCGGCTTCACGCTGCTCGACACCCAGCTGCAGACCGAGCACCTCGCGCGCTTCGGCAACACCGAGATCTCCCGCGAGGAGTACGAGCGCCGCCTCGACCAGGCCCTCCGCGTGGACACCGCCCGCTGGGACGTGAGCATGACCGGCTGGACAGCCGACGTGCGCCATGGCGGGTTCGCGGCTGGGTCGTAGGTTGTGGGTCGCGCGCCAAGGGACCGGCACTCGGGGTCCGGCACTCGGGGTCCGGCACTCGGGATCCGGCACTCGGGATCCGGCACTCGGGATCCGGCACTCGGGATCCGGCACTCGGGATCCGGTGGGGCGTTCTGACTCGCCCGTTTCCTAGACGATGCTCGTTTCCCAAGACTCTGCTGCTATGCTGCTTCGCCTCGGCTGCTGCGCGCTCGCGCTGGTGCCCCTCGTCGGCTGTCAGACTGCGACCGACGCGCCGGCCTTGTCCGCGACGCCCTCGCCTGCACCGGTAGTCTCAGCCAGCACGGCTGCGCCTCCCGATGGCGTGCTCCCCGACGATGTCAGCCTCGACGACTCGACGCGTGCGGTCTTCCGCGCGCTACTCGACCGCGCCGAGACCGGCGACTGGCAGGCGCTTCCGATGGGCGACCTTGTGACGATGGTGGGCGCGGCACTCGTGGGCACCCCCTACATGGACGGGCTGCTCGACGTGGACGACGAGGAGACGCTCGTGCTCAACCTGCGCGCGTTCGACTGCGTGCTCTACGTCGAGAACGTGCTCGCGCTC
>JBCCLD010000328.1:0-5378 GCA_039027055.1 Bacteroidota bacterium
CCCGAGGATTCATACTCGAACCGGTCCCGCATGATCTTGAACAGGATGCGGTAATACTGAAGGTTAGGAAGGCTTGCGACGAGGTGGCCCTCCGGGGCGAGGTGAGGGCGCAAAGCGGTCAGGACGGCCCACGGGTCTACGAGGTGCTCGAGCACATCCGCGCAGAGGATCGCATCGAACTGCTCATCCGGGAGTTCGGATACCAGCGTCTCCACGTCGCCGACCAGGAGGACATCGAAATGGGGACGCGCTTGCGCAGCGGCCTCCTCGAAGAGTTCGATCCCGACCGTACGGCGGACACCGCGCGCGCGCGCGACAGCGGCGGTGGCCCCTTCGCCACAGCCTACATCCAGCAGCGATCTCGTCTGAGGGGGTAAGAGGTCGAGGACTTCCGTGCGCGCGTGGGCATAGTAGACGCGCTCCTTGACGGCATAGTAGTTGTCCACGGAGAAAAGAAGTCAGGGCGAAACGCGGAATAAAAGCGGAGGAAACGCAAGCTACGCTGCGCCGCGAGGATAAATTCCCCCGCTTTTCCCTCCACAAGAAGTTGTTGGCGCCGTCTATGTTGATGTGTTGTTGGGCTGAATTGCGGTACCAGGCTAGGTGGTGATGCGCAACCGAATACAGCGCGGTACGCTGGCCTTCCGGCGGATATTCAGCGACTTGCACCTCCGCGAGCTAATCAAGCATGGGGCCTTTAACTTTGGGCTGCGGCTGCTGAGCGGAGCCATCGCCTTCCTCTTCCTGGTGGTTTTGGGGCGGCGGCTTGGTCCGGAGGGCGTTGGCGCTTACGTGCTCGTGCTTGCCGTGACGCGGGCGGTGGTGGTGGTGGCGCGCATGGGCATGTCTGGGGCGCTCATACGGTTTATCGCTGCTGAGGCAGAGGCAGGACGATGGGATCGGGTACGCGGAGTGTTCCGTCAGGCGTTTGTGGCGGTCTCGGCCAGTGCGCTTCTCTTGAGCGCTGTTCTATGGGTCGCTGGAGGCGCATTGAGTTCGGCCTTCGGAGTGGAGCTAAGGGTGGAGTTCCGTTGGATCGCGGTCGCGGTGTATCCAGCAGCGCTCACGTGGTTGTTTTTTGGGGCGCTATCGGGTCTGAAGCGCGTCCGCGAAGCGACGTTTGTGCAGGTGCTCGTCCAACCGATGGTGACGCTGCCGGTGTTCCTACTGCTGGCAGCACGAGATGGAGCTGCGCCCTTGGACGCCGTGCAAGCCTACGTAGCTGGACAGGGGGGCGCAGCGTTGCTTGGTGCGGTGCTCTGGCTCCGCGCGCGCCCCGCCGGCCCGCGCGCGTTCGAGTGGGGCACCCTGGGACGTATGGCGCTGCCATTCTTCTGGGTCAACTTCCTGGGGTTCGTTGACGGGTGGACGGCCACGTTTGCGCTCGGCGTGTGGGGAACGTCGGCTGAGGTGGGGCTCTACAACGCCGCGCTCCGCATGGCCTTGCTGACGAGCTATGTGCTTGTCGGTGTCAACAGCATCGCAGCGCCCAAGTTTGCCGCGCTCCACGAACGGGGCGATGCACTCAACGTGCGGCGCACCGCGGTCAACGCGAGCCGCTTGATGACGGTGATGGCGGCCCCTGCGCTGGTCGTCTTCCTCGTGCTGCCGGGCTGGCCGCTTGGCCTGTTTGGGGCGGAGTTCGTCGCGGCGGCCCCGCTGCTGATGCTCATGGCGCTGGGCCAGGCGGTCAACGTTGCCACCGGGGCCGTCAGCCAGCTACTCGGCATGACCGGGCGCGAGAAGGTGCTCCGTAACGTGACCCTTGTTGCCGTGGCCACAAACGTCGTGCTGACGTTGATTCTGGTGCCCGCCTTCGGCGCCACCGGGGCTGCCGTCAGCACCACAGCTAGCTGGATGTTGTTCAACGTGGGATGCACCATTGCGGTACGCTACTACCTCGGGTATTGGGTGCACTGCTTCGCTTCAGCCCCCAAAGAAGCCCCGCGGCCCCCGGTGGAGGAGCGGGCGCCCGACGACCAAGCTGGCGCAGGCGACGCGGCGGACACACGCGCCGCATCGTTGACGTACCATCCTAGCTCTTCCTCGTCCCCCTCGTAACACTCTCGGCAGCGCCAGGCGTAGTTCGTGTCCCAGTCCACCCCAACTCCATTGCGTGAAGGCGGCGTAGTTGAGGCGCTCTTCTCCCTGCGTGTGCCGTGGACGCGCGTGTGGCAAGTCGGCCTGGTCGTCGCCATCGTTGCGCCGCATGTGGTCGGTCCCAGCGTGGGCTCCGTGGTGGTCGCGGGCCTCGGTGGGGCCCTGGTGCTTGCCTATTATTTTAGCGTGCCGCGAAGGCTCGGCGGGCTTCTGGCACCGTGGGCGCTGCTCCTCCTGATCGGATCCATCGGGGCGATGCAGCACCCCACGTCGGACGTGCTTCGCGATGTCTGGTACATCGGCAAGATCCCGATCGTCTTGGGCGTGGGCTACCTTTTTGCCGCGCGAATAGGTGCTCTGTCCACGGTGCTAGCGACCTACGCTGTGGGAGCGCTCTGTTTGGCGCTGCCGCATGTCTTGCAGTTCGTGGTGGACCCCTCGTTGCTGAGCCTGTCCACGGGGACTCTTCGAAATCGCGTCGGGGCTGGCTTTGTGCTGACCGCGTTTGTGCCGGTGGTGCTGTGGCTGGCGCGGCGGGAGGGCGTGCCGGTGCTGGAGAAGCAGCCGTGGTTGTGGAAAGCATGCGTTGGGCTGAGCGTGTTGTCGCTGATCCTCTCGTTCTCCCGGACCTACGCCATCTGTCTGATCTTGATGGCGCTGAGTCCGCTGTTCGTGCGCCAGGTGCGTGCTATCCGGTCAAAGCGTCAGGCCTCCGTGTGGCGCCGCGCGGCCCTCGTCGTGTTGCTGCTGGGCGTAGGCGTTGGCTGGATGCAGTTCGCGCAGCAGAGCAACCTGGTCCAGTTCGTCGATAAGGTGGCCAACTCGCTGGTCGAGATCACCATTCAGAACCAGACCGACCCGGAGGCCCGCAACGAAAACTGGCGGGGCTTCGAGATGTATCGCGCTGTCAGGCAGTACGCCGAGGGGTCTCCGGTCGAACGTCTCGTGGGCACGGGGCTGGGCACGAAGGTGGACCTGGGCATCCGGATTCCGCTGGGCGATCGCTACTTCCGCTACATCCCGCTGTTGCACAATGGCTACGGCATGCTTCTGGTCAAGACCGGGCTGATTGGAGCGATCTTGTATCTTTTGGTGTTCGTTCAGTTCTTGCGGCGGGCTCGTCACCTGGGGCGTCGTACGACCCACGGGGAGACGCGCCTCGCCGCGATGATCTGCGTTGGGTGCACCCTCTCTGTTCTTCTAGCAACGCTGGTCATCTCTGGGCTCCTCAATCCCTACGCCATGGATGCGGCGGGCCTGCTGCTGGGTTCCTCCCTTTTCGTCCTCCACAGCGCTGAGCAGGCACGTCGCGACTCAACTCCTGCACAAGCGTCCCCTTCCGCGGCTCCATGAGTGTGCACCATTCTCAGCTTGACCGCTATCGCTACTTCGTCGAGCGCAAGCTCATGGCCTGGCGCCGCTCGCTGGCCCCGGACGCTGTGCAGGGGCGTCGCATCGGCCCGCGGGTCTTTGTGAACAGCATTCCCAAGTCGGGGACCAACCTGGCGCGCTCGCTGCTGGAGCACCTGCCGCTGCTTCGGCCCGTTGGCTACCGGACCCTGCGCGACTGGAACGAACTCAGTCCCGGAGCGCGGCGTCGCATCGCTTCGCTCAAGCGCGGGCAGTATGCCCTCGCGCACATGCCCGCACACGAGCCGCTGCGCGCCTTGCTGCGAGACCACGCGATTCGTTCGCTGTTCATCGTGCGCGACCCACGTGACGTGGTGCTCTCGCTCACCCGCTACGTCACCTCGATGAACAAGGCGCACCGGGTGCACGACTACTTTGTGGCCCTACCCTCGGAGGAGGCGCGGCTACGCGCTACCATCCACGGTGTGCCTGGCATCATCGCCTCGTTGTCGGAGCTGCTCGACCGGTACCTGCCCTGGCTTGACGAGCCGGGGGTGCTGACCATCCACTTCGAAGACCTGGTCGGTCCTGCCGGAGGCGGCAGCGAGGAGGCGCAGCAGCAGGCTGTGGCGGCCATCGTCGACCACCTCCAGATGCGGATCGCGCCGGAGCAGCAGCATAGGATTGCGCAGCAGGTCTTTTCACCCACGGCACCAACCTTTCGCAAGGGCCAGGCGCGCGGCTGGAAGACGACCCTGCCGCCCGCCATCCTTGCCGAACTGGAGGCGGAGGCGGGTGCACAAGTCCAGCGCCTCGGCTATGCCCTGCACGCCGATGCAGCAGCGTCACCAACGGCTTCGCCTCTGGCCGAATGACAGACCCGTCCACTACGGAAGCACCGAGGCCGAGTCCGCCGCAGCTAGACGCGGTGCCGGTGGTCTCGGTCGTGATCGTCAACTACAACGGACGCAGCTTTCTGTCTGGATGCCTCGACAGCATCCGGCAGCGCGTGACGACGCCGTGCGAGGTGGTGGTGGTGGACAACGCCTCGATGGACGGCAGCGTCCCGTGGTTGAAGGCGACCTACCCGTGGGTGCGCATTGTTGAGAGCGCGGACAACCTCGGATTTGCGGGCGGCAACAATCTCGGGGCCGAGGTAGCGCGCGGGCACATCCTACTGCTGCTCAACCATGACACGCTCCTCCAGACCGACATCCAACCGGTCGTGGACGCCCTCGCGGAACCGAGCGTAGGCGCCGTAGGCGTGCACCTACGCTATGGGGACGGGCGCGTGCAGCGCTCCGTGGGGCACGAGCACACCCCGCTGCGGATCGTCGCGTCGTGGGTGCCTGGGCTGGGGAGGCTACCAGGTCTGCGTCGCGAACACCCCGCTTCTGCGTTCTACGAGCAGCCCCAGGACGATGTCGATTGGGTGTGCGGCGCGTGTATGGCCCTGCGCAGAGAAGACTACCGGCTCCTCGGTGGACTCGATGCGGACTTCTTCATGTACGTGGAAGACGTAGACCTCTGCCGCCGGGTGCGACAGGCCGGGCTGCGTGTGGTCTACGAGCCCGAGGTCGTTGTTACCCACCTCGAACGCGGCGGGCAGACCTGGGCCGGAGAGCGGGCGCTACGCTGGACGAGCGCCTCGTACTTGCGTTACGTGCGCAAGCATTTCGGGGCGCGGGCTCGCTCAAGAACGCGCTGGGGGCTGCGTGGCGTGATGCGGCTTCGCCAGATGACCCATGCACTGCAGGCCAGACTGGCGCGGGGCGACGCTGCCCAGCTTGCGCTGGAAAAAGCCGAGGCCTTCCGCGCCGTGGCGAACTGGCTCGGGGCACCCGGGAGCGCGGCCGACCAAGCGTCCACGCCCGACCAAGCGTCCACGCCCGACCAAGCGTCCACGCCCGACCAAGCGTCCAGGCCAG
>JBCCLD010000329.1:0-5349 GCA_039027055.1 Bacteroidota bacterium
CGCGGTAGTTGAACGAGATGTCGTCGTAGTCCGAGCCGCGGAGGTAGAGCTGCATCCACCACGAGCCGCCTGTGCAGTCGGCGCGGAGGGCGTTGACTTGGAGGCCCGAGCCGTTGCTGTTGTAGTAGAGCTTCACGCAGGCATAGTCGGTGAGGAGCGCCACGTCGCGGCCGCTCTGCACCTCGGTCGCCTCATAGCCCAGGTCGGCGAACGTGATGCCGCGGTAGTCGTCGGGGTCGCCGTTGTCGCCGCCGCCCAGTGCAGGCGGGGTCTTCTTCCACGCGATGGCCTTCGTGGCGATGTCGGAGAGGAGCACCATCGTCTGATCCTGGCGCGTCTTGCGCTCGTTCTCATCAAACGCCTGGATCCCTACGACGACCGCCAGGCCGACGATCACGATGCCTAAGACGAGAAGGAGGAGTTGCTGCTGGCCCATGGCTCTTCGGGTCGGGGGCTATTGCCCGTTGTTGTCCGCGCGGTTGTCGTTGAAGCGAAACTCGATGTCGTCGTAGTCGGAGCCGGTCAGGCGCAGGGCCATCCACCACGTCCCGTTGCCGCAAGTGGTGTTGAGCGCGTTGAGGTCGAGGCGGCTTCCGTTGCCGATGAGCTTGACGCAGGCGTACTCGGTCAGGAGAACGACCTCGCGGGAGCCTTGCATCTCAGTCGTCGTGAAGCCAAGGTCGGCGAAGGTGAGCCCGCTGAAATCATTCGTGTCGCCGTTGTCGCCGCCGCCCATAGCCGTCGGCGTCTTCTTCCAAGCCTGCGCTTTGGCCGCGATGTCGACCAGGAGCACTATCGTCTGGTCCTGGCGCGCCTTGCGTTGGTTCTCTTCGAAGCTCTCGATGCCCACAGCTACTGCCAGACCAACGACTACGATGCTGAGGACGAGGAGGAGAAGTTGTTGCTGGCCCATGACGTTGTGCGTGTGGTCTTCGGTGGACAGGCCTCGTAGTCACCAAACTCTATTCCACACCACGTTTCGGCCCGTCCCAGGGGGGCCGAGGTACGGGTTGCATGCATTGGATCGGCTGAATGGAACGGTCCCGTGCCAGGCCGCCTCGGTGGAGCCACGTCATGGGAGATGTGGCTGTCGGCACGTGTGTCTTTTTTCGTTCGATTCTACTTTTTTTCGGTAGAGTTGGTAAGAGGATCGGGAGGTGTCGTCTCCCAAATGTACAATCGATGTTGCAACTTCAGTGTTGCTCCACCTATCTTCAACCCAACACACCTCTTCCCATGGCGACCTTCTCCGTCCCCACCCTCGACCAGATCACCGACGCCGACGCCCGCGCCACCCTGGAGCAGATCCAGCAGCAAATCGGCATGATTCCCAACCTCTACGCGTTCGAGGCCTCCTCGCCGAGCACGTTCCTGAGCAACCTCGCCTTCGCGCATGCGGCCGAGAACGCCAACTTTTCCAACCGCGAGGTCCAGGCGATCTACCTCGCCACGAGCGAAGTCAATAGCTGCTCGTACTGCCTCGCCGCGCACACGGCGCTCGCCAAGATGAACGGCTTTACCGAAGCGCAGACGTTTGACCTGCGTGCTGGCACCATCGACGACCCGAAGCTGGGCGTGCTGACGCGCCTCACGCGGGCCTTCGTGGAAACGCAGGGCCGCCCCGACGACGCGCTCCTCGACGCCTTCTTCGACGTAGGCTACACGCAGGCCTCCTTCGTGGACCTTGTCGCGCTCATCTCCGTCAAGACGTTCTCGAACTACCTCCACAACGCGTCCGACATCCCCGTCGACTTCCCCGCCGCGAAGCCGCTGCCGGAGACCGTCGCCGCGTGATTTCCGAAGGGCGATGTGGGATGGTCGAGTGCTGATTCAATCGTACATCGACCATTCCACATCTACCACGCCCCCCATGCACGCCCTACCGCGCTACACCGGTCCACACCACCGCCTTAGGGCGACGCTGCTGCGCACAGCGTCGTGGATGAAGGAGGAGTTCGACACGTTCCTTGCACCGCACGGGCTGACGCAGCCGCAGTTCAACGTGCTCCGCATCCTACGCGGCCAGGAGCGACTCGCGCCTGGGGTACCGCTGAGCACGAAGTGCATTCGCGAGCGCATGCTCGACCGCGGCTCGGACACGTCGCGTCTGGTAGCCCGCCTCGAAGGGCGTGGGCTCGTCGCGAAGCATCCCAGCGACGCCGACCGCCGCCGCGTCGTGGTCGAGCTGACCGAGGCTGGGCATGCGCTGCTCTCGGTGATCGATGCGCAGGTAGCCGGCCTCGACGCGGTCACCCAGGCACTCTCGGACGAGGACGCGACGCGCATCGCGAACCTCCTCGATCAACTCGGCCCTGATCAACTCGGCCCTGAGCAACTCGGCCCTGAGCAACTCGGCCCTGAGCAACTCGGCCCTGAGCAAATCGGCCCTGAGCAAATCGGCCCTGAGCAACCCGGCCGTGTGCAACCCGGCCCTGAGCAACCCGGCAGAGAGCGCTAAGCTTTTTCTTGCACGCATGACCTCCCCGATGAAGCTCCTCTCGCCCTACCTCCTCAG
Organism: Bacteroidota bacterium; assembly: GCA_039027055.1. Classification (GTDB taxonomy): domain Bacteria; phylum Bacteroidota; class Rhodothermia; order Rhodothermales; family Rubricoccaceae; genus JBCBEX01. Next base: position 2,516 of record JBCCLD010000329.1, read on the forward strand.
TCCCCTCACGCTGCCAAACGGGATGGTGATGGCCTCGCTGACGCGCAGCCGTCACCCGGATACCGCCCCAAACGCCCTCGCACCGACGTACCACGCCCAGCGTGCGTCAGCCGGCCTGCTCATTGCCGAAGCGACGCAGGAGACGCCGCGCGGCGTAGGCTACCCAGACAAGCCCGTCACCCACAACGACGCGCAGGTCGTGGCGTGGCGGCCGGACTTCATCCGCCTCGTGCCCCAGCGCTTCCCGTGCACGGTGATCGCCAACGGTGACTTCGACGGCATCAACGGCGAACTGTACGGGCAGGACGGTCGTGCCGACCTCATCGCCTACGGCTGTCCCTTCATCGCTAACCCTGATCTAGCCATTCGCTAGGCGGCCCAGGCCGCCGGGCTCGACGCGCCTATCGCGGAGCCAGTCCGTGTGCGTACTACGGCCGCGGCCTTGCTGGCTACACCGACTACCCGCTCTGGTCGACCTCGGACGTCGAGATTCGTCCGCCTGCCGAGTCCAACACCGTCTTAACGCTACCTTGCGGTCCCTTCCGTTTGCCTTTCCCTTCCTCCTTCGTTCCTCCAGCAACTCCACTGCTATGTCCTCCATGCTTTCCCGCCGTGACGCGCTGCGCGGCCTCGGCCTCCTCGGCCTCAGTACCGCTGCCGCGCCCACCGTTCTCGCTCAGCCCTGGCCCATCGCCCCGCGTGGCCTCGACGACCACGACGGGCTGGCGACCCCATACTACCGCGCGAAGCTCGGCGACATCAGCCTGCACGTCTTCCGCGACGCCGTCTTTGAAATTCCGGCTGCGGCCTTCGCTACCAACGTTGAGGGCACGGCTGTCCAGGACCTGCTCGCTGGGTACAACCTGCCGACGGACATCGCCTTCACGCCCGTCAACGTCCTGCTGCTCGAAACCGACGGGGAGACGGTGCTCATCGACACCGGCACGGGCCCTGCCGAGGGCGAGCGCGGCCGCCTTTTTGAGGGCCTCGCAGCCGTCGGCATCGACACCGGCGCCATCGACAAGGTGGTGATCTCCCACTTCCACGGCGACCACATCGGTGGGATGGTGCGCGACGGCGCGCCGAGTTTCTCCAACGCCACCTATCACTTCCCCGCTCCCGAGAAAGCCTTCCTCGACGCGTTTGAACCTGGTGACAACCAGCAGGCCAACCAGGGCGTCGCCATGGCGAAGGGCGTCCTACAGCCGCTCATGGACGCGGGGGTGCTGCAAACGTTTGAGGACGGCGCCGAGCTAGCCGCGGGCGTCACGGCCAAGGCCGCGCACGGCCACACGCCTGGCCACATGGCCTTCCACATCGCCTCGGGGGACGAGCACCTCCTCGTGACCGCCGACGCCGCCAACCACTACATCGCCACGTTTGAGCACCCGGATTGGATCTTCGCGTTCGACACGATCCCCGAGCAGACAGTCGCGACGCGCGGCGCGCTCTACGGCATGGCCTCGGACGATGGCGTGAAAGTCTGGGGCACCCACCTGCCGTTTCCTGGCTTCGGAACGGTCATTCGCGACGGCGAGGGGTTCCGGTTCATCACGGCTGCGTAGCCCGCTCCGCACGACGCTTCTCGTAAGCCGCTGATTCGCAGGCGCGTCTGGGTGTACCGACGCGCCTGCTGTCATTCGGCGGACGCAGTGTGTCCCCACGTCGCTCCGCTTCGCTCTTCTAACTCTGCACGTCTGCTTGTCCCATGCGTTCTGCTTTTCTCCTTGGCCTGCTCTCACTGGCTGCCTGCCAGCCTTCTGCAGCTCCATCCGACCCTACACCTATCGAGTCTGCCTCGCCAGCGATGCCCTCGGTCGCAGCCATAGAGGCCCGCGTTGCCGAGGCAACGGCTCGGCTCGAAGCCTCGGAGGCCGGACAGCGCGTGCTCGCCGCCATCGACGCGCACGGTGGACTCGAAACGTGGTACGCCAATGGCCCCTTCCATTTCCGCTACGCCTACACGCGCCTCGAAGGGGGCCCACCCATCGACACGGAGCAGACGATCGACACGTTCAGCAGCCGCGCCGTACACACGCTCATGCGCGATGCATCCGGCGGCCCCATGGATGACGGCCCTCGCTTCGGCTGGACCGGCGACATGGCCTGGGTGAGCGATACGACCGCGTCGATGCCCACGGACGCACGATTCTGGAGCCTCACGCCGTACTACTTCGTCGCGATGCCGTTCGTCCTCGCCGACCCCGGTGTCAATCTGGAAATGGCGGGCTCGATGAGCTTCGAGGGGCGTCCGTATGACCTCGTCTACGTCACCTTCGACGCGGGCACGGGCGACGCGCCGGACGACTACTACTACCTCCTGCTCGACCCCGAAACGAATGTAGTCGGAGGCGTGCGCTACATCGTCTCCTACCCCGCGTTCTTCCCCGACGGCGGCTTCAACCCCGAGAAGCTGATGATCTACGATGGCACCCAGACCGTATCGGGCACCCAGGGCGACATTGTTGTGCAAGAGGGTTTCCGCTCGTGGCAGTGGACCGGCTCCGAGGCCAACGACGGCATCGCGGAGGCCTCCGCCGCGGGCACCGTCACCGACGTCGCGTTTAAGCCCGGCATGCCCGACGCCGACTTCGACATGCCACCCGGCGCGCACCCGACCAGCGCGCTTTGATCGTATGACCTTGAGCAAGTACGAGCGTATGGGCGAGGCGTGTCTCCCGCACACGGCGGTCCTGCGCTCATCCCCTTCAACGTTCACACCCGTATTCTACTCCACCGTGACACTCTTGGCGAGGTTGCGTGGCTGGTCCACGTCGCACCCGCGCATGACGGCCACGTGGTAGCTGAGCAGCTGCAGCGGGATCACCGTCAAG
>JBCCLD010000330.1:0-5287 GCA_039027055.1 Bacteroidota bacterium
ACGGAAAAAGGGCGCGATGGAGCAACCCAGGTTCAATTAGGCGTGGAGAGGGGCGAGGGGGTTGCCGGCTCGGGGTACGTGTTTCACCCTCAATCCCCTACCCCCACACCCAACTCATGCGACCCCTACACGCACTCAGTCTACTTCTTGTTGGTGGCCTACTCTTCCTTGTCGGCTGCGACATGGCGAGCATTGAGCCCCAAGCCGAGGCGCTCGTCCCCACGTCAAAGCTGCGCCACTGGGACTTACTCGACCGCACCGACGCGGAAGGCACCAGCCCCGTGATACGTGCATTCTCTGGCGCTGGGGAAGACTCCGTCGGCGTCGTTGTCACCTTCGAAGAGGGCACCGATGTAGACGCCGCCGAGCAGGAACTCGACGTGGTCTTCGGGACACTCGCCGTACGCGGCCGGAAGTACTACCGCGATGGCTTCGAAGGCGCTGCCATCGTCGTGTCCGAAGAGCAGATAAACCAGCTGATCAACGTGCTCCAGGGGACGCCCTTCGTCAAGTTTATCGAGCCAGACGTGCCGCTCGTGTTCGACTTCGAGCAGGCGCAGGTCGATCTCGCTGACGAACGAGGACAGACCACACCGTGGCAAGTCTACACCGCCAACGCGCACAAAGGCCCCGCCAAGGCAGGTGACGGCCAGGGAAGCGTGGATGTCGACTTGTTCATCATCGACACGGCGGTTGAGGACAACCCCGACTTGAACCTCGTCGAGTCCATCCGCATCCACGAAGGGGCAACCACGTTCGACCCGACGCACGGGACCCACATCGCAGGCATCGCCGCAGCCAAGGACAACGATTTCGGTATCGTCGGCGTCGCCCCCGGCGCACGCATCCACTCGCTCGACGTGATTGGGCCAGAGGGCTTCGCGCTCATGTCCGACCTCGTCACGGCCGTCGAGTACGTGACCAGCTTCAAGCTGGACTACCCCGACAAGCCGGTCGTGCTCAATATGAGCGTCGGCGCGGACGTGGGTACCGAAGCGTACAACGCCCTCGACGAGGCCGTGCAGCGTGCGATTGACGAAGGTGTGACGGTTGTGATCGCGGCCGGCAACACGGAGTCCGACGCCCGTTTTTACTCGCCCGCACACGTCAAAGACGCCATCACCGTCGGGGCTGCGATGGGCTTCGGGATGTACGCGCCGTTCTCCAACTACGGCGAGCGCATCGACATCGTTGCCGTTGGGGTGGACGTGCTGTCCTCGATCGCGCAGGGCCAGTTCGCGGAGATCGACGGGACCTCGCAGGCGACCCCGTCCATCTCAGGCGCGGCGATGACCTACCTCTGGGAAAACCCGGACGCCTCGCCCGCCGAGGTCCGCGACCAGCTGGTCCGCAATGCCCAGAATTCGATCTGGCGCTGGGGCCTCCCCTCCAACACTACCCGCAAGGGCGTACACATCCCTGGTTAAGCCTCGGGCGAACAAGGAGACCTTCTGCTTTGCAAGGGACAGGGTCAGGCCGAACGGCTTGGCCCTGTTTTTGTCGGTATGCAGGGTACCGCCAACAGCCCCTCCTACGGAGGAAAACCCTACGTCTCCTTGACCGTTCTCCACCTCACGGACCTTCACCTCTTTGCCGATCCGGGCCGCACCCTCATGGGCTGGGCTACAGAGGACTCGTTCGAAGCCGTCCTCGACGCCGCGCTGGCGGAACGCCGCCCCGACGCGGTCGTGCTCACGGGCGACCTCGCGCAAGACGGCTCGCAGGAGGCCTACGCGCGCCTCGCCCGACGCCTCCGTCCCCTCGGCAGTCCGTGCCTCTGGCTCCCCGGCAACCACGACCACGCCGCGCGCATGGCCGCGGCGTTCGCTCCCTTCCCGTGGATGCGCGGTGGTACGCTAGACTTGGTCCCAAGCGATGCTGTTGCAGAGGGCTCCACCGGGTGGCGCATCGTCGCGGTAGACACGAGCACCCTCGATGGCGACTACGGGGTGTTGTCCGCCACAACGTTGCAGCGCCTCGACGCCGCGCTCCGTGCTGCACCGGGCCGACGAACGGTTGTAGCGCTTCACCATCCCCCTGTCTCCGTCGGCGCGGCCTGGCTCGACGCGATCGGCTTGCACGACGCCGGGGCGTTCTGGCGCGTCTTGGATAGGCATCCGCACGTGAAGGCGGTTCTCTTCGGTCACATCCACCAGGCGGTCGAGACCAAACGGATGTCCCGGTCAGGACACGTCGTACGCCTCCTCGCGACTCCGGCGACCTGCTTCCAGTTCGCTCCCGGCACCCACGACTTCGCCCTGGACGCCCGCCCGCCCGCCTATCGATGGCTCCATTTCGGGTCATCGCTTCGCACCGACCTCCACCGTGTTGCTGTCGCCACGACTTGCCTGCCAACGGCCGCTGGTTATTGACCCTCGTTCTGACCCCCCCAAATATGGCCAAACAGAACTTCGTGCCGTTCGACTTCGACGAGGTCTCGTTTGACGACGCCACGTCGGACGAAACGGTGCCCGATGACGCTGGAGCACCCGGTAGAGCGGGCTCTTCCGCTTTGGACACGGGATCGAGAGACGCGGAGGGCCTGTTGACGGCCTCCGACCTCCGTCAACTCCTCGACATCGTCTCCCAACTCAACGCAGTAGGCGACCCACAGGCGCTCCTGACTTCGATAATTGAGACGGCCGCAGACCTCTTGGACTGCGATGCGGCCTCGCTGCTCCTCTACAACGAGGCCACGGACCGTCTTCGCTTCGAAGCGGCAACCGGGTCGGATGCAGAGACGCTCGCGGAGATCCCGGTGCCGCTCTTCGGGAGCATCGCCGGAGCCATTTTCCGCGAGGGGCGCGTCATCAACACCGCCCGCGCGCAGGACGACGAGCGCCACTACGACGGCGTCGGCAAGAAGGTCAATTTTCAGACGCAGTCGCTGCTCGGCGTGCCGATGCACATCGAGGGGCAAGTGGTGGGCGTCCTCGAAGCGCTCAACAAGCGCGCGGGCGATTTCGACCGGCGCGACGAGCACCTCCTGGCGCTTCTGGCAGACCAGACCGCCGTCACCATCCGCAACGTCCGTCAGCGCACCGCGCTCCGCGACGCCTACGACCGCCTCGCTCAGATCGAGGCCATGAAGAGCAACTTCGTCACGCTGACGTCGCACGAACTGCGTACGCCTATCGCCACGATCCGAGGCTTCGCTGAAATTCTGTGCGAGGACACCGACGACGCTATGACCCGAGACCATGCGGCAGTCATCGTCGAGTCCGCGCAGCGCATGGGGCAGGTCGTGGACGTCATGGGTGAACTCAACGAGCTACGCCTCGGCCGCACACTCCCGGCCATGCGCTACGTCCGCGCGAGCCGCGTACTACGAAAAGCCAGCGCACACATCGAGCCGCACGCCGCGACGAAGCGGCAGACCGTGACCGTCGAGCCGCTGGACGACGACCTCCACGTCTACGCCGACCCCGACAAGCTGGAACGTGCGCTCCAACACCTTGTCACCAACGCGGTCACGTTCACGCCCGAAAAGGGGGGCATCACGCTGCGTGCTCAGGCCAAGGATGGGGGTGTGATGTTTCAGGTCACCGACTCCGGCTGCGGGATCGCCGAGGAGCACCTGGAAGCGGTGTTTCGCGAATACTATCAGGTTGAGCAAGCGCTCACCCGGTCGCACGGCGGTCTTGGCCTCGGCCTCACGGTTGCGCGGGGCATCGCCGAAGTGCACGGGGGGCGCGTGTGGGCTGTGAGCGAAGGTCTCGGCCACGGCACGACGTTTTCGCTCTGGCTCCCTACGTCGAGCACGTCGGCGACGAACCCGGCGATAGCGTAGCGGAGAGGCGTGTGAGGGTACGTCCGTGCGAGGGCGCGCGTGTCGGCGCTGTACCTTCGTGCATCGCCCGCTTACCTACCGCTGCGCCCGTGTTTGCCCGCGTTGTCCTGATCATCGCCTTTGTCCTGGGCCTGTCCGTCCCCCTCCTGGCACAGAACGCGCCACGCAACACGTCCGGCGGGCCGCTCGATCCGCGCCAGGCAGCCTACGATGTGCACTACTATGACCTCGACCTCGCCATCGACCCGGCCGCTCAGGCCATCGAAGGCACGCTGACGGTCCACGCCGCCGTTCGCGACTCGCTCGATGTGCTTGTGCTCGACCTCGACACGAAGCTGGAAGCGCGTGCGGCAGTGGATCTGGCGCCGGGAAACGCCTTCGCAGAGCCCATCGCCCTCGGCATCCAGCGCGATGCGGGCCAACTGCTCATTCACCTCGGGCGCACGCTGGTGACTGGCGACTCGCTCGTCGTCGAGGTCGCCTACGGAGGTCAGCCGCACGTCGCCGAGCGACCGCCGTGGCAGGGCGGCTTCACATGGGCCGAGACGGCCAGCGGGCAGCCGTGGGTCGCCGTCTCGTGCCAGGGCGAGGGGGCCGATCTGTGGTGGCCCACCAAAGACCACCCCTCCGACGAGCCCGACTCGATGCGCATCGCGCTCACGGTGCCAGAAGGGCTCATCGCCGCGTCGAACGGACGACTCCGGCAGACGACGGAGACCGAAGCGGAGGGCAACCCGCAAGCTGGGCCCGCCACGCGCACGTTCGACTGGTTCGTCTCCACGCCGATCAACAACTACACCGTCACGGCCTATGTCGCGCCCTTCCGCGTGCTCTCGGACGAGTACACGAGCGTCACCGGCGAGACCATCCCGATCACGTTCTACGTCCTCCCCGAGCGCGCCGACGAGGGCGAGGCGCTGCTGCCGTACTTCAAGGACGACCTCCGCGCCTTCGAGGAGCTCTTCGGCCCGTATCCCTTCCGCGCCGACAAGTACGGCATCGGGCACACGCCCTACCTCGGCATGGAGCACCAGACGATGATCTCCTACGGCTCCACGTTCGAGCCTAACTCGTTCGGCTTCGACTGGCTGCACAACCACGAACTCGCGCACGAGTGGTGGGGCAACCTCGTCACCGCGCGCGACTGGAACGACTTCTGGATCCACGAGGGCATCGGCACCTACGCGCAGGCGCTCACCGCCGAGCGTCACGGCGGCCTCGACGGCTACCGGCGCTACCTCCTCCAGCAACGCCAACTCATCAACAACCGCCGCCCCGTCGCGCCGCGCGAGAGCCGGACGACGAAGCAGATGTATTTCGCCGAAGACGGGCAGTCCGACAGCGACATCTACTACAAGGGCGCGTGGGTCATGCACACGCTCCGCTGGCTTGTCAACGATGACGAGGTCTTCCACCGCATCCTCCGCCGCATGGCCTACCCCGACCCCGCGATGGAACTGGTCACCGACGGCAGCCAGTGCCGCTTTTCTGACACCG
>JBCCLD010000331.1:0-5284 GCA_039027055.1 Bacteroidota bacterium
CGAAGAGGAGCAGCGCGTGGAGCAGACGCGGCTCTCTATTCAAGTCGCCGAGCAGGAGGCCAACCGCAAGCGCGTCGAGGCGCAGGGCCAGGCCGACTACCAGCGCATCATCACGGAGTCCCTCTCGGACCGCTTCCTCCAGTTCGAGGGCATCCAGGCTACCCGCCAGCTCGCCGAATCACCGAACTCGAAGGTGGTCGTGGTCGGCGGCGGCGACAGCGGCTTGCCCATCATCCTCGGCGACAACTAGCGACGTGGCCGCGACTGCGCCATCCGATTTCTTCCGCCGGGTCTGGGCCGTCGTGGCCCAGATTCCGCGCGGTCGAGTGACGACCTACGGACACATCGCGCGTCATATCGGAACCGGGCAGTCGGGCATGGCCGTGGGTTGGGCGCTCAAGGCCGTCGCCTCGTCTGATGACCCGCTCTCGGTGCCCTGCCACCGGGTCGTCAATCGCCACGGCGTGCTCATCGGCCGTCGGCATTTCCCCACGCCCGACTTCATGGCCGAGCGCCTGCGCTCCGAGGGCGTTGCGTTCGTAGCCGACGACCAGGTCGACCTGGCGGCGCACCTGTGGGACCCCGCAGAGCCGTCGGAGTCCAAGCAGGCTTAGCTGAGCGCCCCGCTCACGATCTGCCCGCCAGCCACGGCGCTGAGTTGCTCCCAGAATGTAGGGAACGAGATGCGGGCAGCGTCGGCGTCACGGATGGTTGTCGGGGCATCAGCAGCAAGAGCTGCCACGCCCGCAGCCATGGCGATGCGGTGGTCGTGGAAGCTCTCAACCGTCTGACCGCCGCGTAGCAGGGTGCGGCCTCGCCCGTGTATCGTCATCCCGTCCTCGCGCTCAACAACTTCGACGCCGAAGGCGCGCAGCATCGCGGCTGTAGCAGCGATGCGGTCCGTCTCCTTGACGCGCAGTTCGGCCGCGTCACGAATCGTGGTAGGGCCCTCCGCAAGGGCCGCTGCCACAGCCAAAACGGGGATCTCGTCAATGAGGTTGGCGATGATCGCGCCGCCCAATTCGATACCCACGAGGCCACCCGACGGCGCATAGGCCCGGAGATCGGCAAGGGGCTCGCGGTTGCGTTCGCGTTCGTTGGTAATCTCGATCTCGGCTCCCATGGCGCGGAGCACGTCCACAATGGCCGCCCGGGTTGGGTTGAGACCCACGCTCGCCATTTCCAGCGTCGCGTTCTCCAGGATCGATGCCGCCACGAGAAAGAACGCCGAGGCCGACACGTCGCGGGGGACGACCCACAACCCAGGACGCACCGTCCGGCCGCCCTCGACGGAGATGTGGCGCACGCCGCCGATGTCGAGCGTGTCCAACCCCAGAAGCCGCTCGGTGTGGTCGCGTGTCGGCACGGGCTCGATGACGGTCGTGGTGCCATCGGCGAGGTGCCCGGCGAGGAGGACGCACGACTTCACCTGGGCAGAGGCCATCGGCAACTCGTAGGTCGCCCCAATGAGTCGGCGTGGGCGAAGCGAGAGCGGCGCGTGGCCGTCCGTCATCGTGATCGCCGCGCCCATATTCCGGAGCGGAGCGGCGATGCGGGCCATCGGCCGCGCCGAGAGCGAGGCGTCGCCGATGAGCGTCGACGGGAAGCGTTGACCGGCGAGCAGGCCCGCGATGAGCCGCATCGTCGTGCCCGAGTTGCCGCAGTCGAGCGGACCTGACGGCACGCGCCATCCAGGAAGGCCGCGACTCACCACCTTGATGCTGTCGTCTTCTTCGCTGACCTCGACGCCGAGCGCGCGGAGGCAGTCCAGCGTCGAGTGCGGGTCAGCCGCATCGGAAAACCCTACGATCTCGCTCTCGCCCTCCGCCATCGCCGCAAACAGCGCTGCCCGGTGCGAGATCGACTTGTCCGCAGGCAGCTTGACCGAGCCCGCAATGGCAGGAACTGGCTCGACGGAGATAGTCATTTTGGATGGACGATGTGTGGTTTCCGATCGGTACTCGAAGCCACTTCCTGAGGGGAATCAAAAATCGAGAATCTCAAATCAGAAATCACCTATCGCCAATCCTAACAGTTCGGCTTCCGCTTCTTCAACGAGCGCCTGCTTCTCTTCCCAGTGGAGGAAGGCGTGGCGGAAGCCGTTGAGGGTCACCTCGCGCAGTTCCTCGACGGTGAGACCACAGCGGGTGTGGAGGAGCCACAACTCGTCGGTCATCGTGGTGCGGCTGAAGAGGCGGTTGTCGGTGTTGGCTGTGACCGGGACGCCCGCGCGCACATACTCCGTGACCGGGTGCTCCTCATAGCTCGGTACCACCTTCGTTTGCACGTTGGAGGTGGGGCAGACTTCGAGCGGGATCTGCCGGTCCACGAAGAAGCGCATCAGTTCGGGGTCTTCGCGTAGCGTGACGCCGTGGCCGATGCGGTGCGCGCCACACTTGAAGAGCGCTTGCCGGATAGAAACGGGACCAAACGACTCGCCTGCGTGCACGGTGATGTTGAGCAGCTGTTTGCGAGCGAGGTGGAACGCAGCCCCGTGCATGTCAGCGGGGTTGCCCCGCTCGCCGCCCGCGAGGTCGAAGCCCAGCACGCCGCGGCCCTTATAGCGGACTGCCAGTTCGGCCTGCTGGAGCGACGCGCTCTCGAAGCGGTCGCGGAGGCCGCAGACGATCACCCCGGTCTTGATCCCGAAGTCGGCCTCGGCGTCCTGAAGGCCCGTGAGCACCGCGTCGTTGACGGCGTCGAGCGTCAGGCCTTCTTCCGTGTGAAGGATCGGCCCGTAGCGCACCTCGAGGTAGCGTACGTTCTCCGCGGCGGCATCCTCGGCCAGCTCGTAGGCGATGCGGCGGAGCGCGTCGCGCGTCTGCATGAGCGGTATTGAATAGCCGAACCAGGCGAGGTACTCCTCCAGCGTCGCCGACGCATCCACCTTGAGGAGTTCTTGTTCGAGGTCGGCCTCCGTGGAAGCAGGGAGGAGGTTCATTTTCCCGAAGCGCTCGGCCAAGTCCAGCATGGTGGAGAGGCGGAGCGAGCCGTCGAGGTGGCAGTGGAGTTCGGCCTTCGGCCAGGCCTGGATGTCGTCTTTGGTCAGCGTCACGTAGGCAGTAGGTTGATTTCCGCAAGCTACGCCGATCGAGTAGCGAGCGCCACAGCGCTCGCTCTATGGTTGGGTGCCCTCCTGGGTGAAGGGGGTAGCGTTGTCGGTCGCCCCGTACGACTGTCAGCGCGACAAAGCGGGCGGAGCCCTGCGAAGCTCGACGGCTATCCCGAGCGCCGTATCACCCGTCCGATTCCTGCAATTCGCGGTAGAGCCACGCCTTCGCCACACGCCAGTCGCGCTTGACGGTGGCCTCGGAAATACTGAGCGCCGCCGCGGTTTCCTCGACCGAGAGCCCACCGAAAAAGCGGCATTCCACGACGCGACTTTGGCGCGGGCTGAGCTGCTCCAGCCGCGAGAGCGCTTCGTCAAGCGCCAGCAGCTGGTCGTCCTGCATCGCGCCTTCCACGAGGTGCTCGTTGAGCGTGACGCGCGCCACGTCGCCACCGCGCTTCTGGGCATTGCGCTTGCGGGCGTGCGAAATCAAGAGCCGCCGCATGGCCTGCGACGCGACCGCGTAGAAGTGCGCCCGGTTCTGCCACTGCGCGTTCTCCTGGCGGACGAGCTTGATGTACGCCTCGTGGACAAGCGCCGTCGTGGAGAGCGTGTGGTTGGAGCGCTCCTGCCGCAGGTGGTACCGCGCGAGCCTGCGTAGCTCATCGTAGACCTGCGCAAACAGGTCGTCGAACGCGTCGCGGTTGCCGCCGGAGTAGGCGTGCAGGAGTTGCGTGACGTCGAGGGCGTCCGCCATCGCCACAGGGGAGTGGTTGGTGGTGCGCGCAGGATACGACAACCGAATTCGCGGTTCCAACCAGAGTGTTTCGATTTGCGACGCGGGTGTGGCAGCTTTTCTTCTCCTGTCATGCTGAACTTGATTCAGCATCTCAGCAATGGTCCGAAGCACTATAGTCGTCAGAGATCCTGAAACGAGTTCAGGATGACACCATCGAAATAAAGCGAGCGACCAAAAGCATGGTCACCGGAGCGCAGCCCAGAACGCGTCGGGGTCGCTGAGGTCGTGTAACAGCGTGTCGGGCTCGTGCTCGGCGAGCGTGTTGGCGTCGATGCGGCCCGTAGCCACGGCGATGGCGCGCGCGCCGAAGTGGCGGGCACAGGCGATGTCGCGCGGCGTGTCGCCGATGACGACGACTTCGTCAGGAGCATACGATCGGCCGGTGTGCGTCTGTCCACGTCCGGCGGCGATAGCCGGGAGGTCGTTGCGTGCCTCGCTGTCGCTGCCGAACGCGCCGAAGGGGAACATGACGCGGTCATAGCCTAAGAAGCCGACCTTGAGATAGGCCATTGCCTCGACGTTGCCCGTCAGCAGCGCAAGTTGCACGCGATCGTCGGTGTGCAACTGCGCGATAAGTGTGGGGACGCCCGGCAGCACCGTGATCGTGTCCATCGTCGCCGTCGCATGCATGGTGGCGACGTAGCGCTCCAGCCCCTCGGCAATGAGCGTGTCCGTGGCTTCGATGTCGTTAGCGGCGTAGACATCGCGGAGGCACTGCGGGTCAGTCTTGCCCGAGAACGGCACCCCCTCAGCGGAGACGGGTCGACCAACTAATTCGGTCAGCGCCGTCTCTATGCATCGCCGCCCAATGCCGTTGCCATTCAAGAGAGTGCCGTCAATGTCGAAGAGGAGGAGCATAGGGATCCGAAACGGTGAGAAGCAGAAAGCCCCACAACCTCAATCGGGTTGCAGGGCTCCGTGCGGACTGTTAACAAATAGCTAGAAGCCAGCCTAGTCGTCGTAGTTGTCGATCTGGGCGCGCTGGAGGGTGCCCGAGAAGTCGATGTAGCAGGTCTTCGTCTCCGTGTAGAACTCGAAGACCTCCCAGCCGCCTTCGCGGTGGCCGTTGCCGGTGGCCTTCACGCCGCCGAACGGCATGTGCGCCTCGGCGCCGATGGTCGGGCCGTTGATGTAGGTAATCCCGGCGTCGATGTCGCGGAGGGCGCGGAAGGCGCGGGCGACGTCCTTCGTGTAGACTGCCGACGAGAGGCCGTAGGGCGTGTTGTTCGCCGCCGCGATGGCCTCGTCGAACGAGTCGATGGTGATGACGGCGAGGACGGGGCCGAAGACCTCCTCCTGCGCGAGCCGCGAGTCGGGATCGACGTTGGTGAAGATGGTCGGCTGGAAGAAGTAGCCATCGTCCAGGCCCTCACCTTCAGCCGCCGCACCGCCCGTCACGAGCGTCGCGCCGCCGTCCTTGGCGATGTCCATGTAGC
>JBCCLD010000332.1:0-5254 GCA_039027055.1 Bacteroidota bacterium
CGAGCAGACCACGACCGAGCCGGACTGGCCGTACGACCGCTCCGCGAGGAACAGCGCGCTCGGGCTGCCGACTTGTTTCAGGCCGCCCTCGCGCATCTCGAAGACGCCGATCTCGTTGGCCGCGCCGAAGCGGTTCTTCATCGCGCGGAGCATGCGGAAGGCGTGGTGGCGGTCGCCCTCGAAGTGGAGCACCGTGTCCACCATGTGCTCCAGCACGCGCGGACCGGCGATGCTGCCCGACTTAGTGACGTGGCCGACGAGGAACGTGCTCGTCGGAAGGGTCTTCGTGAGGTCCAGGAGCGCGGCGGCGGACTCGCGGACCTGCGACACCGAGCCGGGCGCGCTCGTGAGGTCGGGGCGGAAGATCGTCTGGATGGAGTCGACGATCAGCACGTCGGGCCGCACGTCGTAGGCGGCGGCGAGGATGGCCTCGACGTTGGTTTCGGGAAAGAGATAGAACTGGTCCGCGTCGACGCCGAGGCGCTGGGCGCGGAGCTTGACCTGCTGCGCGGACTCCTCGCCCGTGACGTAGAGGAGCGTCGCGTCGGGCATGTGCCGCCCGAGCTCGGTCATGAGCGTCGACTTGCCGATGCCGGGGTCGCCCGCCACCAACGTCAGCGAGCCATGCATGATGCCACCCCCCATCACGCGGTCGAACTCGGTGAGGCCTGTCACGAGGCGGCTGCGCTCACTCACCTCGACCTCGCGCAGCCGCGTCGGGCGCGCGCCGAAGCCCCCTCGTGTCTTGCGGGTGAACCCCCCGCTTCCAAACGTGTTGGCCCTGCCATCGCCGAGTCCGCCGTCGTAGTCGGCCGCGCGCATCACCGGCGCCTTGATAGCCTCGCGGGGCTTCTCCTCGACGAACGTGTTCCAGCCTTGGCAGCTCGTGCACTGCCCCATCCAGCGCGGGGACGTGTTGCCGCAACTCTGGCAGACGTAGACCGTTTTCTTTTTCGCCATCGCGGGTGGGAGGTGTGAACGTGTGCGGGTGTGGACGCATGAACGCGCCAGTCGAATCGTTGAACCTACGCCATCGCGCTGACAGCCCTGCTTCATACGAGCTGCCTATGCCTCCCCCCCCTGCCGACGACACCCTGCACGACACGCCTTCGTCCGAAGCCGACCCATCGGATGCGCCTCCACCAGACAACGCCGCGGACACGAACGTGGCGGCCAGCGACCCCGCTATCCTAGACGCGACCGTGCTGGACGAGTCGGAGACGCCTTTCGGTGGCAACCCACCCGACCTGAGGCAGGAGTCCGGGATGTCGATTCCCGAGGCGAAAGAGCTGACCCGGCAGCGCGCGCGCGAGGCAGGCGGCTTGCTGTTCGAGTACATGCGCCGCCACCTGCCCAAGCGGACGCCGCGCATGGAAGAAGCGGCCCCCGCGATGCCGCGCGTGAAGGGCGGTCATGCGCAGTGGCTGCCGGTGCTACGCGCCGTGCCGTGGTTCCTCGGCGCGCTGTTCCTCGTGTCGTTTGCGTGGGACTTCCCCGGTTGGGAGGCATCGCTCTTCGGGCACACGCTCCTCTTCGAGGGCCTGCTGCGCATCCTGGCGGTGAGCGGCCTGATCGGGTTTGCGACGAACTGGCTCGCCATCACGATGCTGTTCCAGCCGCGCGAGAAGCGACCCATCTTCGGGCAGGGCCTCGTGCCCGCGCAGCGCGAACGCGTCGTCTTCAGGCTCGCGCAGGCGATCTCGCAGGAACTGATCAACGAGGAGATCATCAAGGAGCGCATCGCCGAGAGCGGCGTCATCGGGCGCTATCGCCAGCTCGGCGTGCGGCTCGTCCACGACACGCTCGACGACCCCGACTTCCGCGGCGAGCTCAAGCGCCTTGCCGAGCTCACCGTGCGCGACTTGCTCGGCTCGGAGGAGATGCGCCAAAAGCTGAAGGCGATCGCCGTCGAGAAGCTGGAGCAGAACGCGGGCGAAGGCCTGGGCGGCCTCGCGCTCAAGGCCTACCGCAAGGTGCGCGGCGACGACTTCGACCGGCGCATCGAGCAGGCCATCGCCGAACTGCCGGACGCGCTCGACCCTGTCCTGGACCGTCTCGACACGCTCCTCGACGAGGTACCCGCGCAGGTCGAGGCCCAGGGCGACGCCATCGAGGAGATCGCCACGCGGACCGTGCTCGGCTTCGTGGAGCGCCTCGACATCTACGCGATGATCGTCGCCAACGCGAGCCGCTACGACGAGCAGCAGCTCGAACGCCTCCTCAAGACGACCTCCAACGAGCAGCTGAACTACATCAAGTACCTCGGCGGCCTGCTGGGCTTCGTCGGCGGCCTGGTGATCTGGGAGCCGCTCCTGGCGCTCGGCACCTTCGGCACGATCGGCGCGGTGCTGTGGGCGCTCGACGAGGCGCTCTACCGGCGCGGGTAAGCCCCCCAGGTTGTGCCCTACGGCTCGCCGCTGCGCTTCGAACGGTCTGTAGGGCGTAGCGAGTTGGGCGTGCTCGATTGACCTCCCCTACGCCCTCTTCCCCACCCCCAACGCCGGCCGCGCTGAGAAGCCCGGCGCGGGGGCACAACTTGAGTTTAGTATCGCGAAGTCGGCTGTCGGCTGTCGGCTGTCGGCTGTCGGCTGTCGGCTGAGAAGCACGGCGAGGTTGGCGACGGGATGCGTCCGCCGTCTCGCTCTTCACCCTTTCCTCTTTACTCTCTCCTATCGTTCGCCCGATTCTGCACCGCGTTCCCCTTCCGCCCTCACGGCTCTGCTCTATGCGTCTCCTGGTTGCTCTCCTTCTCATGCTGGCCCCGGTGGCCTCTGCCCAGATCTTCCCCGAGTTCACGGGCGACGACCTCCTCGAAGCGCTGGAGGATGCGTACGAGCCCACCCGCGTGCTGTCGAGCAGCCAGAGTAAGGACCGGCTCTACGACACGGTCGACGAGGTCACCGTCGGAGGCCAAAGCGGCGTGCTTGGGTTCTACACCAGCTTCTTCGTGCCCTTTGACGGGCAGCCGTCGTCGGACCCGTCGCAGGACGTGTTCAACAACGAGCAAGGCTTGAACCAGGAGCATGTCTGGCCCCGCTCGGAGGGGACCGACAACAACGACGCGGAGACGGACCTGCACCACCTCGTCCCGACGCGGGTGCGGGTCAACAGCGACCGGGCGAGCCTCCCGTTCGCCGAAATCCCCGATGCGCAGGCGGTGGCATGGTACCGCTTCGACCAGACCCAGTCGTCGCCGCCGAGCACGGACCGCGACGCCTACTCGGAGCGCAGCAGTACGGCGTTCGAGCCGCGCGAGGCCGTCAAAGGCGACGTGGCGCGGATGCTGTTCTACGTGGCCACGATCTACGACGCCGAGGTCGGTAGCAGCGGCAGGAGTTGGTTCGACCGGCAGCTCGCCACGCTCTTGGAATGGCATGACGCCGATCCGGCCGACGATGCCGAAGTGGCCCGTTCGGGCCGCATCGCCTCGTTCCAAGGCAGCGACAACCCGTATGTCCTCGACGCCACCCTCGCCCGCCGCGCGTTCGCGCCTGCGACCACCAGCAGCGGCGAGTCGCTACCCGCAGGTGTGCGCGTCATCGGGCCGTTCCCCAACCCGTCGAGCACCTCCGCTGCCCTCGGGCTGCTACTTGACGCGCCCACGACGGTGCACGTAGCGCTGTTCGACGCGCTCGGGCGCCGCGTGGCGCTCCTGCACGACGGTGTCCTCGGGGTTGGGTCCCACAGCTTCGCCACCCCGACATCGCTCGCAGGCGGAGCCTACGTGCTGCGGGTGGCCACCCCCGACGGCACCGCCGCTCGTCGGCTGACGCAGTTGGAACGCTAAACCGCCCGGACTTCAATCGGACCGGCGGGCTTCGCTACGGGACGAGCGGGCCCTGCACCTGCACGACGATCTCGTCGAGGATCCTGCGCAGCCGGCTCACCTCGTTCGCTGCGGAGTCTGCGATGCCGTGCCGCTGTGCCGTGTAAGCAGGGTCCACGAAGGCGATCTGCGTGGCACCGGACGCATCCTCGAACACGACGATCCGCAGGAGCGCGTCGATAGCGGCGGTGCGTGAGTTGACAGCGAGCAGCGCCGACGTCGCGGGCTGGTTGAGCAGCATCGTCAGCGCGGGGCGACCGCCCTCCGTCGTGTGGTCATAGCGCGCGACGAGTTGCACATCGTCGCGGCTGCGGACCACCTGCGTGAGCACGCGGAAGGCGTCCTGCGCGCCCTCTGCGTCCTGCGCGCCCTCGTCGAGGGAGGCCTCCACGATGCCTTCGTGGCGTGCGGGCGTGCCCGGACCGGGGCCTACGAGGGGCGCGTTGGAGGTGGCGACCTGCATGAACCGCTGCCAGCGCTCTTCGTACTTGTCGAGCGCAGGCAGTCCGGCCACATCGTAGCGCGCGGTGAGGTAGTCCGCGGTGTTGTAGCCTGCTACGATGCGCTCGTCGTCGACCGTGTAGAGCAGCAGCGGCTGCGGAAACTCCAGCGCGATGAGCGGGTCGGCGGCCACGAGTTGCTCGCTCACCTCGGCAGCGTTGATGAGTGCGATGCGCGTCGGGAGCAAGTCGATGCCGTTCTGGCGGGCCGCCTCGGAGAACTCAACGCGGGTGGCGAGGAAGGCTTGGCCGTCGGCTTGGATGGCCGACTCCAGGGCTTCGTAGGCCCGAAACTCGGAGTCGCGGGTGCTGGCCAGGATGAGGCCCGACACGGTGGCTTCGAGTTCGAAGGTCTCCTCGAAGAAGGTGCAACCGGGTGCGGTGCCCAGCAGCAGGGCGAGGAGCGCCGCCACGAGGGGGCGGCGGGCGAAGAAACGCATAGGAGAGCAGGTGGATGCGGTGGTGGGTGCGGCTGTGCATTCCTGTTTCGAACGACATTCCGCGCCTGCCCAAGCCGCTTCAGGCCCCCCGATTGTCTCGCCTTCGTACCCGTTTTCACATAGTGATGCGTGCCTCACTTCGCCTTTACGGGTTCAAGTCCCGCCGCCGTGTCTACAGCGTGACACCGCGAGACGGTGTCGGAGTCTGCTGACCTAGACCACGGCGGACGCGGCGTCTTTAGGCTCCGGAGGGGGTGCTGGGCGCGACGGTCGGGGCAACGATGCCGTGATCGCCTTGGCGGCGCGGGGCTGGGCGAGCGACACGCGCGGGGCTGCGTCCTCGGGTCGGAAGTTGAGCAGCACCTCCAGCACGCCCGCGCGGGTGTTGTGCTCCATGAGGCGCTGCCGGAGCAGGCTGGCCCCCCGGTGGCCCTTGAAGTAGCCGCCGTACATCCGCCGCATCTCTAGCGTACCCTTGCGCTCGCCGA
>JBCCLD010000333.1:0-5242 GCA_039027055.1 Bacteroidota bacterium
GGCGTCTGCTCCAGGTAGTCGATGGCGGCGTCTTCGAGGGCGTAGCCGCTCAGGTCGGTGCCGATCACGTTGAGGATGTCCTCCTTAAACGTCTCGCGGCTGTTGTAGAGGTCGACGAAGTCGTAGTTCTTGCCGACGGTCTTGAGCGCCTCGGAGAACTTGGCGTCGAACAGTTCAACGAGCGCCTGCGGGTCGGAGGCGCGGACGGTGCCGATAGACTCGGCGACCGTCTGCACGCTCTGCTCGTCCTTGTTGACCTTCACGAAGAAGGCCACCTGGATGTCGGCGCGCATGTTGTCCTTGCAGATGAGGCCGTTCTTGCCCGTGCGTGAGATCTCGACGCGCTTGAGCGAGATGTCCATCAGCTCCGAGCGGTGGATCACCGGGAGGACGTACATCCCCGAGAAGGCGACCTTCGTGCCGCCCACGCCGGTGCGCACGAGGGCACGCCCCTGCTCAACCTTTTTGTAGAACTTGGCGACCAGCGCAAACACTGCAAGGAGCAGAAGGAGCGAAAAGCCGACCGTGACTGAGAGGATGTTCCAGATATCCATGACAGACGGGGTGGAGCCAGAAAAACGTCGAAAATGGAGAGGGCGGCGGCGAGCCGCAAGGATCAGACCGTGGCCTGCTGGACAGCGACGGGATCCACGAGGTAGACCTGCCCGTCGTCGCTGCGGGCGACCACGAGGGCGCGTTCGCCGCGCGCGACCCGCTCGCCAGGCTGTGTGGTCTTGACGGTGAGCAGCAGCGGCGCGCCGTCGGTGGTGAGTTCAGCCTGCCCGAGCCGCTCGTGGTCAAGGGCGGTGAGCGCCTTGCAGACGCGCCCGATGATCTGCACCGGAGCCTCGGCAGCCTTCAGCTTGCGGAAGAGGGCGGCGAGCGGCCACGTGAGCACCTTCGTCGCGAGGATGGCCAGCAAAGCGCTGCCGCCTAGCCCGACGAGCGCACCGAGCCCGAGCACGAAGAACCCGATGGCGGCGACCGTCCACCAGCTCAGCACGAACACGCTGAAGACGACCATGAACGGCACGATGCCGAGGTGCAGGAACGACAACGCTTGCTGCCATCCGGAGAGCCCGGTATCGGCGTCCGCGCCCACATCGGTATTGGCCTCAAAGTCGAGGTCCACGTCCGCGTCCGTCGCGTCGAAGTCCACGTCGAGGAAGTCGAGGTCGAGCGCGCCAAGGATGACGAACAGCCAGTAGACCCCGACGATGGCGAGGAGGACGGTGAGGGGCAGCAGCGGGCCCGAGGAAAGAAACTCCAGCATGACACGGCTCGGCTCGGCGCGGCCGCCCAGCACCCGGGCGCAGCGCCAGTGGGGGCAACAGCCCGCAAGGATAACGCGGACCCCCACGTGGAGTCCAGCACCGGCGGGGCGTCGCCTGATGACACCCATGGTATACGCAACCCCCCCGTTGGGTTACGGGAGCGCCTTCGATTGAGGGCTATCCAAGCGTTTTAAAGCAGCTAGCATAACCGTGGTGCTCCGTGCGTCTTCGTCCTACACGTCCGATGAAGACCCGAGTGTGATGAGTAAGGACCCGCTGCTTCGTCCGGCGGTAGGCCCCATCGCGTACAGGTCGATGAGAACCCCGAGGGCGACCCGAGCGGTGCGATGGGGAGCAGTGCAACGGAGACGGAGAACCTGCGTAGCCCCATCTCAGTCTATGAGGCTACGCGCGCCCTTCACACAACCGACACCAGTGTGTGACACATAGAGGCGCGGCTGGGCATACCCTCGTAGCTAGGAACGTTACCGCGTAGCGATGCGGGCCTATGTGCCTCGCCCCTTTCTCCTTCGCCTTTCTCCTTTTCGCCTCCCTACCGCCATGCGCATCGGTACGCGCCTGCTCCTGCTGCTCCTCGTCGGAGCGCTCGCTCTTCCGGTCTTTGCTCAGCGTCCCGACAGACGGCCCGGCGGCCCGCCGGGGCAGAGGCAAGGCGGGGCCATCACCGGCACCGTCGTCGACGCCGACACCGGCCAGCCCGTTGAGCTCGCGACGGCCACCGTGTGGAGCGCGCGCGACTCGTCGCTCGTGACGGGCGCGCTCACCGACGCCGACGGCGCGTTCGACATCCGCCCGCTGCGGCCGGGGCGCTACTACCTCACGCTCACCTACGTCGGCTACGTCACCCAGCGCATCGACGACCTCGCGCTGCGGCCGGGCAGTCTCACGGCCGACCTCGGCACCATCGAGCTCGCGCCCGACGCGGCGCTCCTGGAAGGCATCCAAGTCGAGGGCCTCCGCGACGACATCGAGGTGCAGGTGGACCGCACGGTGTTCAACACGGCGGACCAGATCGTGGCCGACGTGGGCTCTGTGACGGACCTCCTGCGCAACGTCCCCGCCATCGAGGTCGACATCGACGGCAACGTGAGCCTACGCGGCAACCAGAACGTCGCGATCCAGATCAACGGGCGGCCCGTCCCGATCACGGGCGCCTTCCTGGCGACGTACCTCCAGCAGCTGCCCGCGTCGAGTGTCGAGCGCGTGGAGGTGATCCCGAACCCGAGCGCGAAGTACGACCCCGAGGGCCTCGGCGGCATCGTCAACATCATCCTGAAGGAGAACACCGACCTCGGCCTCTCAGGCGGGATCACGACGGCCGTGGAGACGATCGGCGGCTTCAACGCCTCGGGCAACCTCAACTACCAGAAGGGCAAGTGGACCACGTTCCTCAGCTACGGCATCCGCCGTAACGTGCGCGAATCAGGCGGCACCAACGACTTCGACTTCTTCAGCAGCCCGCGCTTCGATACCCGATTCACCGACGACGACGGGGAGGACGACGGCTTCGGCCACCTCCTCAACGGTTCTTTGGACTACAAGCTCTCGCCCAAGAGCACGCTCTCCTTCCAGGCGCTCGCCAACCTCGGCGGCGAGGGCGAGCAGGAGATCAACTTCCGCCGCGCCACCTTCCTCGACGGTGGTATCGAGGAAACCTACCGGATCAGCGACGAGGAGGAGGACAACGTCAACGCGGATGTGGCGCTCACCTACGCCTTCGTGAACGCCCGCTCGACCGACGAGCTTGTCGTCGAGGCACGCTACAACGCTGACGCTCGCGACGACCTGAGCCTCTACACGGAAGGCCTCGACTTCGTGGACGGCAGCGTGCCCGCTCCGACTGCCGTGGAGCGCAACACGAGCGACCGGCTCACCCAGGAGGGCTCGCTCCAACTCGACTGGATCAAACCCATCGCAGGTTTCGGTGTTGAGGCTGGCTACCGTGGGGAGATTCTCCAGATCACCAACGACTTTGTCGTGGACACCCTGGCAGGCGACGCGTTCGTGCTCAACCAGAACCTCACCAACAGCTTCACTTACGACCAGCAGGTCCATGCCATCTATGGCATCGCTGAGCGCTCGTTTGGGTCGCTCAGCCTCAAGGGAGGCGTCCGCCTGGAGCAGGCCCTCACCGGCTTCGACCTCGATCAGGACACCGAGCCTGCTTTCGAGAACAACTACTTCAGCGTCTTCCCAAGCGGCTTTGCCACCTACCAGTTCTCCGAGGGCGTCTCGGTCAAGGCGAGCTACAGCCGGCGCATCAACCGACCCCGAACGCGTCAGCTCAACCCGTTCGAGAACCGCGAGGATCCCTTCAACGTGCGCGTCGGCAACCCAGCGCTGCGGCCCGAATACACCGACTCCTATGAGGTCGGCGCGACGTGGTTCACGCCGACGACGACGCTCACGGTGACGCCGTTCTACCGTCGCACCACCGACGCCATCACGCGGCTGGTGCTGCCCACCGACGACCCGAGTGTCCGCCAGCGTACGCAGATCAACCTCGACACGCAGGAGAACTACGGCGTTGAGACGATCGGGAGCCTGCGCTTCGGGCAGCGCTTCAGCACGTTTATCAATGTGAGCGCCTACCAGGTGCAGACGAGCGGCGAGACAGCCGAGGCCGAACTCGGGGCTAACGGCTTCGAGTGGAGCGTGCGTGGCAACCTGTCGTACAGCTTCCCAACCGGCACGGCGGTGCAGTTCTTCGGGTTCTACCGCGCGCCGCGCACCGTTCCGCAGGGTCGCATCGAGTCGTTCTCGTTCTCGAACCTGTCTGTGCGCCAGCGGCTGCTCGACGACCGCGCAAGCCTCGCTCTCTCGGTACGCGACGTGTTCAACTCCGCCGGGTTCGCCTTCACCATCGAGGACGAGTTCGCCGCGCAGGTAGGCGATCGCCGCTGGCAGGCCCGTTTCGTCACCCTCACGTTCAACTACACGTTCGGCCAGCAGACACAGCGCCGCGACCGACGCAGCGACGGGGACCGCCAAGGCGGCGGCGGGGAGGACTTCGAGTTCTAGCGGGGCGCTGACGCGGTAGCTTCCGCCATGCCCACGTTCACACCCTCCGTCGCCCTCGCGTTCGCATGCCTTGCGTGTCTCGTCGCTGGCTGCGCCCCCGACGGTGCGCGGGAGGGGCAGCGCGGCCTCGACGCCTACCTCGCCGGTGACCTCGAAACGGCGGCCAGCGCTTTCAGCGAAGGGCTGCAGGCTACCGACACGCCCGAGGCCGATCCGGACGTGCGCGCGCGGCTGCTCTACGACCTCGGCCTCGTCCGCCACGAGGACGGCGACACCGAGGCGGCCCTCGACCTCTTCGAGCAGGCCGCGCAGATCGCGCCGACGCGCCGGGCGCAGGCGCGGGCGCGCTACAACGCCGGGACCGCCGCCGCGCTCGCCCAGGACTTCGAGGCCGCGCTCGACCACCTCCGCCGCGCGCTCCTCCTCGACCCGCGCTACGCCGAAGCCAAGGTCAACTACGAACTCGTCAAGCGGCAGCTGGAGGGCGACCAGCCCGAGCCTCCGGAGGAGCCGCCTCCGCCCGAGCCGTCCGCGTTCGCCGAGGCGGTGAAGGCCCGCGCGGACTCGCTCATCGCCGCGCTTCGCTACGCCGACGCCCTCCAAGCGATGCAGGCTGGCCTCGCGGTAGATTCGACGGTGGAGGCCTACGCCGACTTCATCGGGCGGCTCCAGGGCGTTGTCCGGATCGAGCAAGGGGAGAGCGAAGACGGACCGCCTGGGCCGTAGCGTTCGCTATACCTGCGTCGCTTTTGGGGTAAGACTTTGAAGGTGAAGATGTATAGATGCCCAGAGGTTGCCCTCGTCCATACGTTCACACCCGCACACCCGCACACCCGCACACGCTCACACACAAAGCCTGGCTTCCAAGTTGAGGCGAGGTTGAACGGTGCCTCCAGGCTTGGCTTCCAGGCAAGCCTGCCACAAAA
>JBCCLD010000334.1:0-5203 GCA_039027055.1 Bacteroidota bacterium
ACCCACTGACACGTCAGTGCGGCGCGTCGCGTGGTGCGTGATATTTTCAATAGTCGCACCAAAGAGCGAGCCGTTCGGTACGATCAGCCGCCGATTATCGACCGTGTCCATCGTGGTGACGAAGAGGCCGATCTCTTCGACTTGGCCAACAACGCCCGCAGCACTCACGACGTCGCCCACCGTGAACGGGCGGAAGGTGAGCAGCATCACGCCCGCCGAGAAGTTGGAGAGCGTGCCTTGGAACGCAAGGCCGATGGCCAGGCCAGCGCCCGCGAGGATTGCGGCAAAGCTCGTCGTCTCGATCCCGAAGACTCCGAGACATGCGATGAACGCGAGGCCGATGACGGCGGTGCGGACGAGGCCGCCGAAGAACTTGGTCAGCGCCGGGTCAAACTCACTGTTGGTGAGGCGGCGGACGGTGAAGCTCTTGAGCGCGCCTCCGATCCAGAGGGCGATGAAGAGGAAGACGATGACGCCGACGACCTTCGGGAGGAAGTCCAAAGCGATGCCCCAGAGGGCTTCGATGTTGATCGAGTCAGGCATGAAGCGAGAGAGCTAGTGGGTAGGAAAGAGGGAGCGCTAGAATCGCATGCCGGTCGCTTGAATGGCAAACCTTGGGCCAGTTCTCTCATGCGTCCCACATCAACATGACCTTCATCGAAAGCCACTGATAAATCTAGATTTCTCATGTTACGTCGAACGGAGTGTGAAGGAAATGGAAGCCGGAAGGGCTTCCGGTCTGTCGCGCCGCCGTGCTGTTCAAGTCTAGAAACTTGAATCGATGGTGGTCGCTGCCTGGAAACGCGACACCCGAGACCTGCTCGATCCGCCAAGTCCTCACGATCCGGTAGTATTCCTGAACCGGGATGGCCTGTCAAAATGCGATGCATCTTGGGGCCTCGTCCGTGCGAGTGCTTGCGCTAGGATCCGAGATCTTCCTACCTTCATGCTTCCCCGCCAACGTAGCTCAGTTGGTAGAGCAGCTCACTCGTAATGAGCAGGTCACCGGTTCAAGTCCGGTCGTTGGCTCCTCAGAAGGCCCAGACGGTGCGCATTCGCGTCCGGTGGGCCTTTTGCTTTTGGGGAAGTCCGCGCTAGTAGCGTGCGTCTGCGCCGTTAGTGGGCAACATATGGGCAACAGTTGCCCACGCATGTGGCCACTGCGCTGGGTACCGTGCATCGAACAAGACGATGGCACGCCTACGCCAAGTCAGGGGCTACTACTATGCCCGCTTCTACGACAAGACCAAGACACCGGCCCGAAAGACGGTCCCATTGGGAACGGGCAACGAGGAGGCCGCACAGGCCGCACTCAAGCGATTAGAGGTCCACTACGCAGAAGGTCGCTTCGACCCCTGGGCGCCTCCCCAGCAAGCCCCGACACGCCTCTCGGAGGCTATTGAGGCCTTCTTCGCAGCCAAGGCCCACCGGGCTCCAAACACCCTGCGCTTGTACCGAACCGTACTCGAGGGACTACACGGATACGCAGGAAACCAGCCCTTGCGCGAAGTGAAGCGGGACCACATCCTCGGCTTTCTCAACTCACGCGAACTCAACGAGACAGGACGGGATGCTTACTTCACTCGTCTCAAAGCGTTCTTCCGCTGGTGCTCTCGAGAAGGGTACGTCGAGGACGTCATCACCGACCGCATAGACGTACCCAAGGGGCCACAGGTGTTTCCGCACTGGCTCAGTCGGGAGGACTTCGAAAGGCTCGTCCAGACGCTGCGGCAAGCATCCAGCAACGCACACGAGCAGGAGGTCGGTTGGCTGATACCCCTTGTGACGGTTGCAGTCTACACAGGCCTACGGCTTGGCGAACTCGTCGCCCTACGCTGGCGAGATGTCGACTTGCATGCCCGCACGCTCGTAGTACGACATACAGCCACATCTAGAACAAAGAGCCGCAGAGATCGTGCTGTTCCACTAGCTCAACAAGCCGTAGACGTGCTGGTTGGGATAAGGCCCCATGATCAGCTTGACGGGCTTGTCTTCACAGGCGCAACGGGTCGGGCCGTCAACAAGGAGTATGCAAGCAAGCGCTTCTTGCGCTACCGACGACAGGCTGGCCTCCCTGATGAGATCCACTTTCACTGCCTGAGACACACAACCGCATCGTGGTTGGTACAGGGCGGCGTCTCTATCGTTCGTGTGAAGGAGATCCTAGGGCATGCATCGATACAGACGACGATGCGGTACGCGCATCTTGTCCCATCGGGGTTCCTCGACGAGCTCGACCGCGCAATGTCGGGTTGAGTTGGATGTACTTATAGCTCCCAGGTGGCAAGGCCGCTTTGCGACTGCGGATGCGGTGGTGCGGCATAAACGACGAGGAGTCGAGTATCTAGTCGAGCGTTTCAGCAGCAACGGCTCTTCGGGCGAGGGAAGGCGACAATATGGCTGCTTGAGAGGTTCTCAAACCCCTGGGCGCATAGACAGTAGTCTGCCCGCATGCGCATGGGAGAGTGGAGGAAGTCACGTCCGAGTTACTCGGGCAGGGGCTTTATGTCCGAAATGCACAAGTGAATGTCCGGTTTGCCTGGGGTGCTTCGTCCTTGCTTGGAGGGACCCACCGCCGCCCATCGCAACCACACGAGGTTCATCATGTTGCTGCTTGCTTCTCACACCCTGCCACGACCCCTTGCCGCGCTTGTGCTGCTCGGCCTGCTCTGGGTGTCCACGGCGCCCAAACTCCACGCCCAAGACGCGCCTCTCCTCGACACCGGCCTCGTCCAGACGGCGCTCCTGCCCAACGGCTTCGTCGGCGCCGACAACGGGGCGGGCACCGGCTTCGTCTTCGACGGTGACCAAGGGCTCTACGAAGGCCAATTCCTCGTCGGCCTCGGGCCCGACAACGTCATCGGGCAGCCCTATTCCAGTGCGGACGGGGCCCCACCCGCCGAGTGGACGAGCACTAGTGGGCTTACCTCCATCCCGCCCGTGTTCGGTTTCGACCAGGGCGTAGAGACCGCGTTCGAGGCGGTCTCGGGCGAGGTGTCCGTGACGGTCCGCGGCTTCGCGCGAACCGACGATCCGTACGTGATCCTGGAGTACGTGGTCACCAACACGACTGATGGTCCGCTCGACGAGGTATACCTGGGGCTCTTTGCCGATTGGGACGTGGGGGACGCGGCGCAGAACACGGGGGCCTTCATCGAGCGCAACGGGTTGGTGTATGTCTTCGACGAAAGTGAGGCCTCGACGAATGTCTTCGGCACCGTATCACTCAACCTCGAATCGACGCCGGTGTCAGGGTATAGCCTGTCGGCGGAGCCGACGGATGCAGGACTCTACACGTCGCTTACAACGCTGGGTGAGGAGGAAGAGCCAGCCGGGGACCGTCGTACAGTTGTTGGGGTAGGTCCGTATCTGCTCGGGGTAGACGAGAGCGTAGTAGCCCGATTTGCTCTGGCAGGAGAAGCGGGACGTAGCGACCTCTCTCGTGCGGCCTCACAAGCTCAGGAGGACAGTGAGGGTACGGTCTTGAGCGATTCGGTTGATGTCGACGGTGTGATGAGGGACTACTTCCTGTACGTGCCCTTCCAGTACGATGGAATGCAATCGCTCCCGCTGGTACTGAACTACCACGGTTTCAACTGTCCAGGGGATTGCCAATCAGACGTCTCCCAGATGAACACAGTGGCCAATGAGGAGCACTTCCTCGTGGCTTACCCCCAGGGCCTGGATGTCTTTGAGCCTACCATCTTTATGACGCTTGGTCCCGGGTGGGTCGTGCCGGGTGCACTCCCTGGTCAGCAAGATGATATCGCCTTCACCAAGGCACTAATTGAACAGGTCAACCAAGACTACGGGGTCACACTTGACCGCGTCCATGCTACGGGCTGGTCCAACGGGGCCATCTATTCCTTTAGACTCGCGTGTGCGCTCCCCATGCGCATCGCGTCGGTAGCGGGCGTGGCTGGACATATGAACGAAGCGCTCATCGAGTCCTGCACGACGGATCAACGCGTATCTACACTCCTATTTTACGGCACCGCCGATCCCATCCTCCCGTTCGATGGGGTTCCAGAGTTCTACCCGGTTGTAACGGCCACCCCCGAGTTCTGGGCGGAGCAGAACGGCTGTTCCGATGTGCCGAACGATAGCCTGCTTGTCGACCTTGACCCGGACGATGGCAGCACCGTGACGAGGTTGGACTATCCCGGTTGTCAAGGAGACAACGAGGTCGTCTTCTACAGGATCGACGGCGGGGGGCATGGCTGGCCGGGATCGGGCCTTGGCGACGACTTTCTTGGGCCCACCAACAACGACATCGATGCCAGCCGTGAGATCTGGACCTTCTTCGAGGAGAACCCGCTGGTTGTGAGCAATGAGGATGATGCCTCACTGCCCAAGGGCATCACACTCCTCGCAGCCTACCCCAACCCGGTCGTGCGCGCAACCACGATGGGCTTCGTGCTGCCCGAGCCGGAGCAGGTACGGCTGACTGTGCACGACGTGCTCGGTCGGCGGGTCGCGGTGGTAGTGGACGAAGTCCGTCCTGCAGGTACGCACGAGGTGCGCGTCGACGCATCGCGGCTGGCGAGTGGGACCTACCTCTACCGCCTCACGGCGGGTGCCGAGACCGCGACTGCGACATTCACGGTCGTCCGCTAAGCCCCAGCGGAGACCCCACCGAGCGTCCCGGCGGGCAGTCAGCGTCGGGGCGCTTGGCCTGTGACGTACTCCTCGCGGTACAGAGTCTGGCTGACTATTCCTATTGCAGTTACGCAGGGGTGTGCCGTACCCTGAAGCTGCGTGTCTGCTCACTCGTCCACGCTCTTGCCATGGCTACTGACCCCACTGCCCCATTTGGACTTGAGCGCTACGAGCTACGCCGAAGGCTCGGTCGCGGCGGCATGGGCGAGGTCTTCGAGGCCTTCGACACCCGTCTTGCCCGCACCGTCGCTCTCAAGTTCCTACCCTCGTCCCTCGCTGACGACTCTTCCGCCACCACACGCTTCCGCCGCGAGGCTCAGGCCGTCTCCACCCTCGACCACCCGCACCTCTGTACCGTCTACGACATAGACAGCGCCCCCGACGGCCGCCTCTTCATCGCCATGGCCTACGTCGACGGCGAGTCGCTCAAGACGAAGCTATCTCGGGGGACGCTCCCGCTTGAGGAGGCGCTCGGTCTCGCAGCCCAGATCGCCGACGGGCTCGGCTGTGCGCACGCGGCAGGAATCGTGCACCGGGACGTGAA
>JBCCLD010000335.1:0-5161 GCA_039027055.1 Bacteroidota bacterium
CGCGCCGAGTTCGAGGAAGTCGCCGGTCAGGAGCGGATCGACGCCAACCACGTTGTTCGTGCCCGTGGACGAGGAGCCGCGTTCGAACACCGCATTGAAGTTGAAGAACAGGTTGTAGTCCACGTCCAGCGTCGTTTCGTCGAAAAAGTCGATCGCGTTGGCCTCACCTTCGCCCACGAAGACGTTGTTGGCCATGCGGAATAGGTAAGGGCCGGGATTGCTGCCGTTGGACGCGAGCGTGATGAGCGAACTCGTGTCGCGCGCGCGGTCGTCCGGCGCAACGCGTACGGTGTTGTTGACGAAGTCGAACGGTTCTGTCCACAGCCCGATGTTCGTGAACTGGAAGCCGTCGAAGTGCGAGGCCCCGTCGAACACGTTGTTTCGGACGACGAGCGACCCCGAGCCGTCCGTGCGACCGGGGCTTGCTATCAGGACGCGCTCGCCGTTTTCGGCGGTAGTCCGAACAACGTTTTGCTCGAAGATGAGCGCAGCCGGGGCATTGCCCACGTTTAGCTGGACGCCGTCGGTGCGCGTGATTATGCGATTGCCCCGAGCTACGCTGGGCCGGTCTGCACCAGACACAACTGGACGCGTAGCCACGATGAGCGCGCTTGAGCCTGAGAAGGACGGCGTCAGTTCCATGTTGTTGTCAACGATGGTCAAGGCGCCCCCCTGCGCGAAAATCCCTTCTCCGGTGAGCGTAGAGCGCAAGAGATTGCTGGTGATCTCGTTGCGGTCGCCGGAGAGCGACACCTTGCCGCTGAACGTGCTGCCGCGCACCACCACCTCGTTTCCACTACCGCTGAGCGCCGTGAAGGCGTTCTCGACGGTGACGTTGTCGATGAGCAACCCGTCCCCGCTGATGCTAACCCCGAAGCTGAGTGGTTCGCCCACCGCGTCGGCTGCGCGAACAGTAATGTTGCGTAGGGTGCCATTGGGCAGCCTCCACGAGAGGGGTGTTCGGTTACGCGTCGTGGTTTCGACTGTGAGATTCTCGATGGTACCCCCTTCGAGGCCAGCGACGAACGTGACCGCGTTGAACGGCGCGGCGAGGTCCGTGCTATTGGTCACCACCACGGCATCCCGGTCCGTCCCGCGCAGCGTGACGTTGCTGGCCTCGAACCGATGATCGATGGGGCTCGCGTAGACGCCAGCGCAGGCGGTCACGGTGGCGCCCTCCGGGGCCGCCTTGAGCGCGGCCTTGAGCGACCGACCGTCTGCGTTGGCACAGTCGAGGCCGTCGTCGTCGATCACGTACGTGCTCTTCTCGGCGGCTTGGTTTACCGTGAGCCGAAAGCTTCCGGGTCGTGTGTCGTCCTCATCGCCGAAGTCCGCCGTGTTGACGACATAGACGAGCAGCGGCCCTGATCGCTCCGTTTCCGCTGCGAGGGCTACCACGAGGTCGCTGGCGGGCTCTCTGGCATTTTCAGAGGGATTGATGCGGGTGACCGGATCGAGAAAGTCTGGTGCTGCGCCTTCGTAGAAGTACATATCGTAGAACGTCCCGAGCGGCGCATCGCCGGTGCGGTACACCTCAGCGAGAAGCGCACCCCTCGGCTGGTCGAGTGCGTACACGGCGATGTCGCTCGGCAGCGTGAGCGTAGTCTCGAGCGTCGCACCAGCCAGCGCGTCGAAGGTCACGGGCGTAGGCTCGGCGACGCGCGAGAGGGAAAGCTCGTAGTCCCCACTACCTCCGTCGAAAAACGACCCGGCCACGCGCACGTATGCGGCCCCTGCCTCGGTGAAGGCGACCAACCCAGAGGGGGCATCGCGGAACCCAAACGGGTTGGCTGTTTCGAGAAGCGTGGCGTTCGCGTCGTAGAACGTGGGGCGTCCACCTGGCCAGCCGCTGCTTCCTGGCGGGCGGAGGAACGCGCGGTAGCCGCCTGGGAGGGCCTCGAAGCGGAGGTACTGCACCTCATAGGCCGCGACACTGCCCGTGTTGAGGGCGTCGACCTCGACGGACGCAACGGGGAGCACCGACAGCGCGAACGTGCTGGCATTCCCCAGGCTAGCGCTCGTGATGACAAAGACGCGGTAGGTGCCCGTCTCGGGGAAGCGCAGGAGGCGGTCGTTGGAGGACCCGGCCGAAGACGCCACACTGAAGTCTTCTTCGGCGAGCAGCTGCCCGCTTGGGGTGCGGACGAGGTAGCGCCCGCGGAGCGATCCGGTAGCGCGCGCCACGTTGACGCTTGCCTCGGTGCCTTCAGTCGCCTCGAACGTGTAGGCCGCTGCACCGCCTGGCTCATCCAGGGCGAAAGACGCCCGCGCAGGAAGTCCGCCCAGGCCGTTGCCATCGAGAGCCGCAGCGCTCACCGTGAAGCCGCTTGGCCGGTCCGAGGCGACGAGTAGCTTGTACGTGCCCGTCTTGGAGAGCACGGTGAGCGCGGGTTCGCCGTCGGTGCTATACGTCTGACCCGCCACCGCGATGTTGTCCGGGTCGCGCAACGTGAAGGTGCCCTCGCTCCCGTCTGTGCGCACGGCGCTTAGCAAGACGTTGGTGCCTGCCTGGCCTTCGAACGTAAATAGAATGACCCCACCATCGGGCTCGGTGATCTCGTCTGCCTGCGTGAACGGGAAACTGAGAGGAATGGGATCGCTGGTGGGCAGGACGGGAAAGAGGTCAATCTCAACCACCTCTCCGGTACTCGATGCGAGGCGTAAGCCTTCAAGTAGTTCGCCGTTTTCACCCAGGGCTGTCGCAGCGAGGACTACCTCGCTATTGACCGGGAGTTCGAGTTCGATGCCGCCTGGTGGAATGAAGGTCCGGACTTCGAAGACGGGTTCCTCTTCGTTCGCTGCGCTCTCGAGACGAGGGGTATCGCGCCGTCCGCCCCGCGTCCAGCAGCCTACGGCGACACGTTGGCAGGTGCCGGTGGAACACTGGTTCTCCCAGCACAGGCCCGTCTCGGGGTTGCTGTCTTCGAACCGGTCCGCGTTCCACCAAGAGAAGTGGGTCACGTCCGCCCGTAGTGCCAGCCCCGTCGGCGTCGCGTCGCTTTCGACCACGGTTCCTATACCTTCCTGCACCCACAGGCCGGTCTCCTCGTCCACGCTCCACAGCGCAATCGTATCGCCCGCCTCGGCACCGCCCGTGTAAATCGGGATCTCGACCGTCGCCGACTTGCCCGGTGCTAGCTGGAGTTCTTGCCCATCCTGCTCGAAGACGTACTCGACCGTTCCATAGCTCGCAATGATGCCGCGCTCCCCGTCGGGCTGCACGCCCGCGAACTGTCCGGGGAAGCCAGCGCGCTCGTCGGCGTCAGCCACATCCACGGGCGTCACAAACACATCGATGGCTCCCGAGATGGGGTTCCCCTGGGCATCGACCAGCCCTTCGACGGGAAGGTCTACCATCGCGCCGTCGGCGGCCATCATCACGCCGCCCAGTTCCGCGTCGGCCATTGAGCGCGCCGAAGCGCGCGGGAGCAGCGTCACCCCGACGAAGCCACGCGCTGTGCCCTGAGGCAACGTCACCGGCACCGTCTGGGCCGCATAGCCCTCCGCAGACACGCGGATCGAGCGGGGCACACCCACGTCGAACGCCGCGAAGGCCGCTTCGCCGAGCGCATTGGCGGTGGCCTCCCGGTCTGTCCCCACGAGTTCGACGCGCGCCTGGGCGACAAGCTCTCCACGTGTGTCTGCGACTCGGATGACCGTCGGCACCTGCGCCGAGGGCGCCGGGAGGTCACCTACGGTGATCGTCTGGGAGACCGAGGCCGTCGCGCCGAAGCGACTGGCGACGGTGAGCGTGACCACCACGTCGCCGCCCTCGGCGAAAAGTTGGCTGACCTGTTCTCCCCCCCCGCGTCGGGTCGCATCGGCCGTCTTGAATGTCCAGGCATAGGTCAACGGTCCGTCGCCCGTCGAGGCCGCCCCGTTGAAGGTGATCGGGGCGGCGGCCTGCGGGTCGGCCGAGACTGCGAACGAGGCGGTGGGCACGCTCGCCACACCGAGGGTGATTGTCAGGTTGGTGGTGGTTCCAGTCAGGTCGAGTGGGCGGGTCTCGGAGACGAACCCATCACGGCGCACTTCGAGCGTAACCGTTGCGCCATACGCCTGGCTGAACGCTAGAAGTGCGGCCTGCGCCTTCACGCCGGTGCGGGCAGTGGCCATAGCGGAGCCATCGGCCGCGAGCGCGGTAACCTGTATCGGCTCGATATCCAGGCGCCCGCCTGTTGCTAGCACGAACCGCTGTGGTGCCGTCACCCGGCCATCATCCAGCCGCAAGCGCACGAAGTACAGTCCCGCTGCAAGCCTGCCACCAACACGGCGGCCCAGGAGGTCCAGCACTTCCACGTCGGGCTCCGTGCGGACGTTTTGCGGCGTTGTGTAGCGCACCGTGAGGAGTTGGGCACCAGCCGCAAGCGGGTTGGGGTAGATCGGCAGCACGGCGAACTCGGTCGGGACCGCCGCCGTGTCGTCATCGCTGCTCACCACGATGTCTGGATCGGCACTAAACTGTCCCATCCCGTCGGTGAAGATGCGGTCGGCGAGCACGGTGCCATCGTTGGGGTCGAGCACGCGGACTTCTGCCCGGGCGATAGGCTGCCCGTCCGACGATG
The DNA here is from genome assembly GCA_039027055.1 of Bacteroidota bacterium. GTDB lineage: Bacteria > Bacteroidota > Rhodothermia > Rhodothermales > Rubricoccaceae > JBCBEX01. Next base: position 4,566 of record JBCCLD010000335.1, read on the forward strand.
CCGTTACCGTGCCGCTGAGCGGGATCGGTGCTGCGGATTGAGCACCCAGGCTCTCTGCAGAAACAACGAGGCTGGCGCACACAAAGAGGGCGACGCGTAGGAATGCGGTGGCGGGATGGTGGGCGCACTGATGCGGGGGGAGGCGGCGCATGGGTCGTCGGGAGTGGCTGCAAAGGGAGGTGCGCGCTGTGGACGCACGGGATCTTCCTGGATCACGAAATCGGTGGCGCAGCAGGATCACCGCGCCTCACCCGATATCTTCTGGCCATGCCTTCCGCCCAGCTTTTCCATCGCGAGCCGTTTCGCGTTCGAGCCTACGAGGCGGGTGTTGACGGGCGCGCCTCGGTGCTCACGCTTTGCGACTACCTGCAGGAGGCTGCCGGCAACCATGCGCTCGCCCGAGGCTTCGCGCGCCTCGCCCTCGCCGACGGGGCCGAGGCGTCGGGCGTGTGGGTGCTTCGCCGGCTCCGCCTCGAAGCCGAGTCGCTTCGAGAATACCCAAATTCAAACAGCGCTGGGTATTGATAAATACTATGCCAGCTTTGAACACGCCTGCCTTCCTGGTTTTTCAAATCGATCAAACTTCCTCATTAGAG
>JBCCLD010000336.1:0-5143 GCA_039027055.1 Bacteroidota bacterium
CAGCATGTGAGGGGTCGGTGTTGCGAATAGAGGGCAGCGAAGCGAAGAGGCGAGCCTCCGCGTACCTCTATCACGGCATCGTCCACGAATTCGGATCACCCGGATCGCATCACCAGATCGGGCCACCCAGACCGGAGCACGGAGGGGGCAGAGGCACGCGGCTTCGCGGCTGGGTGGAAACCACGCGCGCCGCATGCTATTTTCGCGGGCACGCCCCACCACCATTTGTGAGGACTCGTCATGCCGGACCCCACGTCGCCTGCCGAGGTCACACGCCTGCTCCACGCGGCGCAGGCGGGCGATCCGCTCGCCCTCGAACGCCTCTTCCCTCTCGTCTACGACGAGTTGCGCGCCCTCGCTCACCGCCAGCGCGGCGGGTGGAGCGGCCAGCGCACGCTCAACACCACTGCGCTCGTCCACGAGGCGTACATCCGACTCCAGGACGGCGCCCAAGGCAGCGGCTTCGAGAGCCGGGCGCACTTCCTCGGGGTGGCTGCGAAGGCCATGCGGCACATCCTCGTGGACTACGCCCGCCGCCAGGGCGCGCAGAAGCGCGGCGGCGACCAGCACCGCGTGGACCTCGACGCGCCCGGCCTCTCCATCGCCAACCCCGACGGCCCCGCGCTCACCGACCTCCTGGCCCTCGACGCCGCCCTCGACCGGCTTGCCGAGCAGGACGCGCGGGCGGCGCAGATCGTGGAGTGCCGCTTCTTCGCCGACATGACCATCGAGGAGACCGCCGCCGCCGTGGGCGTCTCTACGCCGACGGTGAAGCGCAGCTGGCGCATGGCCCAAGCCTGGCTGTATCGCGAGATGCAGGGCTGAGCCACGGCGAAAGCCGCCGCGCCGCTCTCGTCTCTGCAATATGTGTGGCGGTGTTGATCCGCCGACCCGTTGCGATTGCGTGAGCATGGAGAACACCACAGACCCGATCAGCTCAGACCGCTCATGCCTGACGATCCCCACCACGACGATCCCCTCTTCGACGGCGCGGCCTCGGACAGCCGCTGGCAGCGCATCGAGGCGGTCTTCGAGCAGGCGCTGGAGCGCCCTGCCGCCGAGCGGGAAGCCTACCTCGTGACCGCATGCGCCGAGGACGACGACCTCCGTCGCGAGGTGGACAGCCTGATCGCTGCGCATGGCCAGGCGACCGGCTTCTTCGGCCGACTCGCCGACGAGGTGGTGCACCCGGCGTTCCAGCAAGCCGGCGGGCTTCCGCCGGGCACGCCAGTCGGTCCCTACGAGGTCGTCCGGCTCGTCGGGCGCGGCGGCATGGGCGAGGTCTACGAGGCACGACGGGGGGACGGCTCCTTCGACCAGACCGTCGCGCTCAAGCTCGTCCCACGCTCGGGCAGCGCGGCCGTGCTGCGCCGCTTCGAGGCCGAGCGCCAGATCCTCGCGGGCCTCGACCATCCCCACATCGCGCGCCTCCTCGACGGCGGGCTCTCCGGCGAAGGGCGGCCCTACTTCGCGATGGAGTTCGTGCGCGGCCTCCCAATCACGACCTACTGCGACCGCCACCGCCTCGGCATCGACGCCCGGCTCGACCTCTTCCGCACCGTCTGCGCGGCCGTCCAGCACGCCCACCGGCGGCTCGTCGTCCACCGCGACCTCAAGCCGTCGAACATCCTCGTGGCGGAGAACGAAGCGGGGCAGCCGGTCGTGAAGCTGCTCGACTTCGGCATCGCCAAGCTGCTCGACGCGGGGCCGGACGTGTCGGTGCTGGAGACGCAGACCTGCCTGCGGCTCATGACGCCCGAGTACGCCGCTCCCGAGCAGGTGCGCGGCGAGGCCATCACAACGGCGACGGATGTCTACGCACTCGGCGTGCTGCTCTACGAACTGCTCACCGGGCACCGGCCCTACCGTCTCGCCGAGCGGCTACCGCACGAGATCGAGCGGGTCATCCTCGAAGACGACCCGGTCCGCCCGAGCACCGCGATCACGGAGGTCGAGACACGCACGACGCGGACGGGCACCGAGACGCGCGGCCCCGCCACCGTCAGCGAGGCGCGCGCCACCGAGGTCAGCCGCCTACGCCGCCGCCTCGCAGGCGACCTCGACCGCATCTGCCTGATGGCGCTCCGCAAGGAGCCCGACCGCCGCTACGGCTCCGCGACCGACCTGGCCGAGGACCTCCGTCGCCACCTCGACGGCCTCCCCGTGGCTGCGCAGCCCGACACGCTAGGGTACCGCGCCCGCAAGTTCGTCCGGCGCAACAGCCTCGGCGTAGGCGCGGTGGCCGCCGTGGTGCTTGCGCTCGTGGTGGGCCTCGGGGCCACGCTCTGGCAGGCGCGCGTTGCTGCTGCTGAGCGCGACCGTGCGCAACTCGAAGCCGAGACCTCGCAGCAGGTCACCGACTTCTTCGTGCGCCTCCTCGAAGCTGAAGACCCTCGGGAGGCGCAGGGCGACACGGTGACCGTCCGGCAGGTGCTCGACGCGGGCGTGGAGCGCATTGGCACAGACCTCGCCGATCAGCCCGGCGTCCAGGCCAGGCTCTACCTGACCACCGGCGAGGTCTATCGCTCCCTCGGGGACATGGACCGCGCCCGCGACCTCCTCGAACGTGGCCTGTTGCTCGCCGACTCGGTGTTCGCTGACGATCCGCTCGCGCGTGCCGAGGCGCAAGACCAGGTGGCGCGCTGGCACGCTAGCTCGGGCTCCATTGCAACGGCGGACTCGTTGGCGCAGCAAGCGCTGGTCTCGGCTCGCCAGGTCCACCGCGGTGACCACCAGCGCATCGCCGAACTGCTCGACCTCCACGCAGGCATCCTCCGCGAGCGCGAACGCTTCGCCGACGCCGACTCGCTCGAACAGGAAGCCATCGCGATGGCGCGCCGCGTTGGTCTCGACCCGAGCCTCGACCTGGCGATCTACTACAACAACCTCGCGCTCTCCTACCACGAGCAGGGACGCCGACTCGAAGCGGCCCCCCTGTACCGCCAGGCGGTCGACATGATGGTCGCGGCCGAGGGTGAAGGGCACCCGTACGTGGCTACGATGCGGCACAATCTCGCGGGCCTCTATCGGGGTATGCTGCTGCTCGAAGAATCGGAAGGGCTATACCGGACCATGCTCGCGCACGAGCGCCGTCTCTACCCCGGCGATCATCCCAACCTGGCCGCAGCGCTCTCGAACCTGGGACTGACGCTCAAGGAGCGCGGGCGCTACGCGGAGTGCCTCGCCCTTCAGGATTCGGCGGTGGCGATGATGACGCGGATCTACGGCGAGGATCACCCCAACACCCTCTACCGCGAGCGCATCCGGGTGCTTGCCCTCAACCAGGCGGCGCGGTGGACCGAAGGAGAAGCCGGTGCCAGGGCGCTGCTCGCTCGTCTTCAAGCAATGGGAGCGATGCAGTCGAACACCGCGCGCGTGTCATTCCGGGCGCTCGGCGAGGCGCTGCGTGGGCAGGGGCGCTATGACGAGGCGTTGGCTGTCCACGAGCAAATGCGTGACGCCTATGCCCAACGGTACCCAGAGGGCCACCCGGCGTACGCCCAAGCTCACATCGAGACCGGCTCCACCTATGCGGCTATGAGTCGCTGGGCCGACACCGAACAGGAGTATCGTGCGGCCATTGACTACTTGCGGAGTAGCTACGGAACCGAAGGGTCGCAGTATGCGAGTGGGCAGGTGTCGCTAGCGACGGCGCTGCGCGAGCAGGGGCGCTACGGGGAGGCAAGCGCGTTGCTGGACAGCGCTGCGGTGGTCTATGCCGCCACCTATGCGGAAGGCAACCTGTTTGAGGCCAACCGCCGCACGCAGGCCAGCCGCCTTGCGCTGGCCCAGGGAGAGACGGAGGAGGCCGTGACACTCGCAGAGCAAGGCTTGGCGGCCCAGCTAGCGCTCCGCGAAGAGGCGCACCCCGCCGTGATCGAAGCCCACGGTGCGCTCGGTGATGCGCTCGCGTCGGCCGGGCAAAACGCCAAAGCGCGCGACCACCTCGAACGCCACGTGCGTGGTCTGCGCAACCGGCAAAACCCCCGCGCCGCGCAAGCCGAGGCTACCCTGGCCGCGCTCTGATACCGTCTACATGAAGCACGGGTGCATACACTCTTGGAGTGATCCTCGCGCATGCGGGGACCCACACGAACGTCTGGAGACCACCTGCAACGCGGAGGGCCGAGAGATCGAAGAGGAGATGTCCAGGTGTCCAGCCGTTTGGGTAGAGGGGGCTATCCAGATGTCGACCTGACCTGGTGGGTCCCCCTCAGTCGCAGAGAGGACTGAGGGGGGAGCATCGAAGCCATGCACTCCCATTCCTCCCCAGTCCTCGTAGTTGGCATAGGCGAAGGCAAGCACCCACGACTTGCCCGCCTTGGCAGTCACAGTCGCGACCACTAGTGCATGGACAACCGGTCTTTTGCGTTATCTGAAGCCATGTATGGAAGCTGCGAATGCAGTTCCCCTCCTGGATAGGAGGGGACAGGGGTGGTTGACCGAATCAGCTACCCTGTCACGTCCAAAGCCGAACGCGCAGACGACGCCTTGAGTGTGCACTAGGCAGTCACAGTCACGACTACAAACGTGATGTCGTCATCGGGCGGCCGTCCGTCTGTCCAGGACGCGACGGTGGCCCGCAGGTGCGCCAGGATGGCGTCCGGCGACCGGTCGGCGACCTCGGCGAAGACGTCCACCGCGCGGTCGTAGCCGAGCATGGCGTGGTCGGCGTCGAAGAGTTCGGGGAAGCCGTCGCTCATGAGCAGCAGCGTGTCGCCGACGCCGAGTGGCACGCGCGCGACGCGGTAGGGCGGCGTCGCGGGGCTGCCGAGCGGGAGGCCCTTGAGCGGCAACGCCTCCACGGCACCTGTCTCGGCGCGGTAGAGCAGCGCGGGCGGCATCCCAGCCCCCGCCAGCGTGAGGGTGCGTCCGTCGATCCGGGCAAGCGCGAACGCCATGAAGAGCTTCGCCAGGTGCATCTCCCGGAGCGATGCGTTGGCGCGGTGCAGGATCGTGGCGAGGTCGGGCTCCCGGGCAAACGCGTGCCACAGGCTCTTCGTCGCCGTGACCATCGTGCCCGCCGTCATGCCGTGGCCCGTCGCGTCGCCGATGGCGAGCGTGAGCGGCCCCGATCCGTTCGGATCGACGTCGAAGTCGTAGTAGTCGCCGCCGACTTCGGTGGCGGTCTGCATGTGCGCGG
>JBCCLD010000337.1:0-5141 GCA_039027055.1 Bacteroidota bacterium
GAAGTACCCGTCGTGCATCCTCAAGGGCGACGGCTCCGTGGGCGAGTTCTACTCGGTGGCCTTCACGAAGGACTACCAGCAGGCCGACACCGGGACCAAGATGATCCACATCGGCAAGAACACGCGCTCGACGATCATCTCGAAGGGCATCTCTGCGGGGCGGTCCAACAACACGTACCGCGGCCTCGTGAAGGTGCTCAAGAACGCCAAGAACGCGCGCAACTTCTCGCAGTGCGACTCGCTCCTCATCGGCGACCAGTGCGGCGCGCACACGTTCCCCTACATCGAGATCAACAACCGCACGGCGAAGGTCGAGCACGAGGCCACCACCTCGAAGGTCGGCGAAGACCAGCTCTTCTACTGCCAGGCGCGCGGCCTCTCGGAGCAGGACGCGCTCAACCTCATCGTGAACGGCTACGCCAAGGAGATCCTCCAGAAGCTCCCGATGGAGTTCGCCGTCGAAGCCCAGAAGCTGCTCTCCGTGCAACTCGAAGGCTCCGTGGGGTAATGGTGTAGGGAGTGGAGAGTGGGGGGTGTGCCTCCACTCGAATCCATCCACTCTCTTCCCCCTCCACCCTCAACTCAGCAAAGCTCCTCACCTCCAATCGCAATTCAACGATGCTAACGATCACCAACCTCCACGCCCGCGTCGAGGACAACGAGCACGAAATCCTCAAGGGCCTGAGCCTCGACATCAAGCCCGGCGAGGTCCACGCCATCATGGGGCCGAACGGCTCCGGAAAGAGCACCCTGGCGTCCGTGCTCGCTGGCCACGAGGACTATGAGGTCACGGAGGGGGCCATCGACTTCGACGGCGAGGACCTGCTGGAGATGGACCCCGAAGAGCGCGCCCGTGAAGGCGTCTTCCTGGCGTTTCAGTACCCGGTGGAGCTCCCCGGCGTGAGCGCGATGCAGTTCATGCGGGCTGCCGTCAACGCCAAGCGCGCGCACCACGGCGAAGAGGAGCTCAGCGTGAGCGCCTTCCTGAAGCTGATGCGCGCGAAGGCCGAGTTCGTGGGCCTCAGCAACAAGCTCATCGGGCGCTCGGTCAACGAGGGCTTCTCGGGCGGCGAGAAGAAGAAGAACGAGATCTTCCAGATGGCGATGCTCGACCCCAAGCTCGCCATCCTCGACGAGACCGACTCAGGCCTCGACATCGACGCGCTGCGTGTGGTGTCGGACGGCGTGAACAAGCTGCGCTCGGAGAACCGCGCGTTCCTGCTCATCACGCACTACCAGCGGCTCTTGAATTACATCCAGCCGGACTACGTGCACGTCCTCGTCGATGGCCGCATCGTCAAGTCCGGCGGCAAGGAGCTTGCGCTCGAACTCGAAGCCAAGGGCTACGACTGGATCAAGCAGGAAGTCGCCGTTCCGGCGTAATGCAAAAGGAAAAAGGCAAAAAGGTGCCGTGACCACCGGCGTCACACGCGACCCGCTACGCCGCAAACGGGCACCCTTTCTTCATTCATCATTTTGCATTCTCCCGTACCGATGCAGCCTCCTGTCCTCTCTACCACCACACCGTTCGCCGAGCGCGCGGTCGAGGCCTACGAAAAGGCCTACGCGCTCCGCGGCACCAACGGCACGCCCAACCGCGTTACGGCGCTCCGTCGCCAGGCGTTCGAGACGTTCCAGACGCTCGGCCTCCCCAGCAAGCGCTCCACCCGCCCAATCCGCGAGGCGTACAAGTACACCAACGTCGAGCGTGCGCTACGCCACGGCTATGCTTTCCCCCACTTCACCGCCGACACCCGGCTCGTCGGGGCCGACCTCGACCCGTTCCGCATCCCCGACCTCGATGCCTACACGATGGTCGTCGTCAACGGCGTCTACGTCGAGGCGCTCTCCGACTGGGACGTGCTGCCGAACGGGGTCACCCTCGAAGGCCTCCGCGAGGCGTTCCACGACTACCCGGACTTGGTCGCCCAGCACTACGGCCAGCACCTCCAGATCGAGGACGACCCCTTCGCCGCGCTCAACACGTCGTTCGACCAGGACGGCGTCTTCGTGCACGTCCCAGCCGGCGTCGAACTGGAGAAACCGATCCACATCATCTCGGTCATCGACGCCGACACGGACGCCGTCATCCAGACGCGCCACCTGTTCGTCGTCGAGGCCGAGGCCAAGGCGACCATCATCGAGTCGCAGGTGAGCACGACCTCAGGGTCGAAGACGCTCGGCAACTACGCTGTCGAGGCCTACGTGGCGGAGCACGGCTCGCTCGACCACTACCTCATCCAAGACGAGGGCGACGCGGCCAGTCAGATTCGCGCGAGCCAGTTCGTGCAGGCGACGCACTCCTATTGCTCGACGATCACGGTCACGCTCGCGAGCAGCCTCGTGCGCAACAACCTCGCGATGCTGCCCGGCGCGCCGTTCTGCGACTCGCACCTGCTCGGCCTCTACGTCTCGCAGAACCAGGCGCACGTCGACAACCACACCACACTCGACCACGCCGCTGAGGACTGCGAGTCGAACGAGCTCTACAAGGGCATCCTCACCGACAAGGCGATGGGCGTCTTCAACGGCCGCGTGCTCGTGCGCCGCGACAGCCAGCGCATCAACGCCTACCAGCAGAGCGGGGCCGTCCTCCTGAGCGACAACGCGCGCAACTACGCCAAGCCGGAGCTCGAGATCTACGCTGACGACGTGAAGTGCTCGCACGGCTCCGCCACGGGCCAGCTCGACGCCGAGGCGCTGTTCTACCTCCGCGCCCGCGGCATCGGCAAGCGCCAGGCCGAAGCGCTACTGCTGCAGGCCTTCGCGGGCGAGGTGCTCGAAGAGATCAAGGTCGAGCCGCTGAAGGACTACCTCCTCGACCGCGTCGAGACGCGGCTGCACGGGTAGCGGCAATCTCCTTCAGAATCACAAAGCCTCTTCCAGAATCACAAAGCGGGAGCGACTTGCGGGCGGCTCCCGCTTTGCCTTGGCGTCAGGCTCTACAGCGGCGTCAGGCTCTACAGCAGCCGAGAGCGTGCCTCCATCAGCGCGAAGCCGAGCAAGTTTTGACCGCGCCAGGCGAGCGGCTTGGCGGCACGTGGGTCCTCCGCAGCCAGGCCGATGCCCCAGATGCGATCGCGCGGGCTCGCTTCCACGAGGACGCGGGCCTTGGTACCGCGTAGGAAGTCGCCCAGTGCCTCGTTTTGCCCGAACTTCGCCGCGTTGCCACGCACAATGATGCCGAAGCGGGCCTGCTGCCAGGTTGCTTCGTCAAACCCACGCACCTGGCGTCCTAGCTTCTTCGCTGCGCCGGGGTGCGGGGCTTTGAGAACGCGAGCGTGAACGTCGTCGTCGCCGAAAAGCCGCGCTTTCTCGGCCATCATGAAGTGCTCCGCCGTCGGGTAGCGATCCCCATCGACGGTGAAGGGCGCGCCGTACCACTGCGAGAGGCACGCCCTGCCGATCTGGCCGTCGGGGCGCGGCTTGTGCCCCCAGAAGAGCAGGTACTTGAAGCGTTGACCGCGCTGCACCGCCCGGCGGATCTGTTCGAGGTTCGTCGGAAGTTGGGCCATGGTATCATGTCCGGGTCGTCAGCCCCGCTGATTCACCCAGGTTCGCTATGCATAGGGACCGGGGCGTCTGTGGAGCCCTCCGGTCGTGCGGATCACCGCCCAGCACTTCTTACAGGTCACCGCGGCTGCATCCGTCGTAGCGATGCCCTCCACCTCTGCGCGGTGTGCCGCCTCCACGTCGCCCGGGTTGCAGGCGACCATCCCGTGCCGGTTGAGGAAATGGAGATCGCGTTTCGCGCGTTTGTTCGCCCGTCGCCAACTGGTCATCGTCTTTCGTGGTTGGTTGTAGATCGATCCGTCGACGCTGAGGTGTTCAGGCTGAACTCGTAGGTCCAGAAGTCGTCGTCGCGCACGTAGCCGAGGTCGTCGTAGAGTGCCTGGGCCTCGTGGTTGGTGCGCTCCGTGGCGAGTTGGACGCCTGCGGCCCCCGTCTCCTCTGCAAACGCATGCGCGGCCTCCATGAGCGCCCGTGCCACGCCCATCCGGCGGGCGGTGGCGGCCACGAATAGGTCGTTGAGCACCCAGAGGCGCCGCATGCGCACCGAGGAGAAGAAGGGATAGAGTTGGGTGAACCCAACAGCGCTCCCATCTCCCACTGTTCGTGCCAGCAGGATGACCGACTCCTCGCGATCGATCCGCGCACGGAGAAAGTGCTGTGCGCCATCGAGGTCGGTGTCTTGACGATAGAACTGGCGATACGCATCGAAGAGCGTAGCTAGCGCCTCCAGGTCGGCGAGGCTCGCGCGGGAGATCGTGAGGCTCATGGGCAATCTCGTTTACGTCTTGTCGTCTAGGTCGGCGTGTGTTTGAGCGCTCACGAATCAACGCGCTGGGAGAGAGGTAGCGCTATCGTGAACCGAGTCTCCTCGCCAGCGGTGCTTGCCACGCTGAGTGTGCCGCCGTAGCCCTGCACGATGATGTCGTGGGCGAGCGAGAGGCCGAGCCCCGTGCCTTCGCCGGTGGGCTTCGTGGTGAAGAACGGCTCGAAGATGTGGGCGCGCACCGCGTCGGAGATGCCCAGGCCGTTGTCGGCGATCTGGATCTCGACACGATTGCCTGTCCGCTTTGTGGAGACGGTCACGGTTGGCGCATAGCTCGTATCGGAGGAGGCCGTGCGGTCGCGCGTCGCGTCGAAGGCGTTGTCGAGCAGGTTGGCCAGGACGCTCCCGAGCTCGCGGTGGGCTACGTGCACCTCGCCTGCGTCGTCCGTCAAGTGGAAGTCCAGCGCTACGTTGGCGTCGGGGTGCTGGGCGCGCATGCTGTGGTAAGCAATGTCCGCATATTCCTTCACGAGCGTGTTGAGCGCGGTGAGGGTGCGCTCGCCTGCGCCGCCGCGTGCGTGCTCCATCATGCGCCGGACGATCGCATCGACGCGGCGCCCGTGTTTATCGATCTTCGCGGCGCACGCCTTGAGGTCCGCAAGCAGCATGAGGCGTTCGTCGGGATCGCTCTCGTCTTCCAACTCGGCAACAAGCTCTTGCGAGAGGCCTGCAAAGTTGGTGACGAAGTTGAGCGGGTTCTTGATCTCGTGCGCGATCCCGGCGGTGAGTTGACCGAGCGACGCCATCTTCTCGCTCTGGACGAGTTGGTCCTGCGTCGCGTGGAGGTCGCGCAGGGAGGCCTCGA
>JBCCLD010000338.1:0-5108 GCA_039027055.1 Bacteroidota bacterium
CAGTGGCGTTGAGAGGCCACCTAGGAAGTTCTCCCCCTGGTCAGGGGGAGCCAGAGGGGATTGCCGACCGAAGCTCGATGATCGACCACCCCCAGCCCCTCCTGTCCAGGAGGGGAGCTATCAAAGCCTCTGCGTTTCGCCATAGTGAGGGATAGGGATGAGGAAGAGCCCGAAAGGGTAGGTATGGGCAGCGCTCGCGTCACATCACGTTGTCCAATCCAGATACTAAGTTGAGCGGGTGTGAAGGTAGGCACTATCTTTGGCGCGCTCGGACCTGTGTGCCCTCCCCTCCTCGAGGCTCTACGCTTTCCCCTCTAGCGCTACCCACGATGTACACTGCAACGGAACTGGCGACGAAACTGACGACGACGATAATGGGCATGGCTATGCTGTGCCTCTTGACACTAGGCGGAAGTGCGTGTGTGCACCAGCCGTCCGAGTACCCGGGCGCTGCGGAGCCCTTTGACGCGGCCAACCCCGTCGATGCCTCCCACGTGACCAAGCCGGGGGTGCCGCTCGACGTAGTGTGGACCGTGGACGCTGCCCAGCCCTTTGGTCCGGGTGCGGCGACAGCTGTCCTGAGCATCTCGGCGCGGGGTGACCTGGAGGAGGCGGTGTTGACGCTTGAACCCAGTTCGGGGCTACGCGTGGTGGGCCCTCAGCAGATCCGCCTCGGCGCGTTGTCGGAAGGCGACACACGCCGCATCGAGGTACCGCTGGAACTGGGGAACCAGGGACGGGCGGACCTGCGCGCCGTCGTCGCGGCAGAGGGAGGAGCCGGAGACCTGGCCGTGTCGGTAAGCCGTGCCGATGTGCTCTACGTCCTCCTAGGCCCCGTGAGGAGCTACGCCGCGCGGGGCAGTTTCATCGTAGCGCAACAAGACAGCCTCCGGTACGCCTTTGCCGAGGGGCGCATGAACCAGGAGGACTTTGACGAAGCGATGCGACAGCTTGGTCGAGGCACAGGCGAGGTGAGCACAACGCGCTCTGAAAAAAAAACGAGTAGCGCCGTCTTCACCCTCTCGGGTACGATTAAGTACCAGGACCGCAATGGCGCCGTCCGTCCTGTGCGCTTTGCCCCCATCGAGGTTTGGGACGACGACTTCGGCTTTGATGACCTCCTAGCGACGACCACCACCGACGCCAATGGAGCGTACTCCGTCCCCGTCCCTGAGGACGCATCCGATGCCCCCGACCTCTATATCAACGTGCTGGCGAGGTCGGACGAGTTCTACGTGGTTACGCCGGGCAATCAGGGGGACCCATCGAGCACCTATTCCATCTCGACGATAGACTCGCAAGTACCAAACGCCGATACGAACATCACCATCGATGTCATTATCCTCAACAGCACGACGGCAGGGAATGCGTTCTCGGTACAGGACGCGCTGATCGAGAGCGCTCGCTACACGAGAGCCATCTCCGGTTCGTCCCTGGCGACGCTATCCGTCGAGTTTGCAGGGGCCTACCCCACCTCCTACTATTCTTCGGCCGGTGGGGGGCTGTTCATTCTCCTCGAAGACCGATACGACTGGGACGTGCTGCATCACGAGCACGGGCACTACGTCGCCTGGTGGTTCAGCCTGGACAGAAACCCTGGCGGTACGCACAATCCGTACGAGCACCTGGCCGAGCGCGTCGGCAAGCAGGATGGGATTCGCTTGGCCTGGGGCGAAGCCTGGCCGACCTACTTTGGCATTACGCTCCAGCGCGAGCGAGGCAGCGGCGCGCTCGGCATCCCGAATGTGGGCGACCTCCTCTACCAGGACACCGAGGATGCCACCTTCTCGTACAGCATCGAGTCGACGGGCAGCCGCGGCCGGGGCGAGGACAACGAGGTGGCCGTCCAGCGCGCACTCTGGGACCTCTACGATAGCGCCAACGACGACCGCGACAAGGTGAGCATCGGCGATCAGGCTATCTGGAATGCGATCGTGGCAGCTAGTCCCTCGTCGGTGTCGGATGTGTGGAACGCGCTTATTGCCACCCTGAGCGAGGAGGATAAGACGAAATATGGAGCCATCTTCGCGGATCAGGGCATTGCACCCGACCCAACAGCGCCTGCAGACGGGACGGTGATCCCGCTGAATGGATCCGCGACGCCGGCCTTCACCTGGAGCGCCAACGGGGCCGGGGCCTCGTTCCGCCTCAACCGGTTTACGGTCGCGTTCTACTCGGAAGACTTCTCAACGTTACTCTACGAGACGCCCGAGCTGACCACGCCGACATACACCCCGACGGCAACGGAGCTGATCAACAACATCTTTCGCACGGAGAAGCGCGTGAAATGGGTCGTCAAAGGTCGGAACGTGAGTGCACCCGCCACCGGCACGTATATCAGTCCACCTCGGCTGATCGAGTCGGCCGGCGTGGACGTGGCGTTCGTCATCGACGACACCGGGAGCATGGAAGAGGAAATCGCAGGCGTTCGTCAGGGGCTCTTGAACCACCTCGCCACCTATCCCAACGACGGGTCGACCACGTTTCAACTGGTGACGTTCAAGGACGACGTTTCCTCCTTCGCGCCCACCAACGACTTGGCCACGATTCAGTCGCAGGTCTCGAACCTCTTTGCGTCCGGGGGCGCTGACTGCCCCGAGGCCTCGTCCCAGGCGGTCATGGCGGCTGAGCAGCGACTCCGGGCCAACGGGCGTGTCTTCCTCGCCACGGATGCGGACCCGCACCCTGGGCGAGACATCGCAGGAGCGATCAGCACGTTGCGCGCGCGCGGCGTCCGCGTGGACGTGGTCCTCTCCGGGTCGTGCGCGGGCTTAGCTGCCAGAGAGGGCGCAGGGGCGAACGAGCCGAAGACGGCCGTAGCTCCTGCGCGGTCGACCGACACGGTCAAGCCCGCCAGTGCCCGTCTGGCGCTGCGCAACGAACTCGTTAAGGTCCGCGCTACGGCCGACACCCTCTTGCTGGGGGATGACGATTTTACGCAGATCCTGCTGCCCTTCTCGTTCCCGTTTGGCGAAGCCACCTACAGCACCGCCTACGTGAACTCCAACGGCTCCGTCACCTTCAACTCGGGCGACGTCTCGCGCGGCGGGTCGGTGGGGAATTTGCTCTCTGGGCCTCCGCGCATCGCGCCGCTCTGGGACGACCTCGATCCCTCGCTGCGTGGTCGCGTCTTCGTGGAAGAGCGCGATGGGGCAGCCGTCATTACGTTCCAGGAGGTGCCTGAGTACAACGCGCCAAGCCCCTCGTCAAGCCCCAACACGTTTGCGTTGACGCTTCGGCCGGACGGCACCTTCTCCATCGACTACGGCACGATCAGCGCCTCCGGCGTCTTTGCGGCGGTGCACACGGGGTTCGCTGAGGACCCAGGACCCACGGACCTGTCGGCGGCGCCGCAGCCGATTGATGCCGATCCCGAAGGGACGCTCTATGAGCTATTTTCAGGCGCAAACGACCTGAGCGACCTGGTGTTGGAGTTCGACGCCGTCAGCAACGGCCCGCCGCCGCCGCCGCCGGTCTACAACGCGATCGAGGCCTTCTCGCAGATGGCCCTCCAGACGGGCGGCATCTTCGCGTTTCTCCCCGAGGTAAACACCTTGGACGCGCGGGAGGTGCAGCGCTTCGAGAACACCGTATTCAACCTCGTCCAGGGTGGCATCAATCAGTCGCTCGCGCTGGTGCAGCCGGGCCGCGGGCCACGCGGCAGTCGCTTCAGCGTGGACATCACCGGCTCTGGTACCACGTTCCGGCCCGGAGCCACCCGGCTCGAGGTCGAAGGCGCTGGCGTCACCGTTGAGGAGGTGACCGTGCTTTCGCCAGTCCAGATGTTCGCCACCCTGTCCGTCGATGAAGGGGCTGCCGAAGGGTTCTACAACCTCTTGGCTGTCACGCAGCAGGGGGCGGTAGCAGACAGCGCCCAGGGGCTTGGCTCCTTCATCGTGACGCCTCCAGAGACGCTTCCGACCGTGCTGAGCGTAGCGCCGACCGTTGGGAGTGCCGGAAGCAATCTGACCGTTTCGGTCTTCGGGACCAACACGAGCTTCGATGGGACTTCCCAACTCCAGATGGGACCGGGCATCACGGTGCTCTCTACGACCGCCCTGTCGGCGACCGAACTCCAAGCGTCCATCCAGATCGCAGAGAATGCGCTGGGGCTTCGTGATGTCCAGGTCGTGACCGGCGATGAGGTGGCTGCAGAGAGCCAGACTGGGCCGTTCTTTGTCGCGTCTGAGGGGCAGAGCGAAGCGTTGCTCGTCTCTGCCTTGCCAAACGTAGGGGCGCCAGGCACCGAGATAACACTCTCCGTTGCAGGGTCCAACACGGGCTTTGTGGAAGGCGTCTCGGCGTTGAGCGTGAGCGGTACGGGCGTCACGACGCTCAGTACCACGGTGACAACCCCCACCCAACTGAGCGCAGTCATCCAGATTGAAGGGGACGCTCCGCTCGGGGCCCGCGACATTCGAGTGGCCACGGGGACCGATGTCGTCGCCTTGCTCGATGGATTCGTGGTCACCAACTTTGTGCTGGCAGCGCCCACGCTCACGATGCCCGACGACGAGGCCGCCGATCTGGCGACCGCCCCGGTGCTCGGCTGGACTTCGGTTCCTGGGACGGTGGAGTATGAGGTGCAGTTGAGCACGGACGAGGACTTCGCAGACGTAGCCATCCAGGGAAGTACCGCTGAAAACGCGTTCCTCCCCTTAGGACTGGAAGGCAGGACGACCTACTACTGGCAGGTCCGCGCGCTGGGCAACGGCCAAGCCCGCAGTGAGTGGTCCCCAAGTCGGAGCTTCTCGACAGCGGCCACGGTGGCCAGTGAGGACGGCGCCGCCTTGCCCACAGCGTATGCGCTGAACCCCAGCTACCCCAACCCGTTCGCCGAGGAGACCCATCTCCGCTTCGAACTCCCCGAGCAAGGTCGGGTCACGCTGGCGGTCTACGATGTGCGCGGCGCCCGCGTAGCGCTCCTATCAGATAAGGAGTGGCCCGCGGGGTACCATGCCCTGGCGTGGCAGGCGGAAGGGGTGCCGAGCGGCCTCTACCTCGTCCAACTCCGAGTCGGGTCGTTCGTGCAGACGCAAAAGGTGCTACTCGTGCGCTGACCCAGACGTTGGCGATCGGGTCAGCCTAGGGCGTGTGGACAATCGGTC
>JBCCLD010000339.1:0-5069 GCA_039027055.1 Bacteroidota bacterium
CCCCGCGCCCGGAGTACGTCATCTCGGTGCGCGGCGCGGTCCGCCGCCGCTCCGACGAGACCGTCACCCCGAACCTGCCCACCGGCGAGGTCGAAGTCTGGGTCGACTCGCTGGAGGTGCTCGCCGTGAGCGACGCGCCGCCGTTCGTGGTGACCGCCCACCAGGAGAAGCAGCAGAAGACCAACGAGGAACTGCGCCTCCAGTACCGCTACCTCGACCTCCGCCGCCCAGCGCTCCAGCACAACCTCCTGCTGCGCCACACGCTCTACCAGGCGACGAGGCGCTACTTCGACCAGCACCGCTTCGTCGAGGTCGAGACGCCCGTGCTCATGAAGTCGACGCCGGAAGGGGCGCGCGACTACCTCGTGCCGAGCCGCGTCCACCCGGGCAAGTTCTACGCGCTCCCGCAGAGCCCGCAGACCTACAAGCAGATCCTCATGATCGCAGGGATGGATCGCTACTTCCAGATCACGAAGTGCTTCCGCGACGAAGACCTCCGCGCCGACCGCCAGCCGGAGTTCACGCAGATCGACGTCGAAATGACGTTCGCGACGGAGGAGCTGATCTACGAGATGGTCGAGGGCCTCATCGCCGAGATCTGGCTCGCCACGCGCGGCATGGAGGTCGCGACGCCGTTCCGCCGCATGCCCTACGCGGAGGCGCTGCGCCGCTACGGCTCCGACAAGCCCGACCTCCGCTTCGGCATGGAGCTGCAGGACGTGTCGGAGGTGTTCGCCGACAGCCCGTTCCGTGTCTTCAATAGCGCCATCGAGCAGGGCGGGGCCGTCGTGGCTGTCGTCGCGAAGGGCGAGGGTGACCGCGGGCGCGGCGCGATGGACCGCCTTGACAAGGACGTCGTCCGTAAGCGCATCGGCGCGGGCGGACTGATTTACTTCAAGCTGCCGTCGGACGGGAGCGAGACGTTCTCGAACGTGAAAGAGCACGTGCTGCCTACTGGGTACGTCGAGCGCTGCATCGAGGCGGTCGGTGCCGAGGCGGGCGACCTCGTGCTGCTGCTCGCCGGACCGCAGCCGAAGGTGTTCGAGCAGGCCGGGTCGCTACGCCTCCACATGGGCGAGGCGATGGGCCTCCTCCCCGAAGGCGCCGACGGCCCGTGGGAGTTCCTGTGGGTCACCGAGTTCCCGCTCCTGGAATACGACCGCGACGCTGCCGACGCGGAAAGCGGGCGCTACTTCGCGATGCACCACCCGTTCACGTCGCCCAAGCCCGAGGACTTTGACAAGCTCGACCGCAGCAGCGACGCGTTTGCGCCGGGCGAGGCGCGGGCGCGCGCCTACGACCTCGTCCTCAACGGCACCGAGATCGCGGGCGGTTCGATTCGTATCCACCGCGCGGACATCCAAAGCCACATGTTCGACCTCCTCGGCATCGACGAGCAGGAGGCGAGCGAGCGCTTCGGCTTCCTCCTCGACGCGCTCCGCTTCGGCGCGCCGCCGCACGGCGGCATCGCCTTTGGCCTCGACCGCCTCGTGATGCACCTCACCGGCGCCACGTCCCTCCGCGACGTGATCGCGTTCCCGAAGACGCAGTCGGCCACGGAACTGATGAGCCAGACCCCCGCCGCCGTGGATACCGAGCAACTCGACGAACTCCACATCGCCGTGACGGCGGAGGAGGACGAGGCATAGGCAGAGCCGGTCTACCGATGCTGCTTCGGTTCCAACCTTTCCAAACTTGTTATCCTGAGCTTGACTGAGAGCCAAAGGTCGGCAAAGCCAGTCTCTGACGACTGCGGTGTTTCGTGGTATCGCAGAGATGCTGAAACCGAAGGTTCACGCCAGTAATCAAGTTCAGCATGGTAATCGGGGACGTGCGATGGCTGGATGGGTGGCATGCAGAAGGGCGAGATGCCGCGTTGGCACCTCGCCCTTCCATGTACAGCGTTACGCTGGAGATGTACCGACGCTAGGGAGCTGAGCTCGCTTGAGCGGTGCCGAGACGGATTCCGTCCTCAAGCATCTTACCCACGGCCTTCTCGGCAATACCGTTCGTATTTCCAAGGTCGCCGAACCCTGAGCCTTCGGAGCTGACTTCGGCGCGCCACGCGATGCGCTCGCCGCCCACGGGGATGAGCGCGAAGTCCATCGTCACCGACTTATTGAGCCCGTCCATGGTGGAGCGCTCGGTCGGTACGATGAGGAGCATAGCGTCTCCGCCAAACTCCTTGACCTTGGCCTCGACATTTTGCTCAAGCTCCAGGCTCATCGGGTCCGAAATGTGGTATTCCACGCGAACGCCTTGCAGGGCGAGTTGGCTGGCCATCGCCTGCGTGAGTGCGATGATAAAGCCATCAATGGACGAATGGCTGCGTGAGACGAGGTAAATCGATTCGACCTGCTCGTTGAACTGGGGGTCGACGTTGGACTTAACGCTCACGCACCCTGTCAGCGCGGTGAGCAGCAGCAAGCCGAGAACGGCGTAGTAGGGTGAACGCATGGCAGGAGTGGGTGGGTGGAAGGGAAGCTAGAAGAAACGCCGACAGGGGCACTCCTCACAACTTCTCTGCCTACTCTTCGCCCATCTCGACTTCGGTTTCGGTCGCGGCGTCCGACATCGGCGCGGCTGGGACTACGATCTCGGCGGGCGGCAGCGTGTCGCCGTCGCCCTTGAGGAACACGTCGAACCAGCGGAGGGCGCGGAGGGCGTAGTCGTAGCGGGCGCCGACGCGGGCGTTGCCGTGGCCTTCGCCCGGGTAGAGCACGAGGCGAACGGGCGCCTCGCCGCGCAGCTTGAGGTGGCGGTAGAGCTCGTAGCTCTGCCCGGCGTCCACGCGCGGGTCGGCCTCACCGTGCAGGATCAACAGCGGCGTCTCCGACTGCCCGGCGTAGTAGATCGGGCTACGTTCGAGCATGAACTGCCAGTCGTCCCAGGGGCGCTTGAGCGCGTGCACGTAGAACTCCTCGTCGGCGATGTCGGTGGTGCCGACCTTCGAGATCTTGTTCGAGATGCCGACGAACATCACGCCTGCGGCGATGCGGTCGCTGTAGCGCGTCGAGAGCCACGCGGTCGCGTAGCCACCGTAGGAGCCACCCGTCACGCCGACGCGGTCGGGGTCCGCCACGCCGATCTCGATGAGGTGGTCGGCGGCGGTAATGAGGTCGTCGAACTCCTTCCCGGCAGGGTCTCCTTGGCCGGCTTTGGCAAACGCGACACCGCGGCCCGTAGAGCCACGGTAGTTGGGGTAGAACACCGCATAGCCGCGCGCCGCAAGCATCTGCGCTTGGCTGTTGTAGTCCGTGATCCAGCCGTTGGCGACGAACGACTCCGGCCCGCCGTGTACGTCGAGGACGAGCGGGTAGCGGGTTCCAGCTTCGTAGTCCAGCGGGTAGAAGAGCGTGCCGCTGAGTGTGAGTCCGTCGGACGTCTCGTGTGTGATGACGGCTTGGCGCGCGAGGCGCATCTCGGCGAGCGTCGGGTTGAGGTCGGTCGCGCGCATCGTCTCGCCGGACTCGCCGCGGACGAATAGCTCGTCCGGGTGGGCGGGCGTGTCGGCGCTGAAGGCGAGCATGCCGTCGTCCGAGAACGTGATGTCGCTCAGGATCAGCCCGGTGTCCCACGGGATGTGCGTCGTGGTGGTGCCGTCGAGCGTGTGCGATTCGAGCGCCGTCTGTGTGGCGTAGTTCGCCGAGACGACCGTCCACACCTCGTCGTTGGAGAGCCAGCCGTACTCGACCACGTCGGCCTCGCGCATCGGGTCGAAGACCTCGCGGGCGTTCTCGAAGCTCGCGTCGGCGGTGGGCACGACGAAGAGCCGCCCGTTCGAGGGGTCGCCGATATCCTGCGCGGAGCGGAAGGCGAGGTGCTCGCCGTCGGGGCTGAACTGGAGTCGGTTGTCCAGCTTGCCTGGGTTCTCGATCTGCCCGACGACCTCGCCGCTTGTCAGATCGATCATGCGGATGCGCTTGTACATGTACGAGGCGTCCACGTATGGATTCGGCGCGACGCTGATGGCGAGCATGGTGCCTTTCGGGTGCCACTCCACGGCGTAGACGGAGCCCTCGATGGCGAAGCGCTGCGGCATCATCCGCGTCGGCGGCTGGTAGACGTAGAGCGCGCGGTCGGGCGTGTTCTCCTCATACACGATGGGGGCCCGGCGGCCGAGTGGGAGCACCGCCATCGGCTCCGGCATCACCTCGTCGGCGATGAAGGCGACGCGGCCAGAGGTGGCATCCCAGTCGTAGGCGCGGATGCTCGTCGGGTGGCCGACGACGCGCTGCGGCCCCTCGCCGGGGGCCATGGCATAGAGCGCGGTGGCGGGGTCGTCGTCGCCGCGGTAGAGGAAGCTCAGGCGGCCGTCGGGTGCCCAGGCGAGGCCGCGCACGGACGCGTCGAGCGCCATCGTGTGCGTGCCCTCGGCCACGTCGAAGAGGAAGAGCGGCAGGCTTGCTCCCGCGTTCGATTCGTAGGGGTCGGCGGGGGTGCGCACCGTGTAGGCCACGGTCGCGCCGTCGGGCGAGATCGCCACCTCGCCGATCGAGCGCAGCATCTCGACGTGGTAGGGCGTGAGCGTGTTGGCGGGTGGGTCGGCGGGCTGCGCGAAGGTGGCCGGGACCGAGAGTAGCGCAAGGGCGCCGAGTGCGAGCGCGCTCAACCGAGCGCAAAGGGGACGAGAGCGTAGCATAGACGTTGCGTGAGGCGTCATGAGAATGGGAAGCTGAAGCTACCCCAGGGCGCGCGCGCCGTTCCAGTCGGAGCACGTGGCCAGTCGTCCGCAACGTTCCTAATCGATGCCCGAAAGGAACGTCGAAATGGCCGGAACGAGGTCTGGGTGGAGCGGTAGCGACGGGTCGCCATAGCTCGGTAGCTGCGCCTGCAACGGGCCGTTGACCGCCTTCAACACGTGATTCATCCCGTCGATCACGATCAACTCGGCGTTGTCAGCCTCGGCCAGCCGCTCCCCGTCCTCCACTGTGATCTGCACGTCCGTGGTGCCGTTGACAACCAGGACCGGGCAACCCAACGTATCGACTAGCGTAGCTGGATCGGAGCCCATCGCCGAGATGAGGTAGGCTTGGATGCTCGGGCGAAAGACGGGGGCGAGCGCGGGC
>JBCCLD010000340.1:0-5048 GCA_039027055.1 Bacteroidota bacterium
CGTGGCAGATGGACATCGTGCCGTCACCGCCGATGGCGATGAGGCCGTCGAGCTTGAGGTCGCGGGCGTAGGCGACGACCTCGTCCGACACGTCGCGGTCGTCCTCTTTGTAGAAGCGAAACGGGTTGGCCTTGTTGGAGGTGCCCAGGATGGTGCCGCCGAGGGTGAGGATGCCGCTCGCGTCGCGGTAGGCGAGCGGGCGGGCGCGGTGCTCGATCAGGCCGAGGAAGCCGTCCTCGAAGCCAAGCACGGTGGCGCCGGCGCGGCGGATGAGGGTCTTGGTGACGGCGCGGATGACGGCGTTGAGGCCGGGGCAGTCGCCGCCGCCGGTGAGGAGGCCAAGGCGCATGGGATGGGATGGGCGGGTGGAGGTAGAAACGCGGGAGCGCGGCAAAGCTACGCGCCCTGACACCGGCCTGCCGCGCCATAGACGAGTAGCTTCTGGTCACTCATTCACAGCTCTCCGTTGCTCCTATGCGCGCCCTCCGAACTGCTTTCGTCCTAACCATAGCCCTCGGGCTGAGCGGCTGCTTCCAGCTTCACACGGTACTGCGCGTCTTCCCCGACGGCAGTGGCCGCCTCATCACATCCATCGAGATTAGCGAGGCGGCCTTCGCGCAAGTTCAGCGCCTGGCGACCCTCGATCCTGACCAGAAGGGCGGATCCTCGCTCATCGACGAGGAGGCATTGCGGACCGCCGCCAAGGGCTACGGCCCCGGCGTCACGTTCGAGGGCGTGAAGCCGATGGACGGCGAGCGGGGCTACACCGCCACCTACCGCGTGGAGGACGTGACGACGCTCGCGCTGCCGCTGACGCCTGAGCCTGCGTCTTCCTTCGGAACGCCTAGCCCGGACTCGACGCCCTCGGACCTCGTCACGTTCGGGTTTACTCCGACTGACGGCGGCACCCCGGCCGAGTTGACCATCCAGATGCCCGACTTCCTGAGCGAGGACAGCCCGATGACGATGGATGTCGGCAGCCTCGGCGGCGCGTCCGCGGACACAAAAGGCGACCCCGAATTCGAGATGCTGCGCGGCGTGATGCAGGGGATGCAGGCGACCTTCCGCGTCGAGCCGCAGGGCACCGTGACCGCGACCACCGCCACCTTCGAAGCCGACGGCACGATCACCCTGATGCGCTTCGACTTCGACGAGATGCTGGCCGACCCGGACGCCCTCAACCGTCTCGACGCGCAGGAGCCGCCGGCCACGACCGAGGACCTCGCTGAGCGGATCGCCGAGGTCCCCGGTGTCGACGTGGAGGTGCAGCCGACGGTGACCGTGACGTTCGAGTGAACGACTCGCCATGAGGGCGAGCGAGCAGAACCGAGGCAGGGCGGTAGCTTGGACACCCCCCTCTCTTGCTCCACTCCGCCTTGCCCGCCATGCGTTCCGCCGCTCTCTTTGCACGTGCTATCGTCCTCGCGTGCGCGACGCTCCTCCCGGCTCTGCCCGTCGCCGCGCAGTCGCCCGCGTGGCCGGACTCGCTCGCCGGGGGTCCCGTGCCACCCGCCGAGGTGCCGTTCCTCCGCGAAGTCGCCGCAGCCGTCCAGGCCGACCGCATCGAGGCGGACATCCGCACGCTGGCGGGCTTTGGGACACGCCATACCCTGTCAGACACGGTCAGCACCACGCGCGGCATCGGCGCGGCGCGGCGGTGGCTGCGCGCCGAGCTCGAGGCCATCAGCGCGGCCTGCGGCGGCTGCCTAGAGATCGTCGAGCAGCGCCATGTCGTCTCCGGCGAGCGCCGCATCCCCGACTCGACGGTCGTGGTGAACGTGCTCGCCATCCAACGCGGCACGACCGACCCGAACCGCTACGTCGTCATGGCGGGCGACATCGACAGCCGCGCCTCGGACGTGATGGACTTCACCTCGGACGCGCCCGGCGCCAACGACAACGCCTCGGGCCTCGCGGGCGTGCTGGAGGCGGCGCGCGTCCTGTCGACGCACGCGTTCCCGGCGAGCATCGTCTACGCGGGCCTCTCGGGCGAGGAGCAGGGCCTCTTCGGCGGGGCGCACATGGCCGCCGTCGCGCGCGAGGACGGCTGGCGCATCGAGGCGGTCCTCAACAACGACATGATCGGCAACACCTGCGGCATCGACGGGGTGTGCGACAACACTTCGGCGCGGGTCTTCTCCGAGGGCACGCGCGCCGTCGAGACCGACGTGGAGGCGCGCTACCGCCGCTTCACCGGCGGCGAGGTGGACAGCCCGGCGCGCAACCTCGGGCGCTACGTAGACCGCATGGCCGACGCCTACCTCCGCAACCTCGATATGATGATGGTCTACCGCCTCGACCGCTTCCGGCGGGGCGGCCACCACAGCCCGTTCTCGGAGGTGGGCTACCCGGCCGTGCGCATCATGGAGACGCACGAGCACTACGACCGCCAGCACCAGGACCTCCGCACCGAGACGCACCCCGACGGCTCCGAGCGCCACTACGGCGACACGGTCGAGTTCGTGGATTTCGACTACACGGCCAAGCTGACGGCGCTCAATGCGGTGACGCTCGGCGGGCTCGCCCTCGCGCCCGCGCCGCCGCGCGGCGTCCGGGTCACGGGGGCCGTCCAGCCCTCAACGACGCTCTCGTGGCTGCGCCCCAACCCCGACGAGAACCCGCAACTGGCTGGCTACGTGGTCACGTGGCGGCTCACGACGGCTCCGCAGTGGACCCACCGCGTCTTCGTACCCGATCCCGGCTTGGACATCGCCGACGCCCGCCTCACCTACACACTGGAAAACGTTGTGATCGACAACTACCTCTTCGGCGTCGCGAGCGTGGCGAAGGACGGGGCCGAGAGCCCGGTCGTCTTTCCCGGACCAGCGGGCGCGTTTGAGCCAGCCCCTGCGACCGATAGCCGATAGGCCGATCACGTCACGTCGCGGAGCCGCAGGGTCGGGTCGTCGGCCGTCATGGCGAGGAATAGCTCGGCGGTGGCGAGGGCGTCGGAGAGCGCGTTATGGGCATGGTAGGCGGGGAGGCCATGCGTCTCGCGGAGCGTGGCGAGGCGGAACGCGTCGGGCGCAGCGGTGCCGTGGTGCTGGTGCGCGTGCGCCTGGTGCTTGCGCCGGGCGAGCGCGAGCGTGTCGATGATCGGCACGAGGAGCGGGACGCCGTAGACGGCCCGGCAGGCGGAGTCGAGGCAACCGTGGTCGAAGACGGCGTGGTGAGCGAGCAGCACGCGTCCAGCGAGGCGCGCCAGGACGTGCGCGAGGGCGTCGTCGAGCGGCACGCCGTCCTCCACGTCGCTGTCGAGCAGGCCGTGGACGGTCGCGCTCTGGGCCACGGAGCGGTCGGCCTGCACCAGCACATGCGCGCTCTGCCCAACCTTTACCGCGCCGCGCACGACGGGCACGCTGCCGACGCTCAGAATCGCGTCGCGCTTGGGATCGAGGCCGGTCGTCTCCAGGTCGAGCGCCAGCACCTCGACCTCGGCCAGCGGCGTGCGCGGGTCCGGCGGCGGCGTTTCGAGGAACGCCTGCATCGGGCCGCTGGTGGCGCGGCGGCGGTAGCGCTGACGGTGAAACGCGTCGAACATGGCCAGAGGGCGATGAAGCGTCGGCACGGGGGTCGGTGGGCGCTGCGAAGACCCAAAGCCGCTTCTCAGGAAGGTAGGCGATGCGCGTCGCGTTGGTGCAAGGCGACCGCGTCGTGCGTTGCAGGGGCGCACCGGATACGCGTCCGCTGTGGATAAGCGCGTGGATAGGCGGTGGGTCGATTGCCACGAGCTTCGTTGGTCCTTCGTCGGCGCGTCCCGTAACATGCAGATCACACTGCGCGTCGCCGTCGGATCGGATGGCGGCGCGTCACGTTGCAGGCAGCCTCCATCCCCTCGTGGCCACCGTCCTCGACCTCGTCCGCGAAGCCCGCGCCGCGCTCGCCCTCCAGCGCGACCTCGCCGGCCCGCTGCTCTTCGCGCTGCCCGACGTCGCCCCGCCAGAGATCGCCCCACCTGACGCACCTTCCCCCCCCGACGCTACCCCCGCTGACGACGCCATGCCCGACCTCTTCGGCGCGCTCCCCGACCCCAGCCAGGACGAGACGCTCTCGCCCTACGACCGCATCGCGGCGCTCATCCCCGAGGACTCGCCGCTGCGCGGCATGACGTCGCTCGCCGAGGTGAACACCTACCTCGCCAGCACCGTCCTCGTCCCCATCGACGAGAGCCGCATCAACCCGGTCCTCGGCACCGGCGACCCCGACGCGAACCTGATGATCGTGGGCGAGGCGCCGGGCGCGAACGAGGACAAGGAGGGCGAGCCGTTCGTCGGCCGCGCGGGGCAGCTCCTCAACAAGATCCTGGAGGCGGTCCACTTCGAACGCGAGCAGGTCTACATCACCAACATCCTCAAGAGCCGCCCGCCCAACAACCGCGACCCGCTGTCCGCCGAGGTCGAGGCGCACATCCCGATCCTCTACAAGCAGATCGAACTCGTGCGCCCGAAGCTCATCCTGGCTGTCGGCAAGAGCGCGGGCAACGGGCTCCTCGGCCGTACGTCGAGCCTGGCGTCGCTGCGCGGCAAGTTTCAGGACTACTACGGCCTGCAACTCCTCGTGACCTACCACCCGGCCGCGCTCCTGCGCAACCCGCAGTGGAAGCGCCCGACCTGGGAGGACGTGAAGCTCCTCCGCACGCGCTACGACCAACTCGTCGGCGCCTGATCGCGCCCGACCGCTCCCTCCCACACCCCGATGGCTGACCAGCCAATTCCCGACGACGCCCAGCAGCGCCCGCTCTACATTGACGAGGGGGCTGCGCCGTCGTACCCCCTCGAAAAGCTCACGAGCAGCCGCCGGCGCAGCCGCCCGACCAACATCGTCGCGCTGCACGAGCAGGCGGGCCGCGTCCCGCCGCAGGCCACCGACGTCGAGCAGTCCGTCCTCGGGGCCATGCTCATCGAGCGCGAGGCGATCCCGAAGGCCATCGAGATCCTCGCGCCGGACGCGTTCTACGACCAGCGCCACCGCCGCGTCTACGAGGCCGTGCTCGCCCTCTTCGAGCGCGGCAACCCCGTCGACCTCATCACGCTCACCGAGGAGCTCAA
>JBCCLD010000341.1:0-5040 GCA_039027055.1 Bacteroidota bacterium
CAATCGCTGGTATCCACGTGGCAGGCGCACAACAATGCCATATTTGATGTGCAATGGATGGGCAACAGCGATTGTTTTATCACCAGAGGCAGTAACTAAACAATCGCTGTTGCCCATCCATTGCACATCAAATATGGCATTGTTGTGCGCCTGCCACGTGGATACCAGCGATTGTTTGGTCGGCAATTCTGAGTCCAATATCAAAACCCCACCTTCTTCATCTCCTGAGTCAGGCGAGGCTATCGTGCTGGGCCACTTCAGCGACGGCCGTCCTGTCCCAGGCCGCTTCGCCATCGAGGCCGGACGTAACATCGACGCGCCCTTCGGCTTCTTCGCGATCTACAACGCGACGGGCGCGAGAGCGCTTGCGACGGGCGGCACTGTGACCCTAGACGCGACCGGACGGACGCTGAGCGGCTCGTTCGACCTCGTCTTCGACGGCGACGTGTCCATCGTCGGTGCCTTCACTGCAACGCCCGACGATGAAGGTGGCCGAGGCGACGAAGAAGGCGACCGTGGCGAAGACGACGAAGATCGGGGGGAGGAAGATGGCGACCGCGGCGAGGACGAAGAGGATCCAGGGGACGAGGACCGCGACAACACCGAGTGCGACAGGCTCCTAGAGGAGCTTCGGGCTCTCTACGAGGCGGGCGAAATCACGCGCGAGGAGGTCGCCGAACGCTTCGAAGCTGCCGGGTGCGGCGAGGGCGAAGATCCGCGCGAGGAGGGCGAAGATCCGCGCGAGGAGGACGAAGATCCGCGCGAGGAGGACGAAGATCCGCGCGAGGAGGGCGAAGATCCACGCGAGGAGGACGAAGATCCGCGCGAGGAGGGCGAAGATCCACGCGAGGAGGACGAAGATCCACGCGAGGAGGACGAAGACCGTCCGTAGCGTCATCGTCCACCGACGACGCATCGATTCGACCACCGACGGCCTGGGGCGCTTGCCTCGGGCCGTCGGTGTGCTTGGGGCGCTATGTTGCAACGAGCCTTCCTGTCTCCGCTGTTCCCCACTCCGCATGCGTGCCGCCGCTGCCTCCCTGTCGTTCCTACTCTGCACCGCGCTGCTGCTCTGCAGCGAGCCCGGGGCGCAGGCCCAGCCCACCGGCTTCGACGCCGCCACGCCCGCGCCATCGCAGGTCGATCCGCTGATCCAGCACGTCGGCGGTCGGCAGACGACGGACCTCGGCGGCGGGTGGCCCGCCATCATCGACCCCTACGAGAACGGCTACTACAACTATCGTTACGAGCCCACCCCGGCGGGTTACTTCGTCAACCGGCAGCCCCAGGACCCGGACGACCTCATCGAGTACGACTTCGCCGCGTCGGAGCCGCTCGAAGTCCCCGGCGACTGGAATTCGCAGCGCCCCGAGCTTTTCCTCTACGAGGGGACGGTGTGGTACGGCAAGACGTTCGACTACGCCCTACCGGAGGAGCGCCGCCTCTTCGTCCACGTCGGGGCAGCGAACTACGAGGCGCGGGCCTACCTCAACGGCGCGCCGCTCGGTGTCCACGTGGGCGGCTTCACGCCCTTCAACCTCGAGGTCACCGACCGCGTCCGGGCCACCGGCAACTTCCTCGCGTTCAAGGTGGACAACGCCCGCCGCCGCGACGGCGTCCCGACGGTCAACACCGACTGGTGGAACTACGGCGGCCTCACGCGCCCCGTCCGGCTCGTCGAGGTCCCGGCGACGTTCGTGCGCGACTACGCGCTCCACCTCGACCCGGCCGCACCCGACATCCTCGCCGGCTGGGTACAACTCGACGGGGCCGACGCCCGGCAGACGGTCACCGTGCGCATTCCCGACGCCGAGTTCGCGCACACCGTCGAGACCGATGCCGACGGCTATGCCGCCTTTCGCGTCGCGGCTCCTGACCTGCGGCGGTGGTCACCCGAGGACCCGCACCGCTACGCCGTCGTCGTCGAGGCCGAGACGGACCGCGTGGCCGATACGATGGGCTTCCGCACGCTCACCACGCGGGGCGCCGATCTGCTACTCAACGGCGTGCCCGTGTTTCTGCGCGGTATCTCGATCCATGAGGAGGCCCTCGGCGGTGGGCGTGCCTACACCCGCGCCCAGGCGCGGACGCTGCTCGGCTGGGCGAAAGACCTTGGCTGCAACTTCGTACGCCTGGCCCACTACCCCCACAACGAGGCGATGGTGCGCGAGGCCGAGGCGATGGGGCTACTCGTCTGGGCCGAGATCCCCGTCTACTGGACCATCCTCTGGGGCCACGCCGAGGTCTACGCGCTCGCCCGGCAGCAACTCCGCGAGATGGTCGCGCGCGACCGCAACCGCGCCGCCGTCGCCCTGTGGAGCGTCGCCAACGAGACGCCGCGCTCCGAGGCCCGCCTCGCCTTCCTCACCGGCCTCATCGACGAGGCGCGCCGCCTCGACCCCACGCGGCTGATCACCGCCGCCACCGAGGTCACCTTCGAGGGCCGCACCCTCGTCCTGGACGACCCGCTCGGCGACCACCTCGACGTGATCGGCGTCAACGAGTACCTCGGCTGGTACGGCGACACGCCCGTCGCCGAGATCGCGGCGTTTCGCATCCAGTCCACCTTCGACAAGCCGCTCGTGGTGAGCGAGTTCGGCGCAGGCGCGAAGTATGGCCTCCGTGGCGACGCGGGCACGATCTGGACCGAGGACTACCAGGCGGCGCTCTACCGCCAGCAGATCGCGCTGCTGCGCGAGGTGGACGTGCTGCGCGGGATGAGCCCGTGGATCCTGATGGATTTTCGCAGCCCCCGCCGCCCGCTGCCGGGCATCCAGGACTTCTGGAACCGCAAGGGGCTGCTCTCCGAGCGCGGCCAGCGCAAGCTCGCGTTCGGCGTGCTCCAGGCGTTTTACGGGGCGTTGGCGAGACAAGACGCAGGGGACAACTCGAGACAGGGAAGCAGCGCGACGAGGTAAGGACTAGCCGCGTCGGTTCGTCCGCCTTTTTTACCACTGCTCTCGCGCCTCCATGCAAGTCCCCACCACGCCCGCTCTACCCTCTGCCGACCAGGTCCACGCCGCCGTCCGCGACTACTACGGCACCACCCTCGAAACCAGCGCCGACCTCAAGACGAGCGCGTGCTGCTCCACCGAGGACCTCCCCGCCCAGCACAAGGCCATCCTCGCGCAGATCGAGGACGAGGTGCTCGCCAAGTTCTACGGCTGCGGCTCGCCGCTCCCGCCCGCGCTCGACGGCTGCACGGTGCTCGACCTCGGCTGCGGCACGGGCCGCGACGTGTTCCTCGCCGCCGCGCTTGCTGGGCCGAACGGCCGTGTCATCGGCGTCGACATGACCGCCGAGCAGCTAGAGGTCGCCGAGCGGCACGCGGCCACGCACGCCGAGCGCTTCGGCTTCGACACCGTCACCACCGACTTCCGCCTCGGCCCCATCGAAGACCTCGCGGCGCTTGGCATCGCGGACGACAGCGTGGACGTGGTAATCTCGAACTGCGTGCTCAACCTCGCGCCTGACAAGCGCGCGGCCTTCGCCGAGATCGTGCGCGTGCTCAAGCCCGGCGGCGAACTCTACTTCTCCGACGTCTTCGCCGACCGCCGCATCCCCGCCGACGTGGCCGCCGACCCGGTGATCCACGGCGAGTGCCTCGGCGGCGCGCTCTACGAAGAGGACTTCCGCCGCATGCTCATCGACCTCGGCATCCCCGACTATCGCATCGTCTCGTCGCGGCCCATCGCCGTGGAGGACGAGGCCATCGCGGCGAAGACCGGAAGCATCCAGTTCAGCTCCAAGACGGTGCGCGCGTTCAAGGTCGCCAGCCTAGAGGACCGCTGCGAGGACTACGGGCAGGTGGCGTTCTACCGCGGCGGCCTCGACGAGCAGCCGCACGCCTTCCTGCTCGACGACCACCACCTGTTCGAGAAGGACCGCCCGATGCTCGTCTGCGGCAACTCCGCCGCGATGGTGCAGGAGACGCGCTACGGCCGCTACTTCGACGTGCTCGGCGACCGCAGCACGCACTACGGCCTCTTCGACTGCGCTCCTACCCCTGCCGGTGCCGACGGCGAGGCCAGCGGCGCATGCTGCTAGGCTTCTGCTCAGCAGGTAGGTCTGGGGGAAACAGCCCGGCGGTGCTTCCGTACGAGCCGCCTGCCGTTGTTCCTCCGAAGCCTCTGCTGATGCGTCGCCCCTCCATGAAGGTCCACGTCCTCATTCTCTTCGCGCTCGTGCTCGTCGGGTGCAAGCAGCCCGCGCAGTCGCAGGACGCGCCGCAGGAGCCCGCCCCGCAGCGCGTCAGCGCCGAGCGGCTCGCCGAGACCGCCGACGCCAACATCAGCGCGACGCGACGCACGGCCATCGTCAACGCCGTCGAGGTGGTGGCCCCGGCGGTGGTGTCGGTCAACGTGATCGAGGTGCAGCAGGTGCGCTACCGCGACCCATTCGCGGGCGACCCGTTCTTCGAGTACTTCTTCGGCCGTCGCCGCGACCGCGTGGTCGAGCGGCAGGTGCAGGGCCTCGGCTCCGGCTTCGTGATCTCGCCCGACGGCTACATCGTCACGAACGACCACGTGGCGGGCAACGCGACCAAGATCACGGTCGCCTTCCCCGACGGCGGCGAACTCGACGCAACGCTCATCGGCTCGGACCCCGAGAGCGACATCGCGCTCCTCAAAGTCGAGCCGCCGTCGCCGCTGCCCTACCTGCAGTTCCGCCAGAACGACGACATCGTGGTGGGCGAGTGGGCCATCGCACTCGGCAACCCGTTCGGGCTGTTCGAGGCCGCCGAGCCGACCGTGACCGTGGGCGTAGTGAGCGCCACGGGCCGCGACTTCGCGCCGCAGCAGGGCCGCGTCTTTCGCGACATGATCCAGACCGACGCCGCCATCAACCGGGGCAACTCGGGCGGGCCGCTCGTGAACGCGCTCGGCGAGGTGATCGGCGTGAACACGTTCATCTTCTCGCAGTCGGGCGGCTCCGTCGGCCTCGGCTTCGCCGTCCCGGCGACGCGCGTCCGGGGCATCGTGGACGAACTGCAGGCCAACGGCTTCGTGGACCGCTCCTTCTACACGGGCCTCAACGTGC
>JBCCLD010000342.1:0-5025 GCA_039027055.1 Bacteroidota bacterium
CCTCGACCCTCGACCCTCGACCTGTGCCCGACTTCGTCCTTCACGACTCGCTCTCCCGTGACGCCAAGCCGCTTGTCCCCGCCGCGACGACCGAGGACGGCACCCCGCGCCTGACATTCTACGGCTGCGGGCCGACGGTCTACAGCTACGCCCACATCGGCAACTTCCGCTCGTTCCTCACCGCCGACCTCATCGTGCGCACCGCCGAGGCACTCGGCTGGCAGGTCGACTATGTCTCGAACGTCACCGACGTCGGCCACCTCACCGACGACGACGCGGCGGACGCTGCGGGCGAGGACCGCATGGCGAAGGCGCTCAAGAGCAAAGAAGGCGAGCGCTTCGCCAACGTGTGGGACCTCGCGCGGCACTACACCGAGGCGCTCGTCGAGGACTGGCACACGCTGGGCCTCCGCGAGCCGAGCGTACGGCCCCGCGCCGCCGAACACGTCCGCGAGCAGATCCAGGCCGTCCAGACGCTCGTCGAGAAGGGCCACGCCTACGAGACGCCGCAGGGGGTCTACTTCAGCGTCGCGTCGTTCCCCGACTATGGCAAACTCTCCGGCAACACGGAGGCCGATGCGCTCGATGTGGGGGCCGCCGCCGGGTCGCGCGACGTGGTCACGGACGACGGCAAGCGTGACCCGCGTGACTTCGCGCTCTGGAAAAAGGACGAGCACCACCTCATGCAATGGCACAGCCCCTTCGCCGAGGGCACGGCGTGGGGCTTCCCCGGCTGGCACCTCGAGTGCTCGGTGATGGCGCAGAAGTACCTCGGCGCCACCATCGACTTGCACGCGGGCGGCGAGGACCTCCGCTTCCCGCACCACGAGTGCGAGATCGCGCAGGCCGAGTGCCTCACCGGCAAGACGTTCGCGCGGCACTGGGTCCACACGCGATTCCTCCAGGTCGAGGGCGCGAAGATGTCGAAGCGCACCGGCAGCTTCCTCACCGTGCGCGACCTCACAACCGATCCGGCTGATGGGGGGCGCGGCGACTATGGCGCTCCGGCGGACCCGCTCGCGCTACGTCTCGCGCTCATCGCCGGGCACTACCGCAAGCCGCTCAACTTCACGCGCAAGGCGCTCACCGATGCCGCCAAGATGCGCCGCCGCTACCAGGAGGTCGACGACGCCGTGCAGGACGCGTTCGACTTCCACACCGAGAAGCAGTACGAGGAGCGCGCGCCCAACCACCTCGCTGAGCCGCTCGCGAAGGCCTACGCCGACACGCTCGCCGCGCTCTGCGACGACCTCAACACGCCCACCGCGCTCGCGGCGGCCTACCGTGGCGTCAACATCATCGCGTCGATGGCCAAGCGCAAGGACGCGCGCTCGAAGAGCGGCCTCGACAGCCTCGCGATGGCGACGAGCGCGAAGGACTATCTCGACCAGGTCAACGCGCTCCTCGGCATCGTCCGGCCAGAAGCGACGGTTGAGGAAGCCAATGACGACCCGCTCGCCGAGCAGGTCGAGGCGCTGCTGGCCGAGCGCGTGGCGGCGCGCAAGGCGAAGGACTACGCCCGCGCCGACGCGATCCGCGACGAGATCGAAGCGCTCGGCGTCGAGGTGATGGACAGCGCGCAAGGCACGACGTGGCGGCGTCGGATCGACTGAGGCACCCTGAGCCCCGATAGCCTCGGGTATGGTCTTTGTTGGCGGTGAATCTAGGCCCTCTGTGGCTACCCGCTCCTGCACTCCAAGAGACCTACTCCATGCATGCTCCGCCCTCTCGCCTTCGTACTTGCGCTCACCGTGGTCCTCGTAGCCTGCGATTCTGCGGACACGACGCTCGCGCCAGAGCCGCCCCTCGACGATGCCTTCAGCATGGCTGTTGTCGCGACAGCACCGGACGGCTCGTTCGTTGAGGGGCTGCGCGTCGCCATCCGCCCATGCTTCCCGGTGGTGATCGCGAGTCAGCAGGACTCCTGTGGGGCGTCGGGCAGCGGCGGTCTCGTGGCGGGAGACGTGCCCTCGGCTTTGGCCCAGACTGCTGCGAACGACCTGAGCTCGGTCTACCCTTCTCCCTTCGTTGAGCAGACGACCGTGAGCTACCGCTCCGACGGGAGCGCCATGGAACTGGAGGTCGAGATCGTAGACCTCGACGGCGAGGTGTTCACGCTCGTCGAGCAAAGCATCACGTCCGCCCGTGACTATATCGTCGCGTGGGAAAACGACGGGCCGAGCGGCGTCTACACGGTGCGCCTGGTCGAAGACGAGACCGTTGTCGGTTCCATCGCGGTGGCACACTGGTCGGTGCTCGCGCCCGATGCCACGGATGGGCCGGACGTACGCGGGCGCACCGACGCCGAAGGCCGCCTCGAGACAGAGAGCCAGACGCTGGCGCCGGCGTTCTTTGGGCCGGAGGAGCTGACCTACCGCGACGAAAATAACGCGCTCATCGGCACGTTCGAGATGCCTGCGCGCGTGCGGATCACGCTCATCGAAGCGCTCTCGGGGCGGCAGCAGACCTACGACCGCGACATCGTCAACGGCTCGAACGCGTTTGACCTGATCTGGGACGGGTAGGCCCGCCCCGGACGCGTTTCCTCGTGTGAGGGCGGCCTACCAGAGCTTCCACCACAGCCTCGCAGGCGGCTCTTTCGCGCTCTCGTCTGCGATGGTGTCCGTGGCAGCGGCGATGGAAGCCGCGTCCACGGGGCGGCGGTAGCGCGGGCGCAGGACGGTGCGGTCGGGCGTCCCGCGGTGCTTGACGAGCAGCGCGTAGGTGCGTGCTGCGAGCGGTGCGTCGCGCTTGGCGGTGCGCCGCGCTTGGCGTTCACTATGGCCACGAGGCTTGCGAAGCCGTGGACGGCGGCGAGCACGTCCGGCGCGTCGCCCCAGCGCTTGCCCTTCGGTCCCTCGAGTCCGATCTGCCGGAGCGTGGCGCGGCAGCGGCGCATCGTGCGGCGGTCTACGCTCAGCTTCTCATCGGCGCCCGTGCACCCGCCCTCCACCTATCTTCGATGGTCCCTTCCCTAGCCGTTCGCCCTATGCGTCTTCTCCTCCTGCTCCTCCTTGCCATGCCCGCCGCGTTCGCCCAAGACTTCTCCGACGCCGAACGTGCCCAAGGCTATGCCATCCGAGGTGACTCGACGGTGTTCGTCTTCGACACCGAACGCTACGGCCTTGATGCCGCGCCGGAGCGCGTTGTCGTGACCGGCGCGCTCGTCGGGTGGGATACGGCGATGGACGACCCGGACCGACAGCTACGTCCCACGGAGGGCGGCGTCTGGGCGCTCTCGGTCTACAACCCGCGCTACGGCTTCCTGAAGCCCGCGACGCCGTTCAAATTCCGCGTCGACAACGGCGTGTGGCTCGACCCGCCGGGCAGCGCGCCCAACGCGGAGGGCGGCAACCTCGTCTTCCTGCACGACGTCACGCCGAGCCGCCTCCGCGCGGAGCTGCGCGGGGAGCGTGCCATCTGGGTGCGGTTCGAGGGCGACAGCCTCCGGACCTCCACCCGCCCGCTGCGCTACCGCATCCTCGACGCGCACGGCAACGAGACGCCCGTGGCCGCCGTGCTTCCCAACCTCGCCGACGAGTTCCTCGTCGTGCCCGCCGAAGACCTCGCGCTCAACCGCATCTACTTCGTCGAGTACAGCGCGCCCGGCAGCGACGAGGTGCTGCGCGCCTGGGCCAACTTCGATGGGCTCTGGCGGACGATGTACTCCGAGAAGCCGCTCGGCGCAGAAATCACGCTGGACGAGGACGGCGACGGGGCGGAGACCGCCATCCGGATCTTCGCCCCGCGCGCCGACGGCGTGACCGTCAACCTCTACGCCGACCGCACCGGCGACGCCACCGAGAGCCACGCGCTCACCCGCGACCACCAGGGCGTCTGGGAGACCACCCTCGACGGCGACCTCCACGGGACGTACTACGACTTCGAGGTCGTCGGGCCGGATGACCCCGGCAACCACTTCTTCAACCAGGAGGGCATCCGCATCACCGACCCCTACGCCCGCGTCTCCGACGACGGCTGGGGCCGCGCCCGCATCTGGCGTGCGACGACGCCCGCCACGCCGCTCGCAGGCGGCATCCCGCCGATGGAGGACGTGATCGCCTACGAAGTGCACGTCCAGGACTTCACCGACCGCCTGCCCGTCGGCGACGACCTCGTGGGCACCATCCCAGCGATGATCGAGCCCGGGCTGACCAACTCGCGCGGCGAGCCCATCGGCTTCGACTACCTCGTGGACCTCGGCGTCAACGTCGTCCACCTCATGCCGATGCAGGAATTCCTGCACTACCCCGACGAAGCGTGGCAGGCCGCCTTCGCCGACGACCCGCTCATGCAGGCGCAGGGCGTCGCCGACGAGAATTACCAGTGGGGCTACCGCATCACGCACTACATGGCCGTCGAGAGCCGCTTCCGGCAGCGCGGCACCGAGCCCGGGGCCGAGCGCGACCAGTTCCGCGACCTCGTCCAGGCCTTCCACGACCGCGGCATCGCCGTGATCGTCGACTTCGTGTTCAACCACACCGGCGAAAACATGGAGGGCACGCAGCAGGTGCTCAACTTCAACGGCATCGACAAGCTCTACTACTACCGCATCCTCCCGGACCTCTTCGGCACCTTTGACCACATCGGCGTCTTCGGCAACGAGGTGAAGTCGGAGGACCGCCCGATGGTGCAGCGCTGGCTCATCGACCAGTGCATCCACTTCATCGAGGAGTTCGGCGTCGATGGCTTCCGCATCGACCTCGCCGGGCAGACCGACGAGCAGACGCTCCGCGCCGTCCGCGAGGCCATCGGCTACGACAAGATCGTGTACGGCGAGCCGTGGATCGGCTCCAACGACCCGGCCTTCGAGGCGAACCCAGACTGGGACTGGTACAAGGTCGACAGCCCGATCACATTCTTCCAGGACGACGCGCGCAACGCCTTCAAGGGCACGACGGCGCACCCCGAGCCGAGCGCGGCCAGCCGAGGCTTCGCGGGCGGCGACGGCGAGGCCCGCGCCCAGACGATGCGCGCGCTCGCCAACCTCTTCCCCGACGAGGCCACGCCCAACACGGGCATCAA
>JBCCLD010000343.1:0-5023 GCA_039027055.1 Bacteroidota bacterium
CAGCAGGCGCTGAAGGCCTTCACCCGCGACGCCGCCCCCGCCACGTTCGCCGAGATCCACCACGAACTCGGCATCCTCTACGCCGAGATGCCTGGGCCGAAGGGCAAGCGCGAGCTTGTCCAGGCGCTCTCGGTGCAGTCGTTCCGGCAGGCGCTCGCCTTCTTCGAGAAAGAGACGCACCCCTACATCCACGCGCGGATCTGTCACAACTACGGCAGCGCGTTCCTGAAGTACCCGACCGCGCACGACGGCTGGAATTACGAGCGCGCCGCCCACTTCCTGCGCGAGGCGCTCGCGCTGCGGTCGGCCGACCGTCACCCGACGGAGCGCGCGCTGACGTTGCTCAACCTCCTCGAAGCGTCGTGGCACCTGCCGGGCACCGAGGGCCCCCTCGACGCGCGCCGCCTCGCCGAGATGCGCGGTTGGGCCGGCGAGGTGCTCCTCCTCACGGACGACGCCGACCTCCAAGCCACGGCCACCGAGCACCGCGCCAACCTCGACCGCCTCGCAGCGGGCACCAGCGACGCGGCGGGCAGCACGGGTGATGGTGCCGTGGACGAAGCCACGCCGACGACCTCCGAGGTGCGCCATGCATGAAGTCTCCCTCGTCCGCAGCGTCATCGCCTCGCTCGACGACGCCCTCGATGCCGAGGAGCGCGCGGCGCTCGAAGAGATCCGCCTCAAGGTGGGCACGCTCTCCGGCGTCGAGCCAATGCTGCTGGAGACGGCCTACGGGTTCGTCGTCCAAGGGACGCCCTACGAGGGCGTGCGGCTCGCCATCACGTCGGTCCCCGCGCTCGTCCGCTGCGGCACGTGCGCGACCGAGTTCACGCCGGTCCGCCAGCGCTTCGTGTGCCCCGCCTGCGGCACGCCCTCGAACGACGTGCTGGCGGGCGACGAACTACTGATCGAGCAGGTCGTGCTCGCCGACTCCGTTTCTGAATCCTGACCTCTATTGCTATGCCTCAGCGTACGATCAACACGGCCCCGCGCGGCAACGTCTGCGTGCAGGACGTCAACGTCAACCTGCTCAAAGCCAACGACTTCGTCGCGGACCTCATCCGGCGACGCGCGGCCGAGCAGGGCACCTACGTCGTCAACCTGTGCTCGTCGCCGGGCAGCGGCAAGACGACGCTGCTCGAAAAGACCGCCGCGCGCCTCAAGGACACCCTCTCGATGGCGGTCCTTGTCGGCGACCTGGAGACGGAGCGCGACGCCGAGCGGCTGCGCAAGCACGGCATCCCCGCCTTCCAGATCGTCACCGGCGGCATCTGCCACCTCGAAGCACAGATGGTGCTCCAGGCGCTCGACTCGCTGGACGCGGACGATTCGTTCGACCTCGCCGGCGTCGACTTGCTCGTGATCGAAAACGTCGGCAACCTCGTCTGCCCGGCGTCCTACGACCTCGGCGAGGACCTCCGCGCGACGCTCATCGCCACGACCGAGGGCGACGACAAGCCGAAGAAGTACCCCCGGATGTTCCTCACGAGCGACCTCATGGTGGTCACGAAGACCGACCTGCTGCCCTACCTCCCGTTCTCGGTCGAGGCCGTCGCGAAGGACGCGCGCGAGGTCAACCACGACCTCGACGTGCTCGAAGTGGCCTCGATCTCCGACGAAGGCGTCGATGCCTGGTGCGACTACCTCCTCACGCGCATCGAGGCGAAGCGGGCCGCGTTGGCCGAGGCCGTGTAGCCCGTGCGCACCGAGCAGCACCATATCGAAGGCCAGGTCCAGGGCGTTGGCTTCCGGCCGCACGTCTGGCGGCTCGCGCGGCAGCACGGGCTGACGGGCTGGGTGCGCAACGGCACCGACGGCGTGCGCATCGCCGTGCAGGGCTGCGTGTGTGCGCTGGACGCCTTCGCCGAGGCCGTCGTGGCGCACGCGCCGCCGGTGGCCCGCGTGACGCGGCATCGCCGCTGGACGATGGAGCCGGTGGAGCGCTTCGACGGCTTCGCCATCGTGCCGAGTGACGACAGCGGCGCGCGGACGCTCGTGCTCACGCCCGACCTCGACGCCTGCGACGCCTGCCTCGCCGAGACGCGCGACCCTGCCGACCGGCGCTACGACTACGCCTTCGCCTCGTGCACGCACTGCGGCCCGCGCTACTCCATCGTTGAGGCGCTGCCCTACGACCGGCCGACGACCACGATGAGCCGCTTCCCGCTCTGCGCTGACTGCGCCGCCGAGTACGCCGACCCTGCCGACCGGCGCTACCACGCGCAGACGACCTCGTGCCCGACGTGCCGCATCCCGCTCGTCCTGCGCGCGCCCGACGGGGCCGTGCTTGCCGCGGAGGGCGACGCGCTCGACGTCGCGGCGCGACGGCTGTCCCTAGGCGGGTGCATCGCCGTGAAAGGCATCGGCGGGTATCTGCTCTGCGTCGACGCGCGCAACGCGGAGGCTGTCGCCCGGCTGCGGCGACGCAAGGCGCGGCCGACAAAGCCGTTCGCCCTCCTTGTCGCCGACCTCGATGCGGTGCGCGAGATCGCCGTGGTGGCCGACGATGAAGCCGACGTGCTGACGAGCCGGGCGCGGCCCATCGTGCTGCTCCGGAAGCGTGCGGAGTCCACCACGCTCGCCGAAGGCATCGCGCCGGGCCTCGACCGAGTTGGCGTGATGCTACCGTGCGCGCCGCTGCTGGCGTTGCTGCTCGACCGCGTGGGGCGGCCCCTCGTGGCGACGAGTGGCAACGTCTCCGAGACGCCCATCGCGTACACCGACGAGCGCGCGCTGCGTGACCTCGCACCGCTCGCCGATGCGTTCCTCACCCACCCGCGTGCCATCGTCGCGCCGCAGGACGACTCGGTGGTGACGCTCACGCCGACGCAGCGGCAGCGAATCGTGGTGCGGCGCTCGCGCGGCTATGCCCCGACGTTGCTCGGCCCGCGCATGGCGCTGCCCGACGGCCTCGTCGCGATGGGCGCGCAGCAGAAGAGCACGTTTGCGTTCACCCACGGCGGACACGCCTACGTCAGCCAATACCTCGGCGACCTCCACAGCTTCGACGCCGAGCAGGCCTATCAGCACACGCAGGCGCACCTCCTCGGCGTCCTACAGGCGCAGCCCACGCAGGTCGTCGTGGATGCGCACCCCGGCTATTCCGCGACACGCTATGGTCGCGCGCAGGCTGGGGCGTGGGACGTGCCGGTCACGGGGGTGCAGCACCACGAGGCGCACGCGGCGGCGGTCCTCGCCGAGAACGACCTCACCGATTGCTCCGATCCGGTGCTGTGTGTGGTCTGGGACGGGACCGGTTTGGGGACCGATGCGCAGATTTGGGGCGGCGAGTTTTTCCTGTACCGCTCGCCGTCATCCATGCCCAGGGCTACGGGCGACGGGGCTGCTCCAGTGCGGTTCGAGCGCGTGGCGCACTGGGGCTACGTCCCGCACCTCCTCGGCGACACGATGGCGCGCGACCCCCGCCTCGCCGCGCTGGCCTTCTGCCACGACCACCTCGACCACCCCGCTACCGAAGCGCGCCTCGCCGACCTATTCGACCGGACGAGGTGGCGCTTCTACCGCAAGCTCCTTGGTGCAAACCAGGCAGCCCAGCCGACGCTCCGCACGTCGAGCGTGGGGCGGCTCTTCGATGCGGTGGCGTGCCTGCTCGGCCTCGCCGACGCGGTAAGCTTCGAGGGCGAGGCCGCCATGCGGCTCGAACAGGCCGCCCGCCGTGCTTACGACACCACCGCAGACGCCCCGGCCTACCCGTCTGCCCCGACGCTCACGGAGGCGCTCGCCCCGTCCACCCTCGTCGGCCACGTCCTCGCCGACCTCGACGCCGGGCGCGACCCCAACGCCATCGCGCTCGCGTTCCATCGGACGCTCGTGGCAGGCGTGTGCCGGGTCGCCGAGGCGGCGGGCGTGCGTCGGGTCGCCTTCAGCGGCGGCGTCTTCCAGAACGCGCTGCTAGTGGACCTCCTGCACGAGGCCTGCAGCAGCGACGTCACGCTGCACTTCCACGAGCAACTGTCGCCCAACGACGAGAGCATCGCCTACGGGCAACTCGTCCACACCGCGCTCCACGAGCAAGTCGCCCCCCCTGCGTTCTTCCCCATGAAGGGTCAGAATGCGGTCCCCCTCAGGGATGAGAGGGCCCGTGCGAGCGGAGCGCGCAGGGGGTGAGAGGCGCTACGTCGCATCCGATTTCGATTCCATCACGCCAGCCACCTGAAGCCATGTGCCTCGCTATCCCCGGAAAGATCAAGTCCATCGAGCACCGCTACGGCGGCGCGGTCCGCATCGCCAAGGTGTCGTTCGGCGGCATCATGAAAGAGGCCAGCCTGGAGATGCTCCCGGCAGCCGACGTGGACGACTACGTCCTCATCCACGTCGGCGTGGCCATCAGCAAGGTGGACGAGGCCGAGGCGCGCAAGGTGTTCAGCTACCTGCGCGAGGTCGGCGAACTCGATGAGCTCCTGCCCGAAGAGGAGGACGTCTCCGAACGCATCGGACAGCTTGAATGACAGGCAACCGGCAAAGCTCTCCCCCTGGACAGGGAGAGGTGGAGGGGGTAGATATACCGAGCGCAGCGCTGCATGGCGCTAGAGCGGTCAACCACCCCCAGCCCCTCCTGTCTAGGAGGGGAGCTTGAGCAACCCGCCATCAAATCCGCGATCGCCCAGTTTCTCCGACTTCCTGACTCCCCGAACCGTCGTTGCCCCGTTTCCCCATGAAGTACCTCTCCGAATACCGCGACCCGCACCTCGTTGAGCAGTTCCTCGACGAACTCCACCGCACGGTCACGCGCCCGTGGACCGTCATGGAGGTCTGTGGCGGGCAGACGCACAGCCTTGTCAAGCACGGCATCCTCGACCTGCTGCCCGACGAGGTCCGCATGGTGCACGGGCCGGGCTGCCCGGTGTGCGTGACGCCGCTCAACCTCATCGACAAGGCCGTCCACCTCGCGCGGCAGGGCGTTGTGATCTGCACGTTCGGCGACATGATCCGCGTGCCCGGCTCCGACATCAGCCTCCTCGAAGCGAAGGCCGCCGGAGCCGACGTGCGCATCGTCTACAGC
>JBCCLD010000344.1:0-5002 GCA_039027055.1 Bacteroidota bacterium
CCGGAGCAGCAGCGCACCCGCCAGGTCGTCCACGCGTGGATGCTGGAGGAGGTGCGGCCGATCATCAACGACTACTGGGAGCGCGGCGAGATGCCGTTCGAGCTCGTCCCGAAGATGGCCGCGATGCTGCGCGAGGCCTACGGCGAGCACCCGGGCCGGCGCTACTGCTCCGACCCGCTCCTGACCGGCCTCGTCGGCATGGAGGTCGCGCGCGTGGACCCGTCGATGGGGACCTTCCTGGGCGTGCACTGGGGGCTGTGCCTCATCTCGCTCCACTTCTTCGGCAGCGACGCGCAGAAGGCGAAGTGGTACGACCGCCTCGAACGCTTCGAGGCCATCGGCTCGTGGGCGCTCACCGAGCCCGCGCACGGCTCCGACGCCGCCCTCGGCCTGGAGACGACCGCCGAGCGGCGCGGCGACACGTGGATCCTCAACGGGGCCAAGAAGTGGTCCGGCAACGCCACCTTCGCCGACGTGACGGTGATCTGGGCCAAGGACACCGCCGACGGCAACGTGAAGGGCTTCCTCGTCGAGAAGGGCACGCCGGGCTTCACCGTCGAGAAGCTGCCGGGCAAGATCGCCAAGCGCTCCGTCGACAACGTGCTGATCGGGCTGGAGAACGTGGAGGTGAGCGAGGCCGACCGGCTGCCGGGCGTGAACAGCTTCCGCGACGTGGCCGCGCAACTCGCCACGGCCCGCGCGGGCGTGGCGTGGGAGGCCTGCGGCATGGCGATGGGCCTCTACGAGCAGACGCAGCGCTACTGCACCCAGCGCGTCCAGTTCGGCAAGCCGATCGCGGGCTACCAGCTCGTGCAGAACGGCCTCGTGGAGATGCTCGGCAACGTGATCGCGATCCAAGGCATGGTGCTCCAGCTCGCCACGCTCTACGACGACCTCAAGGCGCTGCACCCGCGCGCGTCGCTCGCCAAGGTGTTCTGCGTGAGCAAGATGCGGGAGACGGCCAGCATCGGGCGCGGCCTGCTCGGCGGCAACGGCATCCTGCTGGAGCACGACGTGGCGCGGCTCTTCGCCGACGCCGAGGCAGTCTACTCCTACGAGGGCACCCACGAGATGAACACGCTCATCGTCGGCCGCGCCATCACTGGGCTGAGCGCGTTTGTGTAGGGCTTGTGTGGGAATCGCCAGGCTCGTGCGAAGGGCCGTCGGTTGTGGAACAGACGCTGAAGGACACACGCATCGAGATAGGGAGGACAACCCGGGGACCTGTTCGGCGACAAGAACGGGCAGGACGTCGGGACGAAAAGACAGAACCGTCATCGTCGCGAGATCATCCACGGTGTCCAGAAACTCCGGATCAGCGACCGGCAGGTGCCTGACCGGTACGTGCCAACGCATGCCTGCTAAGACCCTAACTGGGACTGGAGCCGATACGAACGCGGGGTCTGGCCCGCCCACCGCTTGAAGGCGCGCGTGAAGGCACTCTGGCTGGAATACCCCGTCATGAACGCGACCTCGATCAGGGTGAAGTCGGTTTTCTTCAGCAGGCGATGCGCGAGTTGGCGCCGCGCCTCGCTGACGAGTGTTTGAAACGCGAGGCCACGCTCGCCGAGTCGCCGTTGCAGCGTGCGCGCACTCATGCCCAGGTGGCGTGCTACGTCGGAAATCGTAGGCAGCCCTTCGCTGAGTTGGGTCGCCACATGGTCGCGGACCTGGCGGTCGAGCGGCACGACGTCACCCAGCATCTCGACCTCTGCTCTCAGATGGGTCTCGACGAAGCGCGAGAGGCCCGGATCGCCCAGCTTGTTGGGCGTATGCAGCGTTTCCGTTGAGACCAAGAGCGCATCTCGATCGGCACGGAAGTGCACGGGACACCCGAAGTACGCCTCGTGGTGCTCCACGGTAGAGGGGGCGGGGTGCTTGAAGAAGACAGCCAGGGGTTGGAACGGCGTGGATGCTACCTGTCCGCTGATCGCCATGATGCTCGCGAAGTGCGCCTCGTTGGAAATCCGCATACCCAGCCGTCGCTCACCGAACCGGTGAAGCTGCATGTAGGCCCCGTCGGCTGTCGGCTCGACGTCGTAGGTCGATTCGTTCCCCATCACGCGTGCGTAGCGCTCGGCGCGGTCGTACGACCCCCGCAAGGTCGTCGCCGACTTCCAGGCAAGCCCGAACGCGCCGTAGTCGTCGCAGCGCATGGCGGCCCCGACCCGGAGCGGGATCGTGATGCCCAATGGGTCGGCGCGGACCAGGCGCTCCAGGAACCCGAAGAACTCGCCGACGGGCACCATACGGGCGGGATCCACGGGCTCATTGCGGCTCAGACCGAGGCTCTGGAGCAAGGCCTCTTTGTCAACGCTCTCGTGCGCCTCTTCGATGACCTTGCGTGGGAAGAGAGACGTGATCGTGTTCATGATCGAGTCGGGTTGAGACGTGGCCGTTCACGGCGCAGAAGGCTGTGCGCGCCGCGCCAACGCTGAGGACGGATCCGCCTCTTGGCACGCACCGGATGGTCACCGTTTGAGGGCGACAACCACGAGAACCTAAGACGGCTCACCACAGCAATTCAACCTATATAAAATCATAAATATGCCTGTATATTTATATGAGGACGCAGTACGCCAGGGCGCAGCGATGGCCGTGTGGCAGGCGACGCCGCGCTTCGCCGCGGGCTTCGGCGCGGGCTTCGGCGCGGCCTACTCGACCGTGTTTGGTACGCCCGTGCCGCCCCCCCTCGTGCTCCTGCGGCACAGCGGCGCGTCCTGGCGGGCCGAGGCATTGCTCCCTTCGAGCGTTGAGGCCTGGTGGGTCCCGTCGCAACGCGTCGAACTCGGACTGGCCGTCGAAGCCCTCGGCAGCCGCCACCGGCGCGGCGCGGAGGAGGCGTTGGTCGACCACCCCTTTTCGGAGGCGCTCACCCTCACGATCGGGCCGTCCCTGAACGTCCGCCCGGCCCCGTTGCTCCAGTTGGGCATCGACTCCGGCGTCTCGCTCTACCGGCGGGTCCGTGTGACCGACGACGACGACGAGGTCAATCGCTACGAACTGGACCCCACGGCCTTTATCCGCACCCGTCTCGCCCTGAGACGCTATACCCGACCCTACTACCCGACAACGTTCCCAGCACCCTCTTGGGCGTATGGACACTCGG
This sequence comes from Bacteroidota bacterium, assembly GCA_039027055.1. GTDB lineage: Bacteria > Bacteroidota > Rhodothermia > Rhodothermales > Rubricoccaceae > JBCBEX01. The sequence continues at coordinate 3,110 of JBCCLD010000344.1, forward strand.
CCTGATCGGCGCTCTCGGCCTCCGTTCGGCCTCCGCCCACCTCTACAGCATGGGGGTTCCACTCGGCACCCGATGCGGAGCTTGACCAGGCCCCGACCTGGGGGGAGCGCGCTCCTCGTGCGCCTTTGGGAGACGCAAACGGCGTCTCGTGAGCACCTGCCCCGATCAAGGTCCACTCGCCCTACAACTCGCTGATCCGTCAAGCCGGACGACCCCGCCGGTTTCGAAAGCTTCGGGGAGGACTTGACAACCTCCGGCGCGCTCAGCAGCGCATCACACTCGGCGGGCGGAGCCTCACGCTGTCCCTATGCCATCGTCAGCACCTGGAAGGCGAGGTGGGCCTGCGCACGGACCCACCCGGGCGGCTCGCCTGCGGCCATCTGCACCAACACCGACCGGAGCTGTGTGTCGATGTAGCGCCCTGCTAACTCAGGGGCAACGTCGGCGTTGACCTCGCCGCGCTCACGGGCGCGCCGGTACCAGTCTCCGTAGACGGTGCGCATCTCTTCGCGGCGCGCGGCCACCCGCGCTGCGGTCGCAGGCCCGAGGCGGGAGGTGGCCGACCGCATCGTAGCGAACAGGCACCCGGGCGGGTCGTCGCGCTCGGTGGTAGCCCACTGGAGGATGCCTGCCAGGCTCTCGGCGAAGGGGCGGTCCTGCGCAAGGAGCACGAAGACCGGACTGATCACCCGGTCCCAGTAGTGGTCGAGCGCCGCCACCATCAGGCCGTCCTCGCCTCCAAACTCGCGGTAGAGGCCCGGCTTGGACACCTCAACGCGCCGGCACATCTCGTTGAGGGACAGCCCGTGCACGCCCTCGCGCCAATAAGTCGCCGCCGCCGCCGCGACGATGTCGTGGCGGTTGAGCGTCTTCGGTCGCCCGCGTGGTTTCTTGGGTGCTGCCATTTTTTGTACCGGCCAGTAATCTAATGTTGACACGAGGATGACCGCCACTATATATTTCAGTACCGTATGGTACAATAATAGAAACTCATCGCTCCCGAGTCTCTGGCATTGGCCGCCGCTTCTGTTCAACTCACACCGTTGTTCAACTCACACCGTCACGTCCATGAGCACCACGACCCCAACGACGGCCGACGCCCCGAGCGCCGACCTCCAGGCCGTCCACGCCTTCTACGCCACCCTCCTGACGCGGCCCGCAGGGCTGACCAAGGCGCAGCTCTACGCGGTGCTCTCGGAGGACTACGTCTCGGTGCCCACCCCGCCGATGGGCCCGGGGGCGGAGGGCATGTTTGCCACGCTTCAGTACTTCGCGGAGGTGGTCCCGGACCTCACCTGGGAGCCGCGGGAGATCATCCCCCACGGCAACCGCTACACCGTGCGAGGCACCGCCACCGGCACCCCCGTCGGCCCCTTCTTCGGCGTCGACCCTGCGACGGGCAAGCGCTTCGAGATCATGTCAATCGACATCCTCACGGTCGAGGACGGGCGGGTGGTGCACGCCTACCACCTCGAAGACTGGACCGGGGCCATCGCCCAACTGACGGCCGCCTGACCTCACCTCGGCTCCCTCCCAGGCGGTATGGGCCGGGACCGCGCTGACCAACCCGTCTGCCACGGAGCCGTGGGCGAGGTGGCGGGTCTGCGCGGTCCCGAGCTTGACCATCGCGGACGTGGTCGTCGTGAGCCAGCCGCTGTAGCGCGGTCGCGACGGCCGTACGGCTACACTGGCCTACTCCGGTGTGACAGCGCCCGTTGGTTTCGGCGTGTCGGTCCGCGCGACCTGTTCGGTCGGGGTCTCGCTTTGGGCTGCCGAGGCCAGGTGCCGGATGTTGTCCGCCGAGTAGCCGAGGCGGCGCAGCGCCGCCTCCAGGCGAGCCTGGTCGAACACGAGGCTCACGTTGGGCCCGAAGCTGAGGGCGGTTCCGTAGAC
>JBCCLD010000345.1:0-4970 GCA_039027055.1 Bacteroidota bacterium
GCGGAGGCGCAGCCGCTCGGCCCGCGGGTCGCGCGCGCCGCCGATCTCGATGGCAATGCGGCGCGGACGGCCCTGCGAGCGCGGCTCCACCATGGGCGGCGGAGCCTCGATGAGGAAGTCGACGGTGAAGAACGCGCCGGGCGTCTCTAGCTCGGCGCCCGCATGCACGACGGCGTCCTCGTGGAGGTACTTCACGAGGTGCCACGCCAACTCGTCGTGGAGCGGCGACTCGTAGGGCGGCGCGTAGGTCGGGCCGCTGTGGAGGCCGTGGAAGAGCGCCTTCGGATCGACGGTGCTAGGATCGACGGGTGCTGTCCCGGTCGAGTCAGTGGCGTGCTGGGAATCGAGGGGGCGAACGGGCTGCGACATGGGTCGGAGGCGTCGGGTTGGAGAAGGCGGCGCGAGGTGCTTGGAGGAGACCTCGCGCGCGCGTGCTTCTAAGGTCAGAACGGGCGGTGTCATCCGTGTGTCACAGGGGTTCGTCCTTTGTTTTTGGTCGTCGGTCCCCCGTCGTCGGAGCCCACTCCGCGCCCCCCTGCTCCCGCGCCCCCCTGCTCCCGCGCCCCATTTCCTTCGTCCCTTCGCCGTCGGCTCCGATCTTCCAGAGCGCGCTCACGTTCACACGTCCACACTTTCACACGTCCACACCCCTCGCTCATGGCCCTCGTCGCCATCGTCGGCCGCCCCAACGTGGGCAAGTCCACGCTCTTCAACCGCTTCACCGAGGAGCGCCACGCCATCACGCACAACGAGCCCGGCGTGACGCGCGACCGCGTCTACGGCGACGTCGAGTGGATCGGCCGCACCTTCGACCTCACCGACACGGGCGGCTACGTGGCGCGCTCCGACGACCGCTTCGAGGCGGCGATCCGTGAGCAGGTGCTGCTCTCGCTGGAGGAGGCCGACGCGCTGCTGTTCGTCCTGGACACGACCGTCGGCATCACCGACCTCGACGCCGAGATGGCCGACGTGCTGCGCCGCACCGAGAAGCCGGTCTTCGTGGTCGCGAACAAAGCTGACAACGACCGTCGCCGCATGGAGGTCGCGGAGTTCTACCGCCTCGGCCTCGGCGAGGTCTACCCGGTGAGCGCGATCAACGGCTCCGGCACGGGCGAGCTGCTCGACGACCTCGTGGCCGCACTCCCGGAGGACGTGCCGGAGCCGGAGGACGACGCGCCGTACATCGCCTTCATCGGGCGGCCCAACGTCGGGAAGTCGTCGCTCACCAACCAACTCCTCGGCGCGCAGCGCTCCATCGTCACCGAGATCGCGGGGACGACCCGGGACGCCGTCGACGCGCGGATGGACTTCCACGGGCGCGAGGTCGTGCTGGTGGACACCGCCGGGCTGCGCCGCAAGGCCCGCGTGCGCGAGAACGTCGAGTTCTACAGCACGCTCCGCACCGAGCGCGCCATCCAGCGCTGCGACGTGGCTGTGCTCCTCATCGACGCCGTGGACGGTCTCGAAGCGCAGGACGCGCGCGTGCTCCAGCAGGCCGAGCGCATGAAGAAGGGCCTCGTGATCGCGGTCAACAAGTGGGACCTCGTCGAGGACAAGGAGACGAACACCGCCCGCGACTATGCCGCCGCCATCCACGAGCGCCTCGGGCTCTTCGACTACGTGCCGATCCTGTTCATCTCGGCCTACACCGGCCAGCGCGCCCACCGCGTCCTCGAAACGGCGCTCCGCGTCTTCGACGAGCGCTCGAAGCGCATCCCGACCGCGCCGCTCAACGAGGCCGTCGCCGCCGCGATCAACGCGCACCACCCGCCGAGCCACAAGGGGAACTACGTCAAGATCAAGTACGCCAGCCAGGTCCGCGCCGAGCCGCCGGTGTTCGCATTCTTCTGCAACGACCCGAAGGGCATCAAGGAGGACTACGCGCGGTACCTAGAGAACCGCCTCCGCGCCTCGTTCGGCTTCCAGGGCGTCCCGCTGACGCTGTCGTTCAAGCGGAAGTAGCGTGATGGCCAACGATAGTGACCAACGATAGAAGCCGCGCCCGTGCACTCGCCTGGGTACGCTCGCTGACCGACAAGCAATTCGCCGAGTTCTTCTACGAGGCTGTTCAGGACCGCTGCACGTCTGATTTCGCGAAGTGGCAGGGCCACTTTGTTCTAGCCGATGCGGAAAAGCTGGAGGGCGAGCCCTGGGATGTCACGTTCGTTGGTGTCCCATCAGGGGACCCCAAATGGGCTGAGGATTCGCCGATCTGCCAATCAGGTTCGTGTCGCGGTTGTGGTCATCCGATTCAAAGCTGGGCAAAGCGAGCGCAGTGCCCGATCTGCGGGAATGAGGTGTACTGTACCTGAACATGGTTGTCGTCCCTGAACTCGTCTCAGAGCCGGAGTCGATCTCTAACGATTACGATGCTCCGAGATCCCATCACCGCAGGCGTGCTCTCGACCGTGCCCAGTACGGCTAGCTCTGCCTGGGGAGTCCCATTTCTGTCATCCTGAACTTGTTTCAGGATCTCTGACGACTGCGGTACTCGGGGACATCGCTGAGATGCTGAAACCAGTTCAGCATGACAAGACTGGGGACGCCGCGGCGGGTCTCAAACTCACGTTACCCGTCGGCCTGCTCCTCGGTGCGTCCGGCGCACGCCTCGCGGCGGCAGTGGCCGTACATATGCAGCGCGTGGTGTGTGATGTCGAACTGGAAGATCTCCGCCATCGTCTCCTTGATACTGTGGAGGCGCGGGTCGCAGAACTCCAGTACATCGCCGCAGTCGACGCAGATGAGGTGGTCGTGCTGCCAGTAGGCGTAGGCGCGCTCGTACTTCGCCTGCGCGCGGCCGAACTGGTGCTTCACGACTAGGTCGGAGTCGAGCAGCAGTTCGAGCGTGTTGTAGACCGTGGCGCGGCTGACGCGGGCGTTCTTCTGCGAGAGGCGGACAAAGAGTTCGTCGGCGTCGAAGTGGCCGGCCTCGGCGTAGATCTCCTCCAGGACGGCGAAGCGCTCGGCGGTCTGCCGCTGGCCGTTCTCCTTGAGGTAGGCCTGGAAGAGGCGGCGCACCTCCTCGATCTGGGTCTGGGCGGACGCGGGCTTGAGCCCAGAGATGGGCAGCGTGGAGGTCGTCATGGTAGTAAGGGGATCCAGGGTCGAGGCTCAACCGGACGGGTGCAGGTCGGTTCCAGGAGGGGCCGTCAGCGTACTGAAGCGAGCGCGTCCAGGTCGGCGACTACCTCGGCGTGCAGCGCGTCGATGGGCTGCGTGGCGTCGAGGACGTGGATGCGGCCCGGCTCGGCCTCGGCGAGGGCGAGGTAGGCCGTGCGCACGCGCTCGAAGAAGGCGTCGTCGGCGCCTTCCATGCGGTCCGGCTCGCGGTCGTTCCTGCGCTCGGCGAGCACGTCGAGCGGCGCGTCGAAGTAGTAGGTGCGGTCCGGCAGCAGCCCGCCCGTAACGCGCTCCTGGAAGCCGCGCAGCCAGCCGATGTCGGCGACATCGCGCCCGGCGCCCTGGTAGGCGAACGTCGAGTCGAAGAAGCGGTCGGCGAGGACGATGGTGCCGTCGGCGAGGGCCGGGCGGATCTTCTGCGCGACGAGCTGTGCCCGGGCCGCGGAGAAGAGCAGCAGCTCGGCGAAGGGTACGATGTGGAGTGCGGGGTCGAGGAGCAGCGTGCGGATGTGCTCGGAGACCTCCGTGCCGCCCGGCTCGCGCACACGCAGCGTGTGGCGGCCCTGGTCGCGAAGGTGGGCGTCGAGCAGGCGCACCTGCGTCGACTTGCCGGAGCCGTCGAGGCCTTCGAAGGTCAGGAACATGAGCGGGGAAGCGCAGGGGCGCGGAAGCAAGGGGGCGATGAGCAGAAGGTAGCGCCATCGCCACGCCGGGTCGCCGTGCGCTCTTGCCACGGCATTGTGCGCTTCCTGAGGTAGCGCGCTCTCCCACCAACCGCCTCGACCCATGGGTTTCTTCTCCTCGCTCAAGAAAAACCTCACCGGCAGCTGGGCCGATGTCGAGGTCTCGGCCGCCGACGCCGAACGCGGCGGTACGCTCACCGCCACCGTCACCGTGCGCGTCCGCGACGACGCCATCGACGTGAACAAGATCACGGTCAAGCTCCAGTGCCAGGAGCAGATCAGCATCCCCAACTACCGCGGAGGTGGCACGACCACCGGCAGCGGTGGCGCCGCCACGACGCGCGACCGCCTCGACGTGCGCAAGACCGAGACGCTCCACACCGACGAGCAGACGCTTGCGGGCGCGCAGCAGCTCAGCGCCAACTCCAGCCACGACTTCGAGGCGACGTTCCGCCTCCCGGATCACCTCCCGCCGACGCTCGAAGGACGGCACGCGGCGTTCGCGTGGCGCATCTACGCCAGCGTCGACATGAAGGGCAACGACCCCGACAGCGGCTGGCAAGAGATCAAGGTCCGCTAAGGCCCTCCAAGACTGGCGCGGCGCGGGCGCGGCGCAACCCGAGCATGGATCGGTCGTTCCAGAACGCGAACGATGCTGCTGACCTGTTCGCGCCTCCCATGCCCCGCGCCAAAGCTTTCGACGAAACCGCCGTCCTTGACCGCGCTGCCAACCTCTTTTGGGACCGCGGCTACGAGGCCGTGTCGATCCAGGACCTCGTGGACCACCTCGGCCTGAGCCGCAGCAGCCTCTACGACACCTTCGGCGGCAAGCAGGCGCTCTACCTCGCCGCGCTCGACCGCTACCGCCTCGGCGACGAGACGACGGCCGATCCCATCCAGGCGTTCATCGACGTGCACGGCTCGCCGCGTGCCGGCGTCGCCGCCTACTTCGACGCCGTCGTGGACGACGCGGCAGCGAACTGCCTCGGCTGCTTCGTGGTCAACGCCACGGCTGAGCGCGCCGCGCACGACCCCGAGACGGCCGAGCGCACCCGTGCCAGCCTCGATGTCTTCCAGGGGCAGTTCGAGCGGGCTATCCGGCTTGCCCAGGAGGCCGGGGAGATCCCCGCCGACCGCGACGCGCGGGCCCTCGGGCGCTTCCTCGCC
>JBCCLD010000346.1:0-4957 GCA_039027055.1 Bacteroidota bacterium
AGGCCGTCGGCAACGACGGTGACCCCCGCAGTGCGGCACCGCGCCTCCCAATGGTCAATGGAGTCCATCGCGGTCTTGGGATACATCGAGGTGACGCCCGCTTCGAGGGCGTCGGCGGTCTGGCCGATCTCGGCGTGGGCGGCGTCGTTGGTCGTGGTCATGAGAGGGAAAGGGGAGACGCGAAACGAGGAGAGGTGCGGTACGAGGCGGAGCCAGGGGGGTCAGGAACGACGGGCGGCCCGGCGGGCGTTGCCCGCGAGCGCGTGGCCGATGTGCTGCAGGATGCTTCCAAGGCGCTGCAGCGCGCCGGGCAGCATCCCGGGGGCGGTGTCGGCAACGTCCTGCGTCTGTGTGCCGAGCCGTGCGAGGGTGGTGCCGATCACGCCCGCATCGAGAGGGACGGTGTCGAGGTGACGCTCCAACTCGGCCAGCCCGTCGGCGATAGGGGCGAGGTCGTCCCGGTTCGTCTCGCGGAGGCGGCGGCGCCAGTCGGTGATCCCCTGCACGGCCTTCGCGAGCGGAAGCTGGCGCAGCCCCTGCTCCAACGCGAGGACGGTGGCGTCCACCTCGGCCTGGAGCGGTTCGGAGGGAGAAGTGTCGACGGGCATGGACGGGGAGACGGGCATGGACGGGGAGACGGGCATGGACGGGGAGACGGGCATGGACGGGGAGACGGGCATGGACGGGGAGACGGGCATGGACGGGGAGACGGGGAGGAACAGTGCGCCGGAAAAAGTACCCACATGGCTCGACGTGCCGGATGCGGAGCGCACGTGGTCACGGCGGCCGCCCTACACTGCGGGCTCCAAGTCAGCGGGTGTGGCTGGGAGGCCGTCGCCGGCGTGCGGCACGTCGAGGCCGCCCGACTCGATGAACGTGTCGAGGGCACAGCGGGCCACCACGCGCGTGTTGTAGAGGTCCGACAGCCCGCCGATGACGCCGCCGACGAGCGGGATGCGCCGCGCCAGCCGGTTCGTAAGCGAGCGCTGGGTAGCAAATTTCGCCAGCTGCCACGACTGGGTGGCCACGAACTGTAGGCCCTTCTCGGCAAACTTGACTCCGAAGCGGTCCACCATCTCGTCCTCGGTCCGGCGCTCCGTCTCATGGTCGGGGTCGCCGATCAGGCAGCCGACGATGCGCTCCTGGATCGCTGGGTCGCCCAAGGTGTGGCCACCGAGGTGCGCCACCGCGGCGGTCATGTGGAGCTGGACGAGGGCCACCCCGGCGAGGTTGGCCGGGATCGTGATGGGCAGCGTGACCCAGCCGCCGAGGCCGCTCACGAAGCCGGTTGCGCTGGCCGCGGCTAGGTGCGCACGCACCATCTGCTCGGCGCGGCTACGTTTCGGCCCGACCTTGTCGAGGTAGGGTTGCGCGAACTCCTGCGGGGAGCCGAGCACCGGTAGGCCGTCGAGGGCGCGCGGGTAGAGGGTGTTGAGCAGAAACGTTTTCATGGGCGGGGCAAGGAGAGCTACCAAGTCGTCGGGGGCGTGTACGGTCGGCTGGATCATCGGGTTCGCCGCGCAGCGCGATCGCAGCAGGATCGCCGGTGTGGCTCGTCAGCGGGGTGGTCTCATCGCACCCGAGTGTAGCTTGCTCTGCATCGTGCCCCGTCTGCTCTGCCTGCCATGTCCTCGTCTGCGCTCCCGCCCTCGGTGGCGACTTCGCTCCTGACGCTTGCCCAGCACGCCCTAGCTGGGGTGCCCTGGACAACGCTCCGCGCGATGGCGACGGGGACCTGTGTCGACCAGATGGGCTGGACCATGTTGGCCGTCCTCTCCGAGAGCCTCGACGGTCACTTCGAGCAGGAAGACGGCACGGCCATGCCGGAGGAGACGAGCCGCGCACTACGCCTGGCTGTGGCACAGGCCGCGCCGACGTTGCTGGACGCCGCCACGGCTGCGCCGCTCATCGAGGCGCTGCAGGCGGTCCCCGGAGACACCGTGCTCGCTGTCGGTGCGCCCGGCGAGGGCGAAGCGAGTGGTGCTCGTTCCGCGGCGAGGCCTATGGAGGCGTACGTCGCTGTCCGATCCGGGCCGTTCTCCGAAGACGCCCCCATCGTCTTGAGCGCGCTGGCCGACCTCCTGGCCGCGGCGCGGGCGCAGCGGGAGGCCGCACGGGACCTCCAGCGCAGCGAGGCGCAGAGCCGCGCCATCCTCCAGGCTACGGTGGAAGGCATCATCACCATCGACGAGCGCGGTGTGATCCTCACGCTCAACCCGGCCGCGGAGCGCATCTTCGGCTATGCGGCCGAGGAGGTCACTGGGCGCAACGTGAAGGTGCTCATGCCGCCGCCCTACCGCGAAGAGCACGATGGCTACGTCGCCGCGTACCGCGAGACCGGACGCCGCCGCATCATCGGCATCGGGCGTGAGGTGAGCGGGCGCCGCAAGGATGGCAGCACATTTCCGATGGAGCTCTCCGTCAGCGAAGTCCGCACGCACGACGGGATGCGCACGTTCACGGGCCTCGTGCGTGACGTGTCCGCCCGCCGCGAACTCGAAGCCGAGGTGCTGCGCATCGCCGACGAGGAGCGCCGCCGTATCGGGCAGGACCTGCACGATGGCCTGGGACAGATGCTCACGGGGACGCACCTGATCGCCCGTGGCCTCGCGCGTCAGCTCGAAGCCAGCGGCTCGACGCAGGCGGCCGACGCCACCGAGTTGGCCGGGCTCATCAAGGACGCCGACGGCTACGCCCGCGCGCTCGCTCGCGGCCTCGTGCCCGTCGAGTTGGAAGCGCACGGGCTGGCGGCGGCGCTCAAGCGGCTCGCGGCCAACGCCGAGCGGCTGTTCGGAGTCGTCTGCACGTTCGACTTCGTCGGGTCGCGCGCCGGCGACATCGGGGAGGCTCCTGAGGTGCCTTCGGCGGCCCACCTCTTCCGCATCGCCCAGGAGGCCGTCTCCAACGCCGTGCAGCACGGACGGGCCGCCCACGTGGCCATCACCCTCGCCATCGGCACCGATCAGGTGCGGCTACGCGTGGACGACGACGGCGTGGGCATTGGCGAGACCATCCGGTCGGGCGGAGCCGCCCAGCCCCGGGCCGAAGCGAACCGCGGCATGGGGGTGCGCATCATGAACTACCGGGCGCGGATCGCACAGGGCGCGCTCGAAATCCGCCCCGGGACCACCCGCGGCACGACAGTTTTGTGCACCATCCCCGTACGTGGCGCGTAGCTTCTCGTCGTGCTCGCCCCCTGAATTGTGCTCCGGGCCGCCCTCCGTTGCGTGCGGGGACGCGGCCCACTGCGGCACACGACTGGCAGCGTGCGGCGGGTTTCTTCTCCACCGGGGCGAAGCCATGCCCTGGCGCCCCTTTGAGCAAGCGACTTTCCTGACATGACCCGTCTCCTTCTCGTCGACGACCACCCGCTGCTGCGCAAGGGGTTGGCGCTCACCCTCAACGCGGAGCCCGATCTGGACGTGGTGGGGCAGGCGGCGAGCGCCGAGGAAGCACTCGAAGCCTTCGGCACGCTCGACCCGGATGTGGCGCTGATCGACATCTCGCTGCCCGGGATGAGTGGCCTCGAACTGCTCAAGCACCTGCTCGCGCTCAAGCCCGACCTGCTCACGTTGGTCGTCTCGCGGCATGACGAGGCGCTCTACGCCGAGCGTGCCGTCCGGGCGGGGGCCAAGGGCTACGTGATGAAGGTCGAGGCCGCCGACGAGATCGTGCAGGCCGTCCGGCACGTGCTGCGCGGCGGGATCTACATGAGCGAGGACCTCAAGGACCGCCTGCTCTTCGGGGCGGCGGTGGGGCGCAAGGTGCCGATGCAGTCGCCGCTGGAGGTGCTCTCCGATCGCGAACTGGAGGTGTTCGAGATGACGGGGCGTGGCCTGCCCACGCGCGTGATTGCCGAGCGGCTGCACCTCTCCGTGAAGACCGTCGAGAGCTACCGTGCGCGCATCAAGACGAAGCTGAGCTTGGAGTCGGGCACCGAGTTGATGCAGCACGCCGTCCGCTGGGTGGAGAGCGAGAGCGGGACGTGAGAACTGGTGCGTGCAAAGGGGCTGTGAACCTGGACAGGGTCCGGGCCACGGTGTGAGGGCCTCCCCGGCACGGGGCGCGGGGTTGGGCTGTCAGAGCGTAGCGGATTGGCACGGCGCAGCCCGCCGGCTCGGACCGGCAAGCTGGCGGCGAGCGCCAGGGTATCGTGATGCTCCACGATGCGTCCACCCCCGCTAGCTCCCATGTCCACCCTGGTCGTCGCGCTCGACTTCTCTGACGGTTCCGCCATCGCCCTGCGCACCGCCGCCGCCCACGCCGCGCGTACTGCCGCCACCGTCCACCTCTTCCACGCCGATGTTCTCTTCGACGGCGACGATGCGCCTCACCCCGAGAAGAAACGGGTCCAGCTCGCCGCGTTCGCCGAGGAAACCCTCGGAGCCGAGTGCACCGCCGCGCTCGACCCCACGTATGGCGTAGGGCAAGGCTTTGCCGCCGCGCCGCCCCTCATCGACTACGCCGAGCGCGTCGAGGCCGACCTGATCGTGATGGGCACCCACGGACGGCGTGGGCTGCGGCGGCTCGTCCTCGGCAGCGTCGCCGACGAGGTGGTGCGCCGTGCGCCCTGCCCGGTGCTGGTGGTGCCCGACAGGGGCACGCCCCTTGTGCCTGGCCCGGATGCGCCCATCGTGGTGCCCATCGACTTCTCCCCGCTCAACGCCGACGCGCTCAAGCAGGCCACGGCTTGGGCGAAGGCCTACGAGGCCCCGGTCCACCTCGTCCACATCATCGAGCTCGCCGGACCCTATCCCGAGTTCTACCCGGAGACGCTCGTGCCCGGGCTCGCCTTCGGCACCGAAGCCGTGGCATCGGAGGTCGAGCAACAGCTAGAGCGGCGTGCCGAGCGCGCGCTGCGGGCCTTGGCGGAAGGGCTACGCGCCGACGGCGTCGCCGACGTGCAGCGGTTCGTGGGCTACGGGCGGCCCAACCTCGGCATCGACGAGCACGCGAC
>JBCCLD010000347.1:0-4938 GCA_039027055.1 Bacteroidota bacterium
CTCGGCGATATCGCCGAGAGGCGGGGTAGACGTCGGGTGGGCGGCGTCGAGCGCGTCAGCGTCGTCGCTGGCGAGTAGCAAGTAGAGATCGAACACGAGGAGGGAGCGTGTTGCTGGGCTGCGCGGGTGAGAGGGCGGGTAGGGTGGTACGCCTACCATGCGCATTGGCGACTTGGGAGAGATCACCGTGCCGGAAGAAACCGACAGTAAGGGCGCGTCGTCAACTGCCAACCGCATATTTTTGTGCACCGTATTACTATGGTAGCGTCCGCACAAGAATGCCGAGCCTGGCTGAGGAAAGAGGTTCGAGCAAGCAAGCGGTCCACCGGTTTCGCAGTACGGTCGTATAGGTGGCGTGGGTGTCACAGAAACGTGACGAGAGGCTACAAGCAAACCGCTCGATGAGATGTGCAGAGCACAGCCAGCCTCGTCGCCACTGGCTGCTTCAGGACGCCCGCGACGCCGGGTAACCCCCTGGGTGTTTCAGAAAAAAAGCGCGGTACCTCCTTCCGGAAGTACCGCGCTGTACGTCGAGCGCCGGGCGCACACGAGGTCTCGTGGGACGACCCTAGTTCATCGGCGGGATCAGCACCGCGTCGATCACGTGGATCACGCCGTTCGCCGCGTCCACATCGACCGCCTGGATGTTGGCGTCGGCCATGCCGTCACCGTCGGTGTCGATGCCGAAGCCGCTGGCCGCCTCCGACGTGGCGACGATGGTAAACGTCTTGCCGTCGTTGGCCGTCGCCAACACGAGGCCGTCCTGCAGCGCGGTCGAGAAGGCCTCGGTCTCAAGGACGTGATAGAGCAGCACGCCGCGCAGCGCATCGCCGGTCGGTACCTCGTCCAACTCCGCGAAGGCGCTGTTGACGGGGGCGAAGACCGTGAAGGGGCCGGCGGTGGCGAGCGTCTCGTCGAGGTTGACGGCACCGAGGGCACCGGCCAGCTCCTTGAAGTTGGCGTTCTTCGCGGCAATGGCGGTGATGGTCTCGGCCTGGGACGGGAGCAGCACCTGGTCGATGACGTGCACGACGCCGTTCGAGGCCGTGATGTCGGTCTGGATGATGTTGGCGTCCGCGTCGCCGTCGCCGTCGGTGTCGATGCCGAAGCCGCTCGGCGACCCGTCTACGGCGATGACTGTCCAGGTGAGCATGTTGGCCGTCTCGAGCGGGAGGCCGTCGGAGAGGGCCGACGCGAAGGCCTCAATGCCGAGGACGTGGTAGAGCAGGATCGTGGACAGCGTGGCCTTGTTCTCTGGCTCAAGCAGGGTCGCCACGGTGTCGCCGAGCTTGGCGAACGCATCGTCGGTGGGTGCGAAGACCGTGAACGGGCCCGGCTCTTCAAGCGTCTCGACGAGGTCGGCGGCGTCCAGGGCCGTCACGAGCGTCTCCAGGTCGGTGTTGGCGCTGGCCAGCTCCACGATGTTCGGCGTCGCGTCGTCGGCGGGCGGGATCAGCACGGCGTCGATGAGGTGCACAACGCCGTTGCCCGCGCCGATGTCAACGGTCTGGATGTTGGCGTCGGCCGTGCCGTCCCCGTCGGTGTCGATGCCGAAGCCGACCGAGGAGGCCGCGCTCGCGACGACGGTGAACGTCTTGCCGTTGACCGTAGCCAGCGTCAGGCCATCGGAGAGGGCGGTCGAGAGGGCCTCGATATCGAGGACGTGGTAGAGCAGGATGCCTTTCAGCTCGTCCTTGTTCTCCGGCAGGAGGAGGCGGTCGAGCTCGCCGTCGGGGAGGTTGGCGAAGGCGGCGTCGGTGGGCGCGAAGACCGTGAATGGACCGTCGCCCTTGAGCGTCGTGACGAGGTCCGCGGCCCCGAGCGCTGCCACGAGGGTTTGGAGGTCGGCGCTGCTCTGGGCAACCTCGACGATGTCGGGCGTGACCTGCGGCGTGTCAGAGTCGGTGGAGTCGCAGCCGCTGAGGAGCACAGCGAGGCTGAGCGCAAGCGCGAGGGGAAAGCGGGGAAATGGCATGGTCGGAAGGGAATGGAAAGGAGACAAGAGATGGGCAGAGTCCGAAGGCAACAAGGGTTGTGCCATCTGACCCAGGTGACGTGCATTTGGTGTACCCGGGAGTGCCCCCGCACAACTAGGGCCTCGGCTGCTCTCCATCTGAACTCCATGTTGCCCCGCGTTGGCCCGCTGGCCCAGCCCGGGCGTCAACGCAGCCCTCTATCGCCAACGCAGCCCCCTGTCGCCAACGCAGCCAGGCCATCAACGGGGCGCGGGCGGCAGGCCTGACGCCTACCGCCCGCGCAGGACGCCGGTCAGAGTCGACGTGGCTAGGCCAGCTCCAGCGTGAGCGCCGTGCCGCCGCCGGTGCCGTGGCAGATGCTCGCGAGGCCCGTCTGCCCGTCGTGCTGCCGCAGCGCGTGGATGAGCGTCACGATGATGCGCGCGCCCGAGCAGCCGATCGGGTGGCCGAGCGAGATCGCGCCGCCGTGGACGTTGAGCTTGTCGTGCGAGACGCCGAGCTTGCGGTGGAAGAGCACCGAGTTGATCGCGAACGCCTCGTTGTTCTCCACGAGGTCGACGTCGCCCATCTCGAGCCCCGTCTTCTTGAGCACGTTCTTGACCGCCGGGACCGGGGCCTCGGGGAAGCGCCACGGCTCGCCCGCGGCCCACGCGAAGCCCGTGATCTTGGCGCACGGCGTGAGGCCGTGCGCCTGCACGGCGTCCTCGCTGGCGAGCAGCAGCACCGCCGCGCCGTCGGAGATCTGCGACGAGTTGCCCGCCGTGAGCACGCCGTCCTTGCGGAACGCGGTGCGGAGCCCGGCGAGCGACGCCCTCGTCGTGTCGGCGCGGATGCCTTCGTCGGCGGTGAGCGTCTTCGTGTCGCGGCGCACGCGGTAGTCGACGCCCACGATCTCGTCGGCGAAGCGGCCCGCCTCGGTGGCCTCGGCGGCGCGCTGGTTCGACATCGCGGCGACGGTGTCGAGCTCCTCGCGCGTCACGCCCTCGGCCTCGGCGAGCTGCTCGGTCTGCTCGCCCATCGGCTCGCCGGTCTCCGGGTCGGAGAGGCCGTCGCGGAACATCACGTCCTGGAACTGATTGCCGCCGCCCATGAGGAACTTGTAGCCCCAGCGCGCGCCCTGGTCGAGCACGTAGCCTGCGCTCGACATCGACTCGGTGCCGCCGGTGAGCACGAGGTCGGCGTCGCCCGCCTGGATCATGTACGCGCCGTTCATGGCAGCCATCATGCCCGAAGAGCAGACCATGTCGATGGCCTGGGCGTCGACGGAGTTCGGGATGCCGGCCTTGAAGGCGGCCTGGCGCGGGACGAGCTGGCCGTGCCCGGCGCGGAGCACGTTGCCCATCGAGATGAAGTCGAGTGCTTCCCCATCCACGCCCGACGTGTCCAGGGCGGCTTTCATGACGGGGGCAGCGATGTCGGCCGGGCCCATGCCCTTGAATGCGCCGCCGAAGCGGCCAATGGCAGAGCGGACAGCGGCGACGATGTAGACGGGTTTCATGGTAGGGTATGGGGGTATGGACGTGGGAAGGTGTGAACGTGTGTACTAGATCAGGCTACCAACTCCCGACCTTGTCATGCTGAACTTGGTTCAGCATCTCAGCGATATCGCGAGACAGTCGAGTCGTCAGAGATCCTGAAAGCGAAGCTTCACGCAGTAAACCAGTAGACTTTCTGCATGATAAAAAAATTAGCAGACTAAATGTCTATAAAACAATATTTTATACAAAAAACCATCGATCGTTGTTTTACGAGGACTTAGTCGGCCTGAAAGCTTATTGTGCAGGAGGTCTAGTTCTGTTAGACTTGAGGACGGAGCATCCCGCTCCGACGAAGCTACCGACGGGACCAAGCCTACGCTACGAGTCGGGCCCTCCAAGCCCTCATGCTGATCCAGGCCCCCGCCGGTCCGTGCGCCCCCGCTACATAGGCAACCAGCCCGCAGCCACCTCGGCTCACCGCTCCTAACAGCGCCCTCGACACGGTTGCTGCGGAGCTCAAGGCCCAGATCACGGCCCTCGAAGAGGAGCTCCGGCGGCTCATCGGCGTGCACCCGTCGCTCGCCGGGGGGAGTCTGCTGCTGAGTGTTCCTGGGGTGGGCTTGCTCTTGAGCGCGCAGATGCTGGGGCTCACCGAGGGCTTCGGGCAGATCCCGTCGGCGCGGTCGTTGGCGCAGCGGGTGGGGGATCGCGCCGAACGCGCACCAGAGCGGGCGCACGGTACGACGGCGCGTCTCGTCGCGGGGCTATGGGTCGGCGCTGACGCGCAAGCTGCTCTACCTGGGAGCGCGGTCGGCCCGGACGCATGACGCGCGGCAGCGGGCGTACGTCGAGGCGAAGGTGGCAGCGGGGAAGCCGGTGCGGCTGGTGCTCAACAACATCGCCAACCGGTTGGTGCGGGTGATGTGCGGGGTGCTGCGTAGCGGGGAGCCGTACCGTGGGGGCCATGTGAGCGTGTCGCCGATGCTCTTGACAAGTCATAGGCAATCAGCATGACCAGGTCGAAAGTTTGCAGCCGGAGTTGGCATCACAGGTCGGTTGCCAAGCCGACGGTCTTCTGCTTGCCATACAGAAAGCTGCCCGCTGAGCAGGTTGTTGGTCCAGCGAGCGAAGACCCACGACCTGCGACCCACGACCTGCGACCCACGACCTGCGACCCACGACCCACGACCTGCGACCCACGACCCACGACCTGCGACCGTCCTATAGCACCAGCCCGCCGTCCACGCTCAGGACAGTGCCGGTCACGAAGCCGGCCTCCTCGGAGGCGAGGAAGAGGTAGGCGTTCGCGATGTCGCCCGGCTGGCCGAGCCGCGCCATCGGCGTCTTGTCAACGAACATGTCCAGGACCTTGTCCGGCACGCTGCCGATCATGTCGGTCTGGATGAAGCCCGGCGCGACGGCGTTGACGGTGATGCCCTTGCGGCCAAGCTCGCGCGCCCAGGTCTTCGTCATGCCGACCACGC